>CAVLCC010000048.1:0-15678 GCA_963661535.1 Senegalimassilia sp.
ATTTTGCATAAGTTTGTCTTTGCTTTATTTGGGTAAGCAAATTTATATTTAGCATTATGCATTTGCATTTAGCACAAAAAACACATATGCATATGGTTTTACCTGCAACTTGACAAAAATTTGAATAAAGATTATTCATAAATCTATATTCATACTCATATATTTTTTAATACACTTGCTAGCTCTTAGGCTAGCTTAATATTTAACCTAAAGTAAACGCGTTGACTAAATACAAAGAAAACTACTGCTTTTAACAGTTTGATTTTATTAAGAGGCTTGAGTTTTTAAATTTAATCATTATCTATTCACTAGATTTAAAACACTACTTTAGTCATCGCGTTATATTTTTGAGAGGAGGCTTTGCAATGGTAATTAGCGGAAAAAAGCGTTGGATTGTATTAACAGTAATTTCAATGCTTTCAGGTCTAATTTGCTTTGTTCCTTATCTTCGTTATTCTTTCTATGACCAAATGGTTGTTGTGTTCTCACAAACAAATAATGTTGTAGATCCAGCTTATGTAAATGAGTTTATTGGCGATATGTCGATGATAGAAGGTCTTGTTTGCATGATTGGATACGTATTTGGCGGAGCACTTGCAGATAAGTTTAGCGAAAAGTATCTAATTGTAATTGGCGGAGTGATATTTGCAGCTGTGTGCGCATGGTTTGCATTTGTCCCAGGTCAAGTAGAACTAATGATAATCAATGCTTTGATGGGCGTGGGTGTTGTGTTTATATTCTCACCTTATCTAAAATTGATTAGAAAATTAGGAACAGAAAATGAACAAGGCAAGATGTTTTCTACAGGTGAGTTTGTTAGAAACATCATCAATACAATAGTTGGATTTTTGGGAAGCTTTATTTTAGGTGTAGCTATTGTTAATGGTGTGGCTGACCCAGAAGCTATGGGAACACAGTGGATGGTAATGTTGCTTCTATGTTCGGGAATGTTTTTATTGCTTTCTGTAATTACTTTTATTATTGTTCCAGCTGATGTGATGGGTGCTGAAGAAGCTTCCAGTACACAAAGCATAGAGGATACTCAAGAAGGATTTAGCCTTAAAGACATCACAAAAGCATTTAAACTTCCAGGCGTTTGGCTTGTTGCAATTCTAATCTTTTTCTGTTACTCGTTTGTGGCGGTTGGATCGGGTTATCTAGGTGCATATACAACAAACGTATTGGGAATCGATGCTACCACAGCCTCAAATTATGCGGTAATTAGAAATTATATTATTGCTGCTTTATCAATGCTTTTAATCGGTTTTGTAGCAGACAAAATTGGATCTCGCTGCAAGACCTTGGGAATTTATTTAGCTCTAGGTGCAATATCAATCATTTTGGTAATGCTTACTAAAAATATGTTGTTCCTTTGTATCGCAATAACATTTTTCTTTGCAATTATTTTTATGGGTATGAAAGGAATTTATTTTGCAACTATGAGTGAGGTTGGTATTCCTGTAAAACTAACAGGACTAGCAACAGGAATTATCTCACTAATTTGTTATACACCAGATGTGTTTTTTGCAAAGATTGCAGGCGGATGGATAGATGCATTTGGAAATGCAGGTTATGACTACATTTGGTTTTATGGAATAGCTTGCGGAGTTTTAGGCGTCATTGTTTCTATAATCTGCGTGCGCTATTCAAAAAAGATAGAAGACAAAAAAGAAAATTCAAAAAGTGAAGCTTAACAGCAGGCTTAATTAGTTGGATTAAAAAAAGTTTGAGTGTATGAAAGAAAATTTGACATTAGTTCAAATAAATATTGGTAATACACAGCAAAAAAATAAGCTGTGAATTATAAACAAGCTCCATATAAAGGGTATGGAAAACCAGAAAGGTGTGATTACTATGGCAGAGAAATCTAGAGAGCAACTTATTCACGAGGCATGCATGAAAATTATGTCTGAGGTTGGAATTTATTTTGACAACCCTAAGGCAGTAGGCATCCTTAAAGAAAATGGCATCAAAGTAAATGATGACAACGTTGCTTATTTTACGGAAGATCAAGTTAAAAAGTATATTGATATGGCTCCTTCTCAATTTACTGTTCATGCTCCAGATCCAAAGAACAATGTTGTAATGGGCGATGGAAGCAGCAATCCTGCTCCTGATTATGGTTCAGCATTTGTTGACGACTGGGATGGCAATAGACGACCAAGCACATGGGAGGATTATGTAAAAGCAACTAAGCTATGTGAGGCAGAACCAGGAATTAAGTTCACAGGCGGCATCGTGGCTCAACCAAATAATGTTGACCAAGAGTTTGCAACAATAGCAATGTTTTATTCGCTTATTACACACTCAGAAAAAGCAATGCTTATGCCAACAGGTTACAAAGAAGAGATGGAAACAATGCTAAAAGCATGCTGCGAGTGGTATGGTGGCAAAGATGCATTTTGTGAGAAAACTCACTTTATGGCTCTAATCAATACCGTTTCTCCTTTGCGCCTAGACGATCGTATGCTTGACAACCTAATGCTTATGGCTGAGCACAACCAAGCTGTAATTGTGGCTCCTGGTGCTATGCTTGGAGCAACTGCACCTATTTATATTGCAGGTGCTGTTGCATCTGGACTAGCGGAGGTTCTAGCTGGTATTTGTTTGGCACAAATGGTTCGTCCTGGCGCTCCTTGCGTTTTGGGATGCCAGTCTGTTGCTGCCGATATGCGTGGCGATATTCTATATGCATGCGCTTCTCCAGAGGCTGCAATTTTGCAGGGCTATGCCGGAAAGATGGGCAAATTCTATGGACTACCTTCACGTGGTGGTGGATGTTTATCAGATGCAGCTAGAGTCAATGTTCAAGCTGGTTATGAATCTATGCTTAATTATTTCAACGCTAAAGCAAACAATATCAGCATCATTATCCACTGCGGTGGTGTAACAGATGCTGTGAACGCAATTTGCTTTGAGAAGATGATGGTCGACTTTGAAATTATGAGAGAGGCTAATTTTGTTCAAACTCCAATTAGAGTTGACGAGGAGACCCTCAACTTTGACGAAATTGCAGAGATTGCACAATATGGAACATTCCTAGACTGCGATAGCACTCTCGAAGACTTTAGAGTTCTTTATGCTCCAAAGGTAGGAGAGCGTTCTTCTAAAGATCCTGATTATATGCATAAGACAATTGAGGCAGAAATGCAGCGTTTGCTAAAGGTATATGATTCAGATCCTAAGGGAATTAGCGATGAGGACAACGAGAAAGTCAAGGCTGTTCTTGTTGCTGCCGGTGTAGATGGCGCTATGCTTGACGAAATTAGATCCGATTATAAAAGCTTGGTAGCAGCTAAATAAACGTTTTGTGTTTAGAATTTAGCAACATATTTTAATTAAGCCCTCCAAATAAGAGCCGGTATTGTATATATTACTTTGCCGGTTCTTTTTTATATAGTTTTGTGGAGATTTTTATTTTGCGGGTGAAAAATTAATGTCCGCCCTATATGATAGAGTGTGTTTTGTATATTTTGTTAGGTCAAAGGTAAACATGTATAGTATAAACACATTTTGTAAAGGGGTTTTATTATGGCAAAAACAATTTGTTGTCCAAATTGCAAAAGTCTAAATTTTGAAGCTGTTGCTTCTAGCAAAAAGTCGTTGTCTTTTGGCAAAGCGGTTGTTGGTGGAGTTTTGTTAGGCCCTGTTGGAGCAGCTGGAGGAGCAATAATGGGCAAGAAAGGCAAAGTTACCTTTGTTTGTCATAAGTGTGGAACTACATGGAAAGAAAAGCTTTAGTTAAGCTGATATATTCTTGTTTTTCCGACTGCGATATGAGAATTTTTAAACCAAGTCATCTTGAGTACAATATTTATTGTGTGATTAATGCTTCAGGTATATAAGTTATTTTAATTATAAGAATTTGTGAGATAAGGTATCTTGTTTTGCTCAAAAATTATATATGCCAAGGTAGATTGGTTAATTTTAGATAAATTAATTAAAATATTCAAGAAATATTGCTAGGGAAAAATGTAGAGAAATTAAATGCATTTAAAAAAGATTAAAGAATCTATTGACTTTTTATGTGTTTTGTTTATATTGGAGATGTAATCATGATGACTAAACGAAAGGGCGCAGCAACAGACACTCTTGATATGAAGAAAAAGTATGTCCTTATCGCCATAAGAATTATGGAGGAAGAGGGTATAGAGGGTCTTAATATTAGACGTGTAGCTGATGAAGCAGGTTGTACATGCGCTGTTTTGTATCGGCACTTTGACAACAAGCAAGACTTAATGATGGTAGCAGCAGTTAAGTTCTTGCAACCATATATAAAATATTTAAGACACGAATTTGACCGCGTTGACAAACAAGATGCAAATTTAATTCAGGCAGACCTTAGTAACTGGAAAGCTTTTATAGACAATGCATTTGAGAACAAGGTTTACTACGACTTATTTTTTAATGGTGATCAAGACGAAAGTATGTCTGAATATATTTTGGAATATTATCGTCTGTTTCCATCTGAGATGATTAGTCTTGATGGATTTACCGGCAACATTGTTTTGAGTACTGATCTTAATACAAGAGCTTTTATTTCACTTAGACGCTCTGCTAATCTAGGTCTTATAAGCATGAAAAACTCTTATACTTTGGCTCGTCTTTCAACTGCGGTTTTTTTTGGAATGTTAAGCCAGTGCCCCGCATCGTCTGATAATGATGCAGCAATAAAGGCAGCAGCCAATGAATGTTTTGAACTTATTACAGAGCTATATTCTATATATGTAAATCCTGGCGTTGATGTTACGCTAGATGTTTAGGATATAGATTTTATTTTAAAACTTAAATATATATGGCTGATTTATTGGTCTTTAGTTTTTGTTTTTATTACTTCTATAGTTAACTTTTTATACATACGATGTGGCTGGCATGAAGCTTCGTTTTTTATTTATCTTTTAGTAATCATGATGACTAGAAGAGCACAAACGCAGCTTATCTGCAAATCTGCAACTTTTTTAAGAAGTTATGCACACATTTGTTTTGGTTGTAATGCTCATGTCTAATAAGCTTGGGCTAAAAGTTGATGAATAGGAGGAAATCAACATGAGAAACAAACACGAAATTGCACGCGACAAAGAAATTGTAGAAAAAATCCATCAAAACACTTTAAATGTACTAGAAGAAATTGGCATTGCTTTTCATGATGAAGAAGCTCTTGAATTCATGGCAAGCAAAGGAATTAAAGTTGAGGGTAACAGGGCATATTTTACTGAAAAGCAGGTAATGGATGCGCTAGATGTTACAACAAAGGAGTTTACAGTTCATGCTCGCAATCCAAAATATGATGTGAACATGAACATGGAAGATCTATATATGACTCCAGGCTATGGCAGCCCATTTATAACAGAAGCTGATGGCACTACGCGCAATGGAACCCTTGCGGACTTCATCAAACTTGCAGACATCGTGCAGGCAAGTGATGAGTTTTCGATCAATGGCGGCATCTTGGTTCAACCGGCTGATATAGATGCTTTAATCTCAGCAGAAATTATGGTTTATACAACACTTTGCCGCTCCGATAAAGCACTATTTTCTGTATGTGGAGATGGCAAAGTATGCGAAAACATTTTTGAGATGATGGAGGTTGTATTTGACAGAGACATCACAGACTTCCCATGCACGTTTAATCTAATTTCTCCATTGGCTCCGCTAGGCGTTTCGCAAAACACGATTGAGACAACAAAACTTTGTGCGCTAAAAGGTCAGCCAATAGCAATTTGCCCAGCTCCTATGGCAGGCACCACAGGACCTATTTCTCTTGCTGGCAACATCACAGTGGCAAATGCAGAAATACTTGGCATCAACGTGTATGCTCAGCTAGTTCGTCCTCATACTCCACTTATTTATGCCTATGCAGGAACTGTATCCGATATGTCTAACATGGCTGTATCAAACTGCTGCCCAGGCTTTAATATGGAGTCAAAATATGCATCTCATATTGCTAAAAAATATGGACTACCTTGCAGAAGCGGCGGCGGCATGACAAATGCAAATGGACTAAATGCTCAAGCCGGAGTTGAAAGTGCTATTAACTTCTTTGAGTCATTTAGTGAAAAAGCAAATCTAATGATGCATGCCACAGGATCAATTCAATCATTTATGAGCGTAAGTGTTGAGAAATTTGTTTTAGATATCGAAACATATACTCGCATGAAATATTATTTCTCAGATATGCCATGTGATGAAGATGCTCTTGCATTTGATGTAATTGAAGAAGTTATTGAAGACGGCGAGTCGTTCTTAACAACCGATCACACAGCCGAGCGTTGTAGGATCGATCCGTGGAACCCGCAGGTTTCTTTGCATCAAAATGCTAAAGGCAATCCAACTGATGAGCTTTTAGAGTCTATTCAAGCTAGAATAGATTATCTGCTTGAGAACAATGTTGTGCCTGAGTTACCTGCAGAAACTAGAGCGAAGCTCGATGCAGTCATTAGACGCGTAGGCATGCAAGACAAAGACATTGCAAGGGTCTAATATAAAACTTAAATTTCGTCTGCTTATACAAATAATAATCAGCCTCTCAAATGCATCAAGCATTGGGAGGCTGTTATTTTTTATGATTCTGTAAAGATATAAGAAAATAAAAATTTCATATAGTCTCTGCGTCCATATAAGATTCGATCTATATGGATTTCAGTGTCACTTATACGATAAAAGCTTATGTAATTTCTGCTTACAATGAATCGATAAGCATTTTTAATATCTATTATTGAAGAAAGTGGAGTTTATTCAATTAGACTCATAAATGCCGCTAGCCACTTGAAAATAACTTTGCAAAAAAATATTTTAACTTTCAGACATGTTTCAGAATGAATTACTATGTTTTTTAGTATCAGATGAAAATCCGCATATGCAAGATAAACAAAAAAGGAAAAGACGCATATGCATGTCAATGAACAGGTGATTTTTTGATGAATGAAAACAATTTTGATTCTACAAACAACAATGATTTTGAGAGCAATCTCGAAGGGGTACCAGCGAGCTCAGATGCTAATAAATCTAGCGTCTCGGTTGATCAACCAAGCTATAGTGACGACTCAACCAATATTTCAAATTGGCAGTTTGCACAAGGTCAGACTGGAGAGACTTACGCACAAGGTTCGCAAAGCGAGCAGAGCGCGCAGCATGTTCAAAACCAACAAAATGCACAATATGTTCAAAACCCGCAATATGCGCAAGGTGAACATGAGCAAAACACGCAAGACACACAGTCTTTTCAGTCTGCGCAAACAGATCAAAAAACGTCGCAATACAATGCAATTCCTGTGCAGCCCACACAACCAAAACCAAAGAAAGCCAAACAAGGCAGTGGAACCAAACCTTTTGTGTGGGGAATTGTTGGAGTTTTAGCTGGAGCAGTTATAGTACTCGGGTCGCTTTTTGTTACTGGCTCGTTTGGAGGTTCTAACGCATATTCTGGACAAAGCAGCAATGGAACAGTAAATATAAATGCATCAGGCAACGACACAACAATTTCGCAAGCCGTTGCAGCAAAAGTTTTGCCATCTATAGTTAGTATCGACGTATATACGCAGCAATCATCAACATATGGAATTTTTAGCGGATCTACAAAAGATTCGAGCACAGAGAGCAAATCATCTTTGGGATCTGGTGTAATTATGTCGCAAGACGGATATATCCTTACAAACTACCATGTAATTTCGGGGGGCAGCAAATATATTGTGCACTTCGATGACGATTCAACAGCAGAGGCCAAGGTTGTTGGAAGTGATGAATCTTCAGACTTAGCTGTTCTAAAAGTTGACAAAACAGGTCTTACTCCAATAGAAGTTGCAGATTCTACCGACGTAGCTGTTGGAGATTGGGTTATGACAGCAGGTTCTCCATTTGGTCTAACTAAATCTGTATCAGCAGGAATTGTGTCTGCACTATATCGCAATGAGACGCTTGAAAACAGCTATGGCTCATCATTTTATGTAAACATGATTCAGGTAGATGCTGGCGTAAATCCAGGAAACTCTGGAGGTGCGCTTGTTAATTCCGAAGGCAAGCTCATAGGAATTTGCGTTATGACCGCGTCATATTCTGGAGACTTTGCAGGAATTGGATTTGCAATTCCTAGCAATTATGCAAACAAGACATACAACTCAATTAAAAATACAGGCAAGGCGGAGCATTCTTACTTGGGCGTTTCGGTTGGAACAGTGGATGCATCTACAAAGAGCTACTATGGAACAAGTGCTGACTCCGGTGCGTATGTTGGTTCAGTAGTATCTGGTGGTCCTGCCGAGAAAGCTGGAATACAAAAAGGCGACGTAATCGTAAGCATTGATGGTGAAGCAGTTACTACTTCTTCGGAGCTAATTATAGATGTTAGGTCGAAAGAAATTGGAGACAAGGTAAAGCTTGGAGTGGTTAGAAATGGGCAAACCATTACCATAGAAGCCGAACTTGGATCTGATGCGCAAAATAGCGATAACGAATCGTAAGAATTTTTGAGAAGCCGCAGGAAGTAACGAGAAGTATAACGAACTTATAAGGCAAAATTTTAGGAGATAGCGCTTGAAAATCACCGTAATTGCGGTTGGCAAGCTAAAAGAAAAGTTTTGGACTGAGGCGTGTGCTGAATATAGCAAGCGCCTCACGCGCTATGTTGACCTCAAAATTATAGAAATTGCAGATCGCGATCCTTCCAAAAGCGGTGGTGAGATAAAAGCCATGCAGGTAGAAGGGCAAGACATTGTGCACGAAATAGATAAGATTTCTTGCCCTGCTGATAGATATGTTGTTTGTTTGGAGATTGATGGCAAGCAGCTTTCTAGCGAACAGTTTGCTAAATCGATAGAACAAAAATCCATTGAGGGTTGCAAGGATTTTATATTTGTAATTGGTGGTTCTACCGGCATCGATAAAAGCATATGTGCGATGGCGAACGCAAGTATGTCTTTTGGCAAAATTACTCTGCCTCACAATTTGGCACGGGTTGTTTTGCTCGAGCAAATTTATCGAGCTTTTAGAATTATTAAAGGGCAACCCTACCACAAGTGACATTTTGGGATAAATTAAGTGCAAACAATAATAAATAAACAATACTATATAGAGATGAATTTTATAGGCATATAATTTGCAAGAAAGTGATAAAGGGAGTTTATTGTATAGCATGATGAACGATGATTTTTCTCAATCTTTTAACGATGATTTTTCGCCAATCCAAGACAGCGATTTCTTACCATTGCAAAACGACGACTTTTCAGAACTTTCGCAATCTATAATTGAGTCGGCAAGTTTAAATTCAGCACAGAAAGACGCGGTAGAAACAGTAGACGGACCTTTGCTTGTATTGGCAGGCGCGGGTTCTGGAAAAACTAGAGTTCTAACATATAGAATTGCTCATATGGTTGCAGATTTGGGGATTGAACCCTATCAAATTTTGGCAATCACATTTACCAATAAAGCAGCTGCTGAGATGCGAGGGCGTATATCTGAATTGCTAGGCTCTACGCGTGGCATGTGGGTTTTAACATTTCACTCCCTTTGTATGAGAATGCTTAGAACAGATGCTCATAGAGTTGGATTTACAAATAACTTCACAATCTATAATGATGATGACTCAAAAAGACTAGTCAAAGAAATCTATTCCGAGCTAAACATCAATCCGCAGGCATATTCCATTCAAGGTATTCGCTCACGCATTTCAAAGGCAAAAAACGAGCTAATAGATGCCGAAGAATATGAAAGAAGAGCGTCTGCTTCTCCACTAGATAGGGTAACTTCTCAGGTCTACACAAGACTCACAGAGCGCTTGCAAGCAGCTAATGCTATGGATTTTGATGATTTGCTAATGTATGGCTATAAACTTTTGGCGCAAAACCCTCAGGTTTTGGAGGCTTATCAGTATAGGTTTAGGTATATATCAGTAGATGA
The DNA here is from genome assembly GCA_963661535.1 of Senegalimassilia sp. Taxonomy (GTDB): domain Bacteria; phylum Actinomycetota; class Coriobacteriia; order Coriobacteriales; family CADBOM01; genus CAVLCC01. The sequence goes on from CAVLCC010000048.1 coordinate 9,892, forward strand.
GTACCAAGACACCAACCATGTGCAATATGAGATAACCAAATTGTTGGCTCAAAAGTATAGAAATATCATGGTTGTGGGAGACGACGACCAGTCGATTTATTCTTGGCGTGGTGCCGATATTCAAAATATTCTAGATTTTGAGAAAGACTACAAAGACGCAAAAACAGTTAAGCTCGAAGAGAACTACCGATCAACTGCAACTATACTAGATGCGGCAAATGCTGTTATTTCGCATAATTCCAAAAGAAAGGCAAAAAAACTTTTTACGTCAAGCGAAAGTGGCGACAAGATAGATATTTATCTTGCATCTGATGAGCGTGACGAGGGGCGTTGGATTGCAACCCAAATAGAGAAAAACGTTGCACGGGGCTACAGATATTCTGATATGGCTGTGTTTTATCGAACTAATGCACAGTCGAGAACAATAGAAGATATGTTCTTGCGAGTGGGTATTCCTTATCAAATTGCGGGGGGTACAAGGTTTTTTGATCGAGCTGAGATTCGCGATGTTATGGCATATCTTAATTTGGTTGTAAATCCTGCTGATGATGTGTCTGCAAAGCGCGTGATTAACACCCCTAAGCGAGGAATCGGCAAGGCTTCGGTTGAGTATATAGAAACATACGCAGCCAAAGAGGGCATTACTTTTATGGAGGCGGTTTACAATTTGCGCGATGACTCGTACTTTTCTAAAAGAGCACAAACCGGTCTCCATTCATTTTGCATAATACTAGAAGCAGCCAGCTCATATACAGGTAGTTTGCGTGATGTTGTTGAGTTAATTGTTTCTCAAACCGGACTAATCGACTTCTTTCAGTCGCAGCATACCCCAGAGGCAAATAGTCGTATAGAAAATATTTACGAATTTTATGGAGTTGTTTCTGAGTTTGAAAAGCAACATTCACAAGATGATGACGAAGGAGATTTGGCTCCTACAATAGAAGCTGGGATAACGGAAGGCCCCAAAAAGCCAGAACATGTGGATAAGACTATGGATATGGCTGAAATGGCTATGCTTGCCCTAAAGGTTTCGGGCGCAGAACAATCTAAGTATAATGCCGATTTGCGAGAGCCTAATAATTCGACCAGCAGCAATTCTCAGATTTTTGAACAGTCTAGCGGGTCTTATTTACTTTCGCCTCTCATGGAGTGGTTGTCTTTGAGAAGTGATCTTGATTCTATAGACGATAGCGACTCTCAAGTTACTCTTATGACTATACATTCTGCTAAGGGCTTGGAGTTTCCGATTGTTTTTATAGCTGGAATGGAGGAGGGAATTTTTCCTCATTCAAATTCGATTTTTGAAGACAAAGGTGTTGAGGAAGAGCGCAGGCTGGCTTATGTTGCTATCACGCGTGCACGTGAGCATTTGTCTATAGTTTGTGCTCAGCAGCGTTCACTTTTTGGTTCTACGCAAAATAATCCTAAGTCGAGATTTTTGAAAGAAATTCCAGATAAATGCCTAAACCTTGCAGGTGTTGGAAGTCAAGGCTACTCAGGCACTGGACACGAAAAGCGCGGCAGCAGGCGAGGGATATATGGTAGCGGCACAAAATATGAGCAGTCGAGTGCAGCAACTGATGGGCGCATTTTTGGGGGGTCTGGTACTTCTGGATCTACTGGCGCTTCTGGGACAAAAGAAAGCCTGCTCGCTTCTTCTAATAGCAATACTGGCGTAGATACCGAGTTTCATAATGGAGACAGTGTTGTTCATAAAGTTTTTGGACGAGGCATTGTTGTTGATTGCCAAGGAGACTTAATAACGGTTGTGTTTGCAAACACAGGCGAGTCTAAAAAGCTTTTGACTGGATACGCACCTATTATAAAAGTGGAATAGAAATTATTATTGCTAGCTAGGGCGTTATTGATTGACATTTTTTTTGATAAGTGAAGGTTTAAGTTTTTATGCAATTGATAGTTAAGTATTATTCGCGAGTTAATTAAGTAATATTTGCAAGTTTTTAAAGGAGCAATTTTGGCAGCATCTAAATCTACTATAGTGATTGGACATAGAAATCCAGATAATGACGCAATATGCGCAGCAGTTGGATATGCATATCTAAAAAATGCACTTGATCCAGATGGAAACTATATTGCTTGCAGGCAAGGAAAACTTCCAGACGAAACTGCTTGGATTTTAGAACGCATGGGGATTGAGATTCCTCAATATGTGTCGCATATTCACTCAAGAGTCATGGATGCAATGACTTCAGATGTTATATCGGTTAGAGCTGACGATATCCTCCTAAATGCTGGACGCAAAATGCGCGAGCATAATATTCGTGCGCTTGTGGTTGTAGACGGCGACGGCAAGTATGTTGGCATTGTTACAATGCGCAGGCTTTCAGAAACATATATCGAAGAAGTTGATATGGTCGACACATATGCCACTGAGCTAAAACTTGGAAATATTGCTAGAGCTTGCGGCGGAAAGATTGTGCTAGGAGACCCCAACAAAGTTTTGGAGGGGCATTTGCGCGTTGCGGCCTCTGAGCCAGAGACTTTTAGAGCTCTTATTGCTGAGGGCGACACAGTTGTTATGGGAGATCGCAAGAGGTCTCAAATTATTGCGTGCGAAGAAAAAGTTGCATGCCTTATTTTAGCTGTGGGTGCACAGCCTTCGCAAGAAATAATTGATCTGGCAAAAAAGAATGGAACCGCAATTATATGTGCGGATCAAGATACATATACGGTTACTAGACTGGCCACTCTATCTAGGGTGATAAGTGATTGCATAGAAACAGATGCCTTGGTATTTGACCCCGAGATGCTTTTATCAGAGGCTGTTCCTGAGCTTTTGCATTCGCATCAGCGCGAAGGCGTGATTGTTAACGAAGAGGGATACTGCGTGGGAATTATCACAAGAACAGATATAGCTTCTATCCCAAGACGTAGAGTTATACTAGTGGATCATAATGAGCGTTTGCAATCGCTGCCAGGAATTGAAGAAGCCGAGGTTCTAGAGATAGTTGACCATCATCGCCTAGGAGACATTCAAACAACTGCTCCCATTAAATTTTTGCTCTTGCCCTGGGGATCTTCTGCCACAATTGTGGCTAAACAGTTTAGAGCGCAAAATGTTGAAATGCCACGTTCTATTGCAGGTGTTTTGCTTTCTGCTGTGCTTACAGATACTGTGCTTTTAAAGTCTCCAACAACAACCGATATCGATAGAGAAGTTGCTGCATGGCTAGGCAACATACTAGGAGTTGATCCCATCGAATTTGGAATTGAGCTATTCCAAAGAAGGGGAGACGATGCAAAACTTGATATCTCCACATTTATTACAAGCGACTCCAAAGAGTTTGATATTGCAGATAAAAAGGTGTTGATAGCTCAGCACGAAACAGCGAACATAAAATCCGCGATGCAAAGAGAGGAAGAAATCCAAACTTATTTAGATGAGCTTCATTGCAAATTTGGATATGATACGGTGCTATTTTTGCTAACAGATATTGTTAATGTTGGCTCTAGATTTTTTGCCTCTGGAGACAAACGCATGATTGAGAGAGCTTTTGGAATAGACCTATCAAAAGGCTCCGTTTGGGTTGACGATATTTTGTCTCGCAAAAAGCAAGTAGTAACTCGCCTTATGAATAGGGAAAGTTAGAATACTGAGCTTGGTATTAAGCGGATTATGAAATAAATACGTTTTTACCGATCTTTTACTTCGCCCATATTGATATGCTTTATAACTTAATTTTTGATAACATATGTGTATAGTATTTCCAGATAAAAAAATAATACAAAATATGCTGTTATTGTGCATAAAACAACATAGTTATGAGAATATGGAGGATTAAATGAAGCTAAATCGAAAAATTCTAGGCGGGGGGGGTACTAGAAAATTCCTAACTTGCTTACTCACTCTTGTGTTAGTAGTTTCAACCATTCCAATTCTTCCTAGTACTGCTCAAGGTGAGGGACAAGAGGACCAAACCACTGTTCAAACGCAAGATAATGCAAGTTCGCAGGAGCAAGTTTCAGGTGAGACTAATACGCAGGTCGAACCTGCAACAGATGCGGCAGACTCGCAAGAACAGAGCCAGGATTCTTCTAGCGCAGAAGCACAACAAGAAGAAGCGCAATCACAAAGTGAAAACGCAGACAGCGCGCAAGCAGACGCACAAGATACGCAAGCTATACAAGCAAATACATCTAACGAAGCAGTCCTCGCATCAAACGACTATGTTATAAGCACATCAACTTGCAAGATCGTTCGCGACGATACTCCAATTTACTATGACACACTCACAGAGGCTATAGCTGACCTCCAAGATGGAGACACCATAGAGATCTTTAAATCTCACACTATTAAAGAAGCTTCAACAATAACAGCCTCAAACGTAACTATAAAAAATATAACAAATCCAACAGATGACAGAGACAATCCTACGCAAAATCAATCTGCAGATGCCCAACCTGTTATAACTTTTACTGCCGATGCAGCTTTTACGATTTCTTCTGATGTAACTTTGTCTGGTGTTATCTTTGATGGCGGTAGCACAGAGCGCAGCACCTCGGCCATTGCGGTGAACGCGGGCACGGTCACCGTCTCCGACGGCGCGGCTGGCGAAGCTGACACCGGCATCGAGGCTACGACCTGCACCTTTAGGAACTTCACCACTGCCAGCGCGACGGGCCTGGTCTTCAGCGTCGCCTCCGGCGCGGGTCTGACCCTTTCCGGCGGCTCGATAGAGTCCAATACTTCTACAAACGATAAGGGATCCCCAATCTACAGCAGCGGCACGCTCACCATGTCCAGCGGCACAATCACAGGCAACACCGCATACCTTGCGGGCGCGATTTACGCGGCCGCCGGAACAGTCTCGATATCCGGCGATGCGAAGATAACGCGCAACACGTCCAGGCTAACCGGCCTGCAGTCTTCTGCCGGCATCTACATGGAAGGCGACAGCTCCGTAACTATCTCCGGCGGAGAGATCTCCGGCAACTACGCGAGGGGCGGAGCGGGCGCAGTTATCGTAAGCAGCACGAGCAACAAGCTCACCATCACAGGTGGCAAGATAACGGGTAACAAATCGATGAGCGCGAACATCCCTGCCGTGTACTGCTACGCCAGCGGCGCCGACAGCGCGGGCGACGTGATGATATCTGGCAACGCCTATATTTATGGCAACGGTATTGTGACTGCAGATTCCATCGATGCAGACATCGCCGGGGCGAGAAACATCAGCGCGAGCTACGCGCAGACGCTTTCCATTGGCGACCTCACCGCCGACGCGCGCCTTGGCTTTTCTAGGGACTCGCTATGCGCTGCTTCAACGCAGTTCGCGGTGGCCACGTCGGGCACGGCGTCCACCACGAAGTACCTCTCTTGCATCTCCAACGACGTGAACCCGTCGTACGCGGCTGTAGCGGGCGCGGGTTCGGCTATCCAATGGAGCGATGGCACGGCGGTGTGCAAGATCACGGACGCGACCGGCATCACCACGTACTACACGAGCCTCGCCGCGGCTCTTTCCGCCGCAAAAGCAGATGAAACCGTCGAGATTTTCAAATCGCACAACTTCTATGCTTCGGGCACGGCGGCGACGGTCGCCTTGGGCGTCGAGAACGTCACCATCAAAAACGTCGACACGCCGCTGTGCAGCGCTGAGGATTGGTTCAAGAACGGCAACGGCACCGCCCCCGTTGTCACCTTCGAAGCCGCCTCGCGCATCAGCTTCTCCAAGAAGGCCACCATCCAGGGCGTGGTCTTCGACGGCGCGAGCACTGCGCGAGTCTACTCTGGCGTGTATGTTTCTAATGCCGATGTAACCCTTA
>CAVLCC010000049.1:0-15662 GCA_963661535.1 Senegalimassilia sp.
CATAAAATTGCATCAAATTGCCATGTAATTGCGGCAATTTGCCTCTACCCCCCCCTTTTTTTTTACTGAATAATTCAAAATAATTAATGGTTCAGAAAGGGCGGGTGGAGATTGTCTAAAGCCTCAGGACAACCCCTAGCACCGTTTAATTTTCTGGAACCGTAATTGTATTAACTACGCTTGTGTTTTCTGAAGCATATAAGTCGGAGGTTTTAGCTGTTGTAAGCGTTAGAGTTCTATTGGCTGAATATCCATCGAGCGTTACAGTTCCAATGGATGCTCCTGTTGCGTCTGCACTCCACTCGCTATCTGCATAACCTGCATAGGTTGCTGCACTGTTAGCATATCGCCAGTTGCTTTGCGCCGAAACATCAGTAACTGTATAGCCAAATCCACTTTGCAAAACTAAAGTTGCGCTGCCTGAGGTTTGTCCAGCTTCAACTTTTATTGACTGGCGATAAATATCTCCTGTAGTGTTATTTACAAGCTGAACAGTAAACCAGGTATCATCAGTTACAGCAGCAGGTATTGTCTTTGTGATTGTTAGAGGCTCTGCTGAAGACCAAACAACTCTATTTTCTGTGCTAGCAAAACCTGTTAGATGACTATTCTTGTCGTTTTTAAAGCTAGCTAGGTTAGCATAGTCAGTAGATGGAGATGTTTCTGTTAGTGCAAAGGTATCACCTGCTGCATCGTTGTTTGCAGAATAAACACCTAGATTTGCATCTGCTCCAAGTCCTGCTTCTGCAACCTGAATTTGTGATCCTACATTTTCATCAGACCAGTCCACTATATTTGCTTGGTTGCCAGCTGAGTTAGTGTTTCCATAAACTGTTGGTGTTCCAGAAACTATTGTTTGCACATCAGCACCTTTTGTGATGCTAATTGCAGTGGCTAAATCACTTGCTGTATCTTCAGCATTACATGAGTTGGCTGAAATATTGGCTTTATCACTTAGATATACTCTTGTATTTGTAAAACCTTCTGCTTGGCCACCAGTTACACCTAGAGTAAGTGCAGAACCTTGTCCTGCAGTACAGTCTGTAATAGAAGCTTCACCAGACATACTAAATGTGCCATTCCACAAAATTACAGCTCCACCTTTTATCTTGCCTGCTTCAGTAGCATGACAATCTGTAATAGAAGCTGTATCTTTCATTTCAAGATTTGCAACAAATCCACAAAGTGCTCCGCCTTGTCCTATACATCCTGTAATCTTAGAGTTACCCTGCATAACTATTGTTGATTGTGATTGTATACGCACAGCTCCACCCTCACCAGAAGTTTTGCTATTTTGCAAAACAGCTCCGGTATCTAGTGTGACCTTAGATGCGTTTTGAATCTTCAAAACGCCCTCAGTATTATTTACTGTATAGGTCGCTTTGGCTCCATCTATTGTAAGATTTTTTATAGTAACAACAGATCCACCTGTAACGTTAAGCATGGTAGTGTTTCCAAAAGCTCTCTTTAGCGTTGCATTTGTGCCTGCAGTGCCTCTATATTTATATCCATCTGTTGCGTCTGTGGCAGCAGTGGTAATCATAATTGGCTTTGCAGAACCCAAACCATAAGAACACTGTGCTGTTTGAGATAGTTCTTCTACTAAAACTTCTACCTTGAAATATTTATCTGCGTCATATGTTGGCATGTTGTCTGCAGAAATAAGATTTACGCACGCAAAGGCATCTGCCAAAGTTGCAAACGTATGCACCACATCGCTAGTTGTTCCATCTGCGGCGGTAACCATCTCTGTGACCTTAACATTAGAAGCGGTTGTTCCCCATACAACAGCGGTATCTGTTCCAGCCTCGCCGCGCAATGCTAACTGCGTTGTAGCATCTTTGGTAACATCGTTTACAAATCCATAAAGATATCCAGAAGAAGATGCAGAAGCCGCAGTTGAAGTTCCAAATTGCTTAGTTGCAGCATTTATATCTGCACTAGTGTTATAAATACCAACGAGCGCGCCTCTTTCCATGGTGCCTACTTGCAAATAAGCTGCACCATTAACTGATATATTGCATTGCGCGCCTGCACTGTTTGTATTGTCATAAACAACTGGATTGCCGCTAACTGCAACACTGGCTGTTCCTGCCAATGGAGCAACTGCTGCATTTGAATTTGACCCTGATCCTCCGCAAGTATTGCCAACAATGTGAGCATTGCCCTTAATAGTGCAAGAAGAAGTTCCATAACTGTCGCTTTGTCGCAATGCTATAGCACCTGCACTTCGGTTTGCATAGTTTCCGCGTATCAATGCATTGCCTGAGACTATACATTCATTGCCAAACCATGCAACAAATACAGCACCTCCATCATATAACGCTCTGTTACCAGAAATCTCACCACCAGAAATCTCTGCCTTGCTACCTGCAGCATAAACACCCAAAAAGCCACCGTGGCTACCTTTATTGTTTATTGCTTTGCCACCCGTCATATAAAAAGATCCACCTTGGCAAGAAATTGCGCAGTTGGTATATTTAGGACCTTGATAAATGCCATTTTCTGTGATAGTGCCCCCCGAAAAGTTAAAAGTACCACCTGTAGCAACGTAAGCTACAGCACCTCCACCAGTAAAGTTATTAGAGTCAGATCCTGCAATTAGTCCTTGACAGTTAGATATAGTGCCACCGCTCATGGTCACAGTTCCTGAAACGTATAAAAATCCACCAGAATTTGCATCGTCGGCTGCCACGTTATAAAACTTGGAAATCGTGGTTGCGGTCTGAACCTCATCATCGACCGTGTAATCTGAGATATTGAGATTGGCGCTTGTTTGCACATACATGCCCGAATTTGTGCGACTGTTATAGTCTGCCACCGTTACACCATCTTGACCGCCAAACGACTGCCCACTAAACGAAACACCCGTTAGATTAACAGTTCCTGTTGTGCCATCTCCAATGGTAAGACGGTACGGAGTTATGGTTGTGGTAGTTGCAGTAGAGTCGTAAACTGAGTTTGCAAAGTAGACCACAGGTTGCCCGTTTACATTTACTGAACCATTTTGAGTAGGATCTTCAGACGCCTTAGCGGGCGAAACAATGTTTCTAATTGTTAGGGTTTTGTTGGTTGTGGTTGCATTGCCTGTTAGCGCATGCGTGCGCATTATCTCCAAAACATTGCCCGAGGTTGCACTCGTAATAGCTGCATTTAGCGAGTCGTAGTAAGCCACAAAGGTGTTTCCGGTAGCGTCGGATGTTACCTCTTTAACCACCGCTTTTCCCCACGTAATTGCGTTTGTGGTTGAATTTGGAATAGAAACCAAGCTGCTGTCGATGTCGTTTATAAACGCTCCCGCAATTCCAGTGGTGTTTGTTGCAGGAGTTGTTGAGGCAATGGCGAACTGCTCGCCTTCGCCGTCCATGGCCGCGTTGGTCGTTCGATAGCCAATCTTAGGGCTTGTGAGACTGCCCGTTACTTGGACAGCAGTTGTTGCGTCATAGCTGCCAAGGTTTGCTTGGTTGGCACCGTTCATGTTGTCGTAGATTACAGGGCTGCCGCCGGTGAACTTGACGTTTCCGTCGGCGCCCGTGTAAGTGCTGTCAACAAAGACAGCAACAGCCTGGGAGTGCTTGCCTGTTACGTTATTGCCCGTAATACTGACCGTCCCAGACAACTCCAAAGAACAACTACCGCGCACGTAAATCGCCGAGCCCTCACATGCCTCGGCGTTGACGGGAGAATCGTTATAGCCACCAGTAGAGTTTCCCGTAATCTGTGTGTCGCCGGTTATTATGCATGTAGAACCAGGATCTACCTCGCCTAGGAAAATACCACCTCCACCATAACTAGCATAGTTGTCAGATATTGTTCCTCCAGAAATACTAATTAAACCGCCAGCTTTGTTTTTGGTTGTAACAAATACTCCACCGCAATTGCCTGTGTTTTCTGTAAAGCTAGCATCTGTGGCATAAATACTGCCACTCTCAACTGTAAATGGAGAGTTATTCCAATGCCCACCTTTGGAGGTCGTGGGCGAGTTGCCATTCTTTGTATAAAGTCCGCGATTAATAGTGAGAGTACCAGTTACAAATGCAACCGCACCACCGCCTACCCAGCCACCAGTTGCTCCTCCTGCTGGAGAGCTTACACAACCAGAAACTGTTACGTCGTTTAGTTCTGCTGTGCCTGCGATATTGAATGCGCCACCGGAGTCTGTGCCATCGGCTGGCGTCATGTAGTTGATAAAGTTGGTGAACTTTGTGTCGGTTTTAAGGGTGCGACCGACGGTTTCGTCTACCTCTGCGCCAGTGTTTACTGTTAGTTTCACGCCATCAACAGCATTAACCAAAATGCCAGAATTTTCGCGTGTTATTGGTGTAGCAGCAGCTCCTCCGCCATCAAACTGAACGCCCTGCAAAGTTATATTTGTGTTAACTGTTAGCCTAGCTGCGGCTGCAAAAGTTACAACTGGAGCTGTGGCGTTACCATTTTTTGTCCAGTCTTCTGAGCTTGAAAGCGGGGTATCTACGTTTTTGATTGTTAGAGCAACTGTTGGAGCCATAGCAGCGGCTACAGTATGTGATTTGAAGATTTCAACTGTTTCGCCTGCACTAGCAGCAGCTACTGCAAGGTTTAGAGTTGCATAGTAGTCTGTAAGACCTGTGGCATGTGTGATCTTGCAAGTTGCTCCTGTACCCCATGTAATATTTGAGCTGGTAGTAGTTTGCGTTGCATAGCAGGCTGGGTTCACATCATTAGAAAATACATTTAGATTTTTAAAAGTTCCTGCTGTAGTGTTGGTCCAAGTAAATTGAGAATTTGCGTTGCATATAGTTTTTGAACTATAGATGCCAATTCTAGCAGAAGATGTAATTCCTGTCATTATTTGGATATTGGTTGTTGTGTTTGGTTCAATATTTGCATCTTTGCCGCCCGCAGTGTTGCCTATGACTTTTGCGTTGTTTCTAATTATGAGTGTTGCTGAACAATTATTTGTGTCTGGAACATAAACAGCACCACCAGAGCCTGAAGTATTGTTGGTTACAAGACCACCAGTAAAATCTGCAGAAGTAACAACAGCGTTGCCAACATAGATGGCTCCGGCTTTGCTAGTTGCTGTGTTTCCAGAAATCTCGCCTCCGGTAACCGCAACCTTACCGCCAGCATTATAAGCGGCTGCTCCGTCAGTTGCATTGTTGCCCGAGATTATGCCATCAGATATTGAAAAAGATCCAGACTCAATGTATACGGCACCGCCTTTTAGCGCTGAGTTGCCTGAAATTTCCCCGCTTGTCATTTTAACTTCTGCGCCACTTGTTAAAATTGCGCCGCCAAGACTAGTTGTGCTAGCAAAACTTCTAAGTGTGCAAGTTGTTGCTTCTATTCCTTTATCTTCGTTGGCTTCGCCGTTTGATATTGTAAGTGTACCTGAAGTTGCAACTATTGCTGGAGTTGTGCGGTCTTTGCTATTTCCATCAAAGATAACGCCTGTAAGATTTGCTGTTTGGGTAAATGTGATTTGTGCGCCTGCTTCAAAATTAACTACAGGCTGGGCATCTGCAGATTGATTTTGCGTAGGATTGTCTCTATCGTCTGTTGGGTTTGTAATGTTTTTGATAGTTACGTTTGAGACTGAAATTGTTGAAGCTTCTTTTATGGTGTGAGATTTAAAGATCTCTATGGTATCTCCATCTTGGAGGTCAGCTATAGCTTCTGTGAGTGTGTCGAAGTATGTGGTTGTGTCACCACGCACGATTTTGCAAGATGTTGTGCTGGCTATGTAGTCATCTGCAAGGAGAGCTTCGTTAGTTGTGTATGTTTGTTCTGCTTGGATGTTTTGCGTATCATGTGCTTCTGTTTGTGCGCTATCTGCATCTTCGCTTTGTGATTGCGCTTCTTCTTGTTGTGTATCTGCGCTAGAAGAATCTTGCGTTTGCTGCTCTTGCGAGTCTGCCACATCTGTTGCAGGTTCGACTTTCGTGGTAGTCTCACCTGAGACCTGCTCCTGTAAACTCGCATTATCTTGCGTTTGAACAGTGGTTTGACCCTCTTGTCCCTCACCTTGGGCAGTGCTTGGAAGAATTGGGATAGTTGAAACAACTAACACAAGAGTGAGCAAGCAAGTTAGAAATTTGCTAGTACCCCCCCCGTTTGCAGTTTTACGATTTAACTTCATTTATTCTCCTTTTTATATGCAAGCCTTGTTTTGTGCACAAGAACTACGTTTTTATGCAATGTTTATCTGCAAAAGAATATATATGTTCTAATGTTAACAATAAATAAGCTTTAACGCATATAAATATAGGCGAAATAAACGATTTCGTTAATTTTTAAGACTGTTTATAGGAGCTGGGAAGCGTCCGCCACGCTGCGCCAAAACATGTCCGGAATTGCGGTTCACATCCATAATAGGAGCGCTGCCCAAAAGGCCTCCAAATTCTAGCCTCTCACCTGCGGACTTTCCAAGTGCAGGAATAATGCGCACGGCAGTTGTTTTGTTGTTTATAACTCCGATAGACATTTCGTCGGCAATTATGCCAAAAATTGTATCGACATCAACATCTCCGCGCACTGCAATCATATCTAAGCCCACAGAGCAAACACACGTCATAGCTTCTAGTTTTTCTAGTGAAAGTGCGCCGCTTTCAGCCGCTCTAATCATGCCCTGATCTTCTGATACAGGGATAAATGCGCCAGATAACCCGCCAACAGACGATGAAGCCATAACTCCGCCTTTTTTAACGGCATCGTTTAGAAGCGCTAGAGCGCACGTTGTTCCAGGACCTCCGGTAACTCCCACTCCAATGGCTTCTAAAATCTCTGCAACCGAGTCTCCAACTGCAGGCGTGGGGGCAAGCGAAAGATCCAAAATTCCCATTTGAGCCTCTAGTCGTTTGGATGCTTCACGTGCAACTAGCTCGCCTAGGCGCGTTATGCGAAAAGCGGTTGCCTTAATTGCTTCAGCTACCGTTGTGAGGTCTGCATCTGTGCCAAGTTGTGCCAGAACCGACCTAACAACGCCAGGTCCTGAGACTCCAACATTTACGACCTTATCGCCCTCGCCAGAGCCATGCATAGCACCCGCCATAAACGGATTGTCTTCTACAGAATTGCAAAATACAACGAGCTTGGCACAGCCTAGGCAGTCGCGATCTTTGGTGATCTGGGCAGTGTCTAGGATTGTTTTGCTCATAACCCCAACTGCATCCATGTTAATACCTGCGCGGGTAGATGCGACATTTATTGACGAGCAAACGCGCTCTGTTGCCTCAAGCGCAGATGGAATTGAATTGATTAGACGACGGTCAGCACGTGAAATTCCCTTTTGAACCAGTGCAGAGAAGCCACCGATGAAGTCGACCCCGACCTCTTTGGCGGCCTTGTCGAGAGCTTGTGCGATTGGTGTGAAATCCTCAACTTCCAGAGCAGCACAAATCTCGGCGGTTGGTGTTACGGAGATACGCTTGTTGGCTATTGGCACGCCGTATTCGCGCTCCAACTGACTTGCCACTTCAACCAAATTTTGCGCGGTGTGCGTGAGGTGGTCGTAGAGTTTGGTTGCCATGCGGTCGATATTTGAGTCGGTGCAGCCACGCGTGTTGATGCCTAGCGTGATTGTTCTAATGTCTAGGCTTTGCTGCGTAATCATCGATAGCGTTTGGGCAATCTCGGCTGGTGTAATTTCCATTAGCTCTCCTGTTTGTTTTGTTGTATTCGCGGTTGGTGGTGGGGGTGCGTGGTTGCGCACCCGCACAAACTACGCGGTCTTCAGTGTTCTAGCTGCGCATCATATATGTGCTTTATGTGCGCTTCCTATACGGTTTGTCTATACAGCCTCACGTCCTGCATGAAAAGCAGCAATGTTGCTCTCCACAGTTTTTGGAGGAACTCTCGATGTGATAATCTCCTCCCAAATTGACTCGTCAAAATCTAGCTCCTTAGAAAGAGCACCCAAAAGCACAATGTTTGTTGCCTTGGGGTTGCCCACTTTAGCTGCGATTGCGTCGGAGTCAATCATTTTTGCGTTGTGTTTTTTTAAAAACTCCACAGTGTTCTTGGGCATCTCCGCATTGCCAATTAGCACTGGTAGGGGGGTTATCTCTATGTTGTTAACTAGCAGCTTGCCGTCTTTTGCCAAATATGGAAGGTAACGCAGAGCCTCAGTTGCCTCAAATGCCACAATTCTATCGGCGCAACCAAGGTCGGTTACGGGGGAGTGGACCTCTTTGCCAAAGCGCACAATTGTAATTACACTGCCGCCTCTTTGCGACATGCCATGAATTTCAGAAAGTCTTACATCTAGTCCTGCGTGAGCTGCTGTTTTGGCGAGAATGTCTGCGGCCAAAATTGTGCCCTGACCGCCTACTCCGCACAAAACAACTGTGGTAGTTTGCGCGTCTGCCTGCGCTTGCGCCTTAGCCTGCACATCTGCCTGCGCCTGGTTTTGAGTTTCGCTTGTTTGCGTTGTATCGTTCATCATGTCACCATCCATTTAGTTTATGCAGCCTGAAGGACACACTTGCGAGCACTGCCCGCACCCTATGCACTGCACTTTGTCTATAACTGCGTGACCCTCATCATCTGTTCCAATTGCTGGACACCCTATCTTTACACACAAGCCGCATGCTCGGCATTTATCCGAGACCTCTTTAGGCTCATTGCGCTTTCTAATAAGGAGCTGACAAGGCGAGCAAAACACAAGCACCGACAAGCCGTCAAAATTGCGAGCCTCTTTAAGAGCCTTTTTAACAGCTGCAAGGTCTTGCGAGTCAACTCTGTGAACATCTTCTACGCCCATAGCCTCGCAAAGTTTTACGAGGTCGAGCTGTTTGCTTGGTCGGTTTTGCAAGGTGATGCCATTAACTGGATTGCCCTGTTGACCTGTCATTGCTGTGGTTCTGTTGTCGAGGATGCACAGCGTACCGCTACCGTGGTTGTAGATGGTTCCTAGCAGCGAGGTAATTCCTGAATGTGCAAATGTGGAGTCTCCTATGACGCCTATGATTGGGCGGTTGCCTAGACCGTCGTGTTTGCTGGTGTTTGCGGTGTTGCTTGCAGCCTCGCCGCCATTACTTGCGCCATCACCGCCCTCACCTGCAGCCTCGCCAGCACCCTCATCTGCCTCCCCAAATTCGCGGGCAAGCTCCATGCCATGCGCCATCGAAAACGAAGCGCCCATGTCTACGCATGAGTCCACCGCCGAAAGCGGAGCAAGCGTGCCTAGCGTATAACACCCAATGTCGCCTGTAACTATTGCGCCCATGCGCGAGAGTTCGGCATAAACAAGCCTATGCGGACACCCAGCGCAAAGCGAAGGCGGGCGCGGCGGCAGTGCACCGTCAAATATCTCATATGTTGCATTTGGCAGACCAAATGCACGTCGCACAATAGCTGGTGAAATCTCATCATCGGGAGGAATAGGGGCGGGTGTTTGACTCAGTTCCACACCCAACGCACGCACCTGTGTGGAGGTGTAGTTGCTGGCTTCTTCAACAACATAAAGCGACTCAACATTAGAAGCGAACTCGCGAATTGCACCCGCTGGTAATGGGAATGTGATGCCTAGCTTTAGAGTGCTTGCATTTGGCATTGCCTCGCGAACGTGCTCATAGCTAACTCCCGAACAAATGATACCGATAGATTTGTCTCGATACTCATCACGCGTTATGGAAGACGTAGACCCCCACTCGGCTAGGTCGAGCACACGCTGGTCGCTCACTTTGCGGCGCTGCTTTGCAAACGCGGGCATCATTACCCACTTTGAAACGTCCTTTGTATATGGGCGCAGCTTGTGCTCCACCCTTTCGCCGCAGTCTACAACCGCTTTTGTGTGAGACATGCGAACGGTTGACCTAATAATTACCGGAATGTCAAACCTCTCCGACAAGTCAAAGGCTAGCTTTGCAAAGTCGCGTGCTTCTATTGGATTTGAGGGCTCAAGCACGGGGATTCTTGCTCCCATGGCATGGAACCTTGTGTCTTGCTCATTTTGTGAGGAGAAAATGCCTGGGTCATCGGCTGCTAAGATTACGATGCCCCCGTTTACGCCCGTATATGCGATTGAGTAGAGAGGATCGGCGGCGACGTTTACACCAACGTGCTTCATAGTTACGAGGCATCTAGCGCCTCCCATGCTGGCTCCTCCGGCTACCTCCATTGCGACCTTTTCGTTTGGAGCCCACTCCGCATAGACCCCCTCGAACTTGGCAAATGTTTCCATTGTTTCTGTAGATGGGGTGCCTGGGTAGCCAACCCCAATTAGCGCTCCAGCCTCATAAGCTCCCTGAGCTACAGCCTCATTTCCAGAAAGCAGCTTCTTGCTTTGAATCACCTTTTTGCTTCCCCCTTCTTTTGATTGCTTCACCTGTTAATTGCTTAAAGTGTTAGACACTTAATCTGTTAGACAACTTTTTTGACACTTAGGATATTTGGCGTCTAGTTCCGTTAGCTTTGCTAGTTATGCTAGTCCACTCGCTAGGCTTCAAACCCAAGCCATCAACAACTTTGTTTATCAAACGTTAAACGCCATCGTAAAAATTCCAATTTGCACAATGGTGCCATCTTTAAGTGTTGCCCTGTCTTTCATCTCTCCGTCTATCCAAATTCCATTTAGCGAGTTAAGATCCGAAATCACAACTTCGTTATCAATTACATCGAGCGATGCATGTTTTCTCGTGACAGTTCTGTCATTTAAAAACAGCTCACATGCGGGGTCGCGCCCTATCATTAGCGGAAAACTGGTGAGCTTAAAGCTTTCGCCCTGCATGGGGCCTTTGAGAATTGTGAACATGGGAGTGCCCAAGCTTTTGCCCGTCTCTAAAGCCATATTTGGATTAGACGTTATTGAATCGTCTGGTGCAACCATATGAAATTGTTCTGTTTGTCCCTCAAGCTTAAAGCCGCATCTTGGACATGCCGCTTCGCCTGCCTCTATTGGTGCCTGACAAACCGGACACACCTTTTGCTCGGACGTCTCAGACATAAGCCTCTTGCCTCTCACTTAAATGGTTTGTAAATGCTATGCAAATGATTTGTAAGGTTTGCAACACTTGCAATTTGTATATACAAATTTTTATTGTATAACAAATGCACGGTTCAAGAAATATCGCAGATGCCGAAACTCCGAAGGAACAACCTCGAGGCAAAAACCTAAATTTCGTAAAAAATCAGGCAGTTTTGAATAATCGACGTTGCGTCAACGTTGTATCAATTCAAAGCTTCGTGGCTTCACCACATCGAGCACGTCACCCCGCAACCTACTCCTCGTCATCGCGGTCGCAAGCATCTAGTGCGCCTAGCTCCTCAAGTCTTTCAACCTCGTGCGGCATTTCCCAAGCGCGGTGATCCGTGTGCAGCAATCGGTGCGACATCTCCCCACATGGCTCACCCAAAAACTCCTCATAGGTACGCTTGATAGCAGGATTTTCGTGCGAAAATCGCAAGTTGTTCACCTTGTCTAGCCCATAGAGAACTTCGCCTCTAACTCCGGCGAGTTCTTCTCCCTCAGAAATTGGCTGACCGCCGCCACCAGCGCAACCACCAGGACATGCCATTATCTCAATGAAGTCGTAGTCAACATCTCCTGCACGCACTGCTTCTACTAAAGCGCGGGCACTGCCAAGGCTGCTTGCAACGGCAACTTTTACGGTATTGCCATCAATATCAAATGTTGCTTCTTTCCAGCTTTTGCATCCTCTAACGTTTTTAAAGGCATCAGGGTCTGGGTTTTTGCCCGTTACCAAAAAGTATGCGGTGCGCAGGGCTGCCTCCATAACTCCGCCGGTAGCTCCAAAAATCACACCAGCTCCAGAGGCATTTTCAAATGGAGAGTCAAAGCTGTCTTCATCAAGCTCGTCAACCACTATGTGCTCGGATTTAATCATCCTGTCGACCTCGCGGGTGGTTAACACAATGTCAACATCTTGTCCATGCTCGGCATCGCGCATTGGCTCAAGCTTGCTTTCTGCCTTCTTAGCAGTGCAAGGCATAATAGAAACCGAAACAATACTCTCAGGATCTATCCCCATAACTTTGGGAAGATAAGACTTCACAACCGCGCCAAACATTTGCTGTGGAGACTTTGCCGTAGAAAGGTTGTCAACCATGTCAGGATACTGACCCTTCAAAAAGCGAACCCATCCAGGACAACACGAGGTGAACATCGGCATGGCGCTTTGGTCTTTGTGGGTTAGCCGGTGCAAAAACTCGGTTCCCTCCTCCATAATGGTTAGGTCTGCCGTGTATGAGGTGTCAAAGATGTAGTCTACGCCCATCTTGCGCAAGGCTGCCACGAGGCGCTCCACGGTTGCCTTTTCACGTGAAAGACCCAGAGACTCCCCCCAAGCAGTTCGCACAGCTGGAGCAATTTGGACCACAACCGTTTTTTTCTTGTCTGCGATGGCCTCAAAGAACTTGTCGGTCTCATCGTATGCGTGCAGGGCTCCAACGGGGCAGTGAGTAATGCACTGTCCGCAAAGCGTGCAGTCGCTGTTGCGCAGGGTGCCTCCGCCTCGCACCCCCACGTTAGTGTGCGAAGCGTGATTGACCAAATCCCACACTTTAACTTGCTGCATTTTCTCGCATACTTGCACGCATCTCATACATTTTATGCACTTATCGTCGCGGCGCACCAAAGGATAGCTATCTTTGCAACGGTTGAGGGGGTAGTTGCGCGGGAATGGCTCCTCGGCAATTCCGAGCTCGTTGGCAAGATTTTGGAGTGCACAGTTTCCGCCGCGCACGCAGCTTGTGCAGCTAACATTGTGCTGCGACAAGATGAGCTGAACGTTTGTTTTGCGTGCCCACCTAGCCTTAGGGCTGTTGGTGTATACAACCATTCCATCGGTTACGCGGTTGTTGCATGCTGCCGCGAGCTGGGTTTTGCCCTCAATCTCAACACAACAAACTCGGCACGCGCCAATGTCGTTTAAGCCCTCCAAATAACAAAGCGTAGGAATGCTCACATTGGCCTTGCGAGCAGCTTTTAGGATTGTTGTGTTTTCCTCGACCTCTACAGTCTTTCCATCAATGGTGACTTTTACCATCTGTCTTCACGTCCTCCCCTAAAGGCTCCAAAACCATAGCAATCACAACGCAAACATCTGCTAGATTCTTGAGCAGCCGCCTCGTCGCTAAGCCCCATCTCAAACATATCAAAATCGTGACGCCTTATTTCTACCCCGCGCTCAATCTGCTCGCTTCTAGCACACGAATGCAGACCCTTAAAATTAACGGGAGGAAGCTCAACGTCACGCTCTATCGGGTGATTAAATCCGAGGTAAGTGTCGATGTTTCGCGCCGCAGCCTTGCCTGCCGCTATCGCCATAATTACCGTTGTAGGACCTGTTACGCAATCTCCTCCAGAAAACACATCGCAGCAGCCCTCGATTTTGCCGCCATCGTCTGCTAAAATTTTGCCGCGACCAACTGGTATTCCGCTATCTGCAAAATGTCGGGAGTCAATGTCTTGACCAATAGCAACAACCACTTTGTCGCACTCTATCGTGAGGGGCTCGGCTTGAGCGTCGCGAATAGAGGGCTTGCCATTTTTGAACTCGCCCACAATTTGGGGTTGAACAACAACTCCAGTAACAACGTCGCCATTTAGCACAAGCTCGGTAGGGTTGTGGAGTTCAACAATCTCGCAGCCCTCAGCTAGGGCTCCGCGAATTTCTTCTGCCTGCGCTGTCATATCTACCATTCTGCGTCGGTAGACCACAATAACGCGTTTGGCTCCAAGTCTTATGGAGGATCTTGCAACGTCCATTGCAACGTTGCCCCCTCCAACAACCACTAACGTTTGTCCTGTTAGATCTGGCTTGATGCCCTCGCCAATGTCTCGCAGCATTTGCACCGCGGAGGTTACGTTGGGTGCGCTTTCTCCAACTAGGTGGAGTTGCTTGTCATCGTGTGCGCCTATTGCGATATAAACCGCGTCGTATTGCTCTCTTAGCTCGGGCAGTGTGCAATCTCTTCCGACCACAGTGTTAAGCTCCACATCAATGCCTTGCTTTAGTATCCACTGAATTTCTTCTTCGAGAAGCTCTTTATCGAACCTGTAGTTAGGAATGCCGTATCGCATCATTCCGCCTAGGTGCGAGCGCTGCTCTAGAATTGTGACCTTGTGTCCCATAAGTGCTAAATAATATGCTGCTGTTAGTCCGGCAGGACCTCCACCTATGACGCTAACTTTTTTGCCTGTTGGCTCGTAGTGATGCGGAGTGTAGTCGCTGTTTGAGTGATCGCAAGCATAACGCTTGAGAGCGCGAATGTTAATTGGATCGTCTAGCATGCCTCGTCTGCAGTTAACCTCGCACGGGTGCTCACAGATGGTTCCACATGCAACTGGGAGTGGATTGTCTTTGCGAATGAGTCGCACCGCGTCTGTATATCGACCCGCCTCAACTAGAGAGATATACCCCGGGATATCTACCTTAGCGGGGCAATTAGACATGCATGGGATAAGGTCATTGGCGTTGAACTCGCAATATCCGTTCTCGATATGTGCGATAAAGTCTTTCTTAAATCCTAGGATTGCCTTTAAGGCAAGTGCCGCCGACTCCGCTCCAATCGCACAATCAGCCGAGACCGAAATGTCGCGTGCTGTGTTTTCTATTAGAGCCATGGTTTCGTGCGTTGCTTTTCCGTCTAGAACCTGCTCAATTAGAGTGTGGAGCTGAGAGAGTCCCACTCTGCAAGGCGTGCATTTTCCGCATGATTGCGCATTGCACAAGTTCACAAATGATGCTGTAAATTCAACCGGACATGGTGATAAAGTGCTGCTAATAATGCGCTCGCCCAATGCCTTTTGAAGATCCGCAACAACCTTCTGCTCGGCATTTAGCGCATTTGTATGCATTTCAGTCATGCTTGCGCCATCCTCTCCTCAAATCTTTCGTTTTGTGGGCTTGTGGCTTGTGCGGGGTTTTACGCAGAATTTTGTTTTTGTGCTTGCGTATTTGCACGCTGCTGCTTGCTTTTTTCTCGCGTTTTGCTTGCTAGCTTTATATGCTCGCTGTTACTTTGCCCGCTCTTGACCATTGTTTTGCATTTGACTTACTAACCACAAACGAAAGATAGTAATATCAAACAGCTACCCTTAATGCATGTGCAAAGTTCTAGGATTCAAGTTCCAAATGCACAATGCCCACCACAAAGCCACCGTTTTTCATATTTTAATGGCTTAGTTTGCTGTGTGTGTTTAATATTCTTGTATTCGCTTTAATAGTTGCGTTAAGCGCGTATATTGTGCGTATTCGTGTATATTATGCGCTGTTTCATCTGTAGCTTTTGTGCAGCACATACGGTGATTAGCTCGACTGCGTATTGTGCGCTGGCGTGTCTACGGTTTGTTCGCACATTTTTGCGCGTCTGCATGCTCGCGCGTAATGCGAAGTCTTACAGCTCCTCAACAATACACTCATGTGCTTTGGTTTTGGGATCCCATGCAATTCCTACTGCTAGGGGTGGTTGCGTGTAGTGTGTGTCTCCTGTGAGCGCATCTTCAAAAATTGCTGTGTAGTTTTTGTTGCGAATTTGTTTGATTGCTTGTGCGGCGCTATCTGAGGCTTTGAGTTCAACAATAAAGGGTCTGCACTCTGTATCTTTTGGATTTTGGGGAATAAAAGCAACGTCAGCTACTCCTTTGCCTGCGGGTTGCTCGCGGCGTACAAAATATCTATCGCGTGCATGAAGATAAACCAAGTTAATTAGTGCAG
>CAVLCC010000050.1:0-15310 GCA_963661535.1 Senegalimassilia sp.
TGTAGGTTCCATCATCTTGTTTGATTAGTGCTTCATCGTTTGCATTAGTATTTTGAGTGTGTGGGTTCCATGCACTTTCTGTTCTTACTTCACCATTTTCGTCTGTTACTATTACATGGCTTTCTTGTGTAGTATCTGATGTAACCAGAAATGCGGCGTTTGCAATACGCGACATATCTTGACCCTGCACTTTTGTAAACTTTAGATCTCCGCGCTTTACTGTGTTTGGAATTGCAGGTATGTTGTAAGTATTTACTTGTGGGTTCGCAGTTTGATCTGTTGTAATGTTACGCACAACGATATTGCTATTTAAGTTATAGCCTTGCGGTGCTTTTGTTTCTTGGATAAGAAGTGTGCCTAGCGGAAATGCAGTGTTGCCATCTGTATCTGTATAGACTTCATCACCAGAAATTGGATCTTGCTCTCGTGGGTCTATTTTGCCATCTTCATCAGTTTCGTATACCCATGACCTTTTGGGTGCGCCGGAGTTTTGCGCATCTTGCGCGGTTGAATACTGCCCATCGTAGTATGAGATGGTAAATTGTGCGCCTGCGAGTGTGGCAGAACCTTGTGGTAGGTTAGGGTCGTTTTCTGTATAAGTATAGTGCAAACTAAAAAATCTACTCAATATCCAAATCTGTTGCAACATCTGGATCTAAAATTCTATAAGACAAGCCTATATATAAGCGTTCATCATACGAATCTAAATTTATTCCAGTAAGTTTTTTTATGCGATCAATTCTGCGCAAAAAGGTACTTCTCGATATAAAAAGAGCTTGTGCAGCCTCGACTGCATTGTATTTTAATTCAATGTATGTTCTTAGAGTTTCATTTAGGCTCGACTCATTTTCATTATCATATTTTTTAAGGATAGATATTGCTCTAGATGCAACCTGAGAAGCAGGAAGATTTTTGCAAATTTGGCTCAAAGAATATCTAAATGCGTAGCTGTCATATTCTAGATACCAATACATCGGGTTCACATTGCGACCATATATAATTGCAATCTCAGTCTGACGGGCAGCAACCTCAATCTCAAATATGTCATAAAATTCTCTGCTACATCCAGCAATCATATAGCTCTCTCGCAAAAAAGTATTTATATCAGTAGCAAATTTTTTCTTGGCCGTGTCATCACGCCTAGACTCATTAACTAGTAGATAACATTTTTGACTAGCCACAAAACATATACTTTGCGGAACGAGAGTTTCTAAGTGAGCGAGAAGAACATTTATATATCGTTTTGTTGTTTCTTGAGACTGGGGTCTAATTTGAATTAACCTATAAGCATCGCCTTCTTCGTAACCCATTTGTTCCATCTGCCGCATTATGCTGTCACGCGACGTAGGCTCGCCTTCTACTAGCGACGAAATAAGATGCCTAAACTTTGCATTTTCTATGGGTTGTCTAAAAAAGGTTCCGAGCCTTGTATAGAGTTGCTCAATTTCAGTTGTTACTATCTCTAAGATGTCTGCATTATATGCGTTTCTAGTTACATCATCTGTATACGGAATACTTGTGCGTCCCACATATTGACCCTCATAAAATACATTAGAGTGAAGCATTGTTTCTCCACCCTCGTATCTCCAAACACCCTTTTTCTTAGCAAGCGTATCGAGGTCTCCAAGTGAGATTAAAAGATTTATCACTTCTAGAGGAAGACGATTTGACTCATCAACATAAAGATCTTCATATCCTCGCTCCATAGACATTTTTTTCTGATATGCAACATAGTTGAAGTCTACATCTGAAACAGAAATTGGATCTTCAACTAATGTATCGCAACTCCTAATTATCGCGTCATATGATAAAAATTCATTGCTTGCTTGATTGAGTTGAGTTTCCCACGCATAAAATTTATCTATAATAATTGACACATAATTAAATGCTTTTTCCATTCTGTCTTCGTCTGGAAGCATTATCCACTCACTATCACTTCTCGAAAGCGTTGGGTCATCTGCACCAACGCACAAAAAAATAGTATCGGGATAAAATCTATCAATCTGTTTCATTCTATCTGGGTCTACTATAACAAGATGTCCACGCATTTCTTGTGCGCTAGACCAAAACATAGGTCTTGTAATGCGGGCTTTGCGTGGAGATTTGACCTCAGTATTTATTGCATGTGGCCAACGTTTCTTCATCCAATAAAAGAGCATATTTCTTGTAATTTCCATAAGCTTTTATCCTCTCCTGATAACTAGCTCAAAACTTATCTCGCTTAACACTAAAACATATTGTATCACTAGAATTTATTATTTAACACATATTGTTTATATACTTATTGCATAAATACATAGTTACAAAACGCCAAAATTGCTGATATACACATCTTTATATTTAAAATAAGTATTTGAAATATATAACTCTAGCTAGAGTTTTATATAAAGACATGAACCCAAACGGCGCAAAATCATGTAACAAAATCTCACAAATTGCCTTTTACCAAAAAGCAATCTAAGCTAAAACAATATGTATCACAGATAATCTCTAAATGAAACTAATTGTTATAAAGCTATGTTTTGTAACGTGGTTTTATCGTATAGGCATAAGCTAAGTTGATTTGTTTGAACCACAAACAATACTACCCCAAATCAACATAGCAGACCTTTTAAAGAAGAGTTGATCAGAGGGGTCAGCTCGTAACATGATAAGAAGGAGGGTCTTAGTTATGTTAAGCGCAAAAGAAAACATGATTCAGGTACTAGATGGAGGAAAGCCAGATCGCTTTGTAAACCAATACGAAGCACTCTCACTTTTGTTCCACCCATTTTTGCTTTCTAGTCCATTTTGTCCTAAGGGCACACCAATGGATAAGCCAATCCCAAATGCATGGGGAATTTATAACTGCTATCCAGAGGATAACCCAGGATCATTCCCAGTTCACGATGATGAGCACGTGCTTGTAAAAGACATTGAGAACTGGCAAGAGTATGTTACTCCCCCATCACTTGACTTCTCTAACGAGCTTTGGGATCAAGCAATTGAGATGTATAACGCAATTCCAGAAGATAAGTCAATCCGCGCTCTATTTGTTGCTCCTGGTCTATTTGAGCAATGCCACCACATGTGCAAGGTTGACGAAGTTCTAGCAGCAATGTATGAGTATCCTGATGAGCTCCACGAGATGATCAAGATGCTAGTTGACTGGGAGCTAAAACTCGCAGAGGGCTTTATTGATCACATGCATCCAGAAGCTATCTTCCACCACGATGACTGGGGAAGCCAAAACAGCACATTCATGAGCCCTGCTATGTTTGAAGAGTTCTATCTCGAGGGTTACAAACAAATTTATGGCTACTATCATGAGCGTGGCGTTAAATATGTATTCCATCACTCAGACAGTTATGCTGCAACTCTAGTTCCAGACATGATTGAGATGGGAATTGATTGCTGGCAAGGCTGCTTCTCAACAAATAATTTGCCTGAGCTATGCGAGAAGTATGGCGACAAGATCACCTTTATGGGCGGCATTGACAATCACTTTGTTGACTTTGAAGAGTGGACAGAAGAAAACAACCGCAAAGTTGTTCGCGAGACAATTGAAGAGTGCAGCAAACCAGGCAAAGGCTTTATTCCTTGTATCGCACAAGGCGGTCCTGGTTCTGTATTCCCTGGAGTATATCAAAGCATTTGGGATGAGATTGACAACTACAACACAGAAAAATTTGGCTGGACAAAAGAACAGCTAGACGAAGCTAGACTCCCAATCTCTATTATGTTCTAATAATCTAACTTCTTATCTATATATCAAAAAAAGAGCCGCTAGATGTGCTGTGCTTTATAAAACAAGCGGCTCTTTTTAAAAAAAATCATCTCAAATTTTCACGTATTTTTTTCACAATTTAATTTGCATATAACATAAACAACGAGGAGGGTATGTTATGAAAAGCAAAAGTGGAATGGTGTCTTTAATTGCTGCAGTAATTTTTATTGCACTATTTATTGTTAACTATGCTAACTATCAGTTAGCAGCCGTACCTGGCACAATCATGCAAACATACAACATTGGCAATATGGAGTTTTCGAGCTTGATGACAGGTCCAATGTTGCCCTGCATTTTCTTGAGCATTATTGCAGGTGTTTTGGTAGATAGATTTGGAATTCCAAAAATCGTAGGAATCTGCCTAATCATCTCCTGTATAGGTATGGTAATGCGTGTATTTGCTGCCGACTACACAACCATGCTTTTAGCTATGGCTCTAATGGGATTTAGTGGCATGGTTCTAAACTCTAACCTAGCAAAAATTGCATCTTCAATGTATCCAATGGAAAAGGTTAGTGGCTTTGTTGGAATTATGATGGCTGCTTCAACTGCTGCTATGGCTGTTGCATATGGTACTACATGGGCATTCCCAAATCTAGAAATTATGTTCTGGGTACCAGCAATAATAAACATTGTTGTAGCTGTTTTCTGGATTTTGTTTGCTAAGGATAAAGTTTTTTCACAAAACTCAGCTCCTGCAGAAGCTTCTGGAACTGCCCCAGAGCAAGCTTCTGTTAAAGATTCACTTCTAACTTGCCTTAAGAGCAAAAATATTTGGATAACTGGAATCAGTCTTATGTTCATGCTCGGCGGTGCTATGGTAATTGCAAACTTCCATGTAGCTGCTGCTACCACAATGCTAGGTTATAGCGAAGCTGTAGCCGGAAGCTTTAATACCGTGCTCATGATTGGTTCTGCTCTAGGTTCTATCGCAATGCCAATTATCGTTACAAAATATCCTAGCAAGGCACCTATAATTGTTCTAATTTTGGGCATAATTGCTGCTGCAAGCAGCGTTGGAATGGTTATGAGCAATACTATGGTCATCTATGTATCGGGCTTTTTGAATGGCGCACTAAGAAGTGGAATCATAGCTGTTATGATGATGATTCCTGTAATGTTCCCAGAAATTGGTCCTAAATATGCAGGTACTGCAGGTGGCGTAGTTGTAACACTAGAGCTAATTGGCGCTGTTATAATTCCTACATACGTTGTAGTGCCACTAGCTGCTGGCAACTTCCTAACATACTTCTATCTAGCTGCTGCAGCAATTCTAATCTCTGTTATCCTATGCACCATCTTGGTAAAAACATCAGGAGCTTTTTCTAAAGACAAATAAAATGAGCTTTTAAAAAAATAGAGATTGGGGTTTTAATAAAAATGACCGGAAAGCCAATGGTTTTCTGGTCATTTTTTTATCAGATTGTTTTTTATGCGATCGATCAAGTTTGTATATTGGATGCACATCGCAAGATACACACTTATAGCGCATTTTTTTGAGCGAACAAAAGCTACTTAAAAAGCTTGCTATGCCTTACAAAAATTACAGCCAAAACGCAAACTGCAAACGAAAGCCCAAATGCAAACCACCAGTTATGTGCAAATGGCAGACCTCCATCTTCCATATTCATTCCATAAAAACTAAAGACCATAGTTGGAATTGAAAGTATCAAGGTAACCACAGTTAACATTCGCATGGTGATATTTACATTGTTGTTAATAACGCTGCCAAATGTATCCATTGTTCCATTTAGAATGCTTGTGTAGATTGTGCACATCTCAACAGCTTGTCTAATCTCAATAAATACATCGTCCAAAAGACCGCGATCATCTTCGTAAAGTTTTATAAAACGTCCGCTGCTTAGGCGTGTGAGCGTAGCCTCTGTGGACTTTAGGGATGTAGAAAAATACACAAGAGATTTTTCAAAGCCAAGCATTTTAATAAGCTCTTCGTTGCGCATTGTATCGTGCAAAATTTTCTCGTTCTCATTAAATTGTCGATAGATATTTTTTAGGCATACCAAATATCTTTGTGAGATACGAAGCAACATCTGCAAAAAAAGCCTTGTGCGCTGATTTGTATTTACCTGACGCTCTCGACCTTGAGCAAAACCATCCACTGTCTCGTTTTTGCGCAAACTGACGCTTACAATCAAATCTTGCTCGGGCAAAAACAAAAAACTAAGCGGATGAGTATCGTATTGCACGATAGAGGGATCTTCTGTCTCTCTCCTATCTTCAACAAATGGACAGTCAACAATTACTAGCACCTGTCCGGTATCATCATCAAAGTCAACGTGCGATTGTTCTTCATCGTCAAGTGCAGAGCGAACAAACTCTGGAACTATTCCAAGACCATCTTGGAGCCAAGTTCTCTCATCTGGACTAGGCGCAATAACATCAACCCAGCATCCATGCTCTGGCTTTTCGATCTCACGCGTTCCATCAGCATATGTTTTAAAGATTTGAATCACAACATAATGACTTTCTTTGAATTTTGACAACACAATTTTAAATTTTCGCTTATATTTGCTAAAAATGGAATATAGCAACTCGGAGATGGCATTTGTGGTTATGTGTAGTTGGCGTAGGCATATAGATGACGCAAAGCTGATCTGTAGCTATGCAAATCTATATTGTACTATACTTAACTAACACACAAAAAACAGCAACGGAGGTTTATATATGTCTTTTATTTCAGAATTTAAAGAGTTTATTAACCGCGGAAATGTTATGGACATGGCAGTAGGCGTTATTATTGGAGGTGCGTTTACTTCAATTGTTACGTCTCTTACAAATGACATTATAAATCCACTAATTAAGCTTATTACAGGTGGAAACGAAGCGGATATTCCTGGTCTTACAATTCCAGTTCAAGGAACCACGAACGGGATTGACTTTGGATCATTTATAAGCGCTGTAATTAACTTTTTGATTATTGCATTTGTTGTATTTGTGATTGTAAGAGCGTTTAACAGAATGCGTGAGCTAGCAGAGGGTCCTATTAAAGAAGATCCAGTTTGTCCATTTTGCAAAGAAGATATTAAAGAGGGGGCAACTAGGTGCCCTCATTGTGCGGGAGAAATTCCAGAAAGCACATGGGAGCATAATGATGAAGAGAGAGAAAAATCTAAGATAGTCTTGCCGTTTTTGCACAGCAAGCATCCAAGCTCAAAAGGATAGATAGATTTTGTATACATAAAGAGCCATAAGTCTATAATGATTTTCATAAAAACCAAACGCAAAAACTGGACAAAAAGGTCAATACAAATAAGTCAACCCTGCTGCTTATCCCAATCATATTTAAATATTCTATATTTTATGCTTTTGGAGGGTATTATATATAGACAAAATATAAACATAGATGCACCCAAACAAATCATTATGGTGTGAAACTATAGAGAGGCAAACAGCTATGAAAGGAATTATCCTTGCAGGTGGCTCAGGAACGCGCTTGTATCCACTAACCATGGTTACAAGCAAACAACTCTTACCAGTTTATGACAAACCCATGATCTACTACCCCCTAAGCACGCTTATGCTTGCTGGGATACGAGATATTCTAATAATTTCTACACCCACAGATCTTCCTAATTTTGAGCGTTTGCTCGGCGATGGCTCAAAGTTTGGCATTAGCCTGTCCTATGCATGTCAGCCATCTCCAGATGGACTAGCTCAAGCTTTTATTATTGGCGAGGATTTTATTAACAATGAATCGTGCGCTTTAGTATTAGGAGACAATATCTTTTATGGCAACGGACTGGGTCGTCACTTGCGCAAGGCGGTACACAATGCAGAAAATGGCAATGGAGCCACAGTCTTTGGATATCGCGTAGATGACCCGCAGCGTTTTGGTGTAATTGAGTTTGATGAGAACTTTAATGCAATCTCGATTGAAGAAAAGCCCGTACATCCCAAGAGTCCATATGCTGTTACAGGCTTGTATTTTTATGACAACCGAGTTTGTGATTTTGCAAAACAAGTTAAGCCTTCTAAAAGAGGAGAGCTAGAAATAACAACACTCAACCAAATGTATCTTGATGATGGAACGCTTTCTGTAATCACACTTGGTAGAGGATATGCATGGTTAGACACAGGAACCATGGAGAGCCTGCACGAGGCATCTGAATTTGTGCGTTCAGTAGAGAGAGCTCAAGATTTGCCTGTTTGTGTTCCAGAAGAAATTGCTTACAACAATGGTTGGATAGGAAAAGATATTTTAGAAGAAGCCGCAGATAACTGTTCTAAAAGCACATATGGGCAACATCTAAAGATTGTTGCTGCTGGTCTTGTTCCAAATTATGAGGATTAGTGATGGTAAAAGCAAATACATTATTTGAACCCAAGAATATAATTGTCACTGGAGGTTGCGGCTTTATTGGAAGCAATTTTGTTCATTATGTGGTTCAAAGTCATCCCGATGTTCACATAACAGTTCTAGATAAACTAACTTATTGTGGCAATAAAGAAAATATTGCCAACCTCCCCCAAGATCGTGTTCATCTGATTGTCGGCGATATTTGTGATACAGATTTGTTAGAACGCATTGTTCCTGAGCATGATGCAATTATTCATTATGCGGCAGAATCACATAACGACAACTCGATAGCAAATCCAAATCCATTTGTGCGCACAAATGTTGATGGCACTTTTTGCTTGCTTGAGGCATGTCGCAAATATGATATTCGCTATCACCATATATCTACAGATGAGGTTTATGGAGACCTAGAGTTAGACGACCCAACACGTTTTACAGAGGACAGCCCATATAAACCATCTAGTCCATATAGTTCAACAAAGGCGGCCTCTGACATGCTGGTTAGAGCATGGGTGCGAACATATGGTCTAAAAGCAACGATCTCAAATTGCTCAAATAACTACGGACCTTATCAGCATATTGAGAAGTTTATTCCTAGACAAATTACTAACATCATAGACGGAACTCGACCAAAACTTTATGGCACAGGCAAAAACGTGCGAGATTGGATTTATACCGACGATCACTCTAGTGCCATATGGACAATTTTGACAAAAGGTCACCTAGGTCAAACTTATCTTATTGGCGCAGATGGCGAAAAGAGCAACATAGATGTTTTGCATGCAATCTTAGAAGTCATGGGCAAGGACAAAGATGATTTTGATTGGGTAAAAGATCGTCCTGGGCATGATATGCGCTATGCCATAGATTCAACAAAACTACGACGTGAGCTTGGCTGGAGTCCAAAATATACCGATTTTAAGGAAAGGCTTCTTCAAACTATTAAATGGTATAAGGACAATGAGCAATGGTGGCGTCCTGCAAAAGCAGCTACCGAGGCAAAATATAAAAGGTTAGGTCAATAAATGTGTAATGCAATACATCATGAAAAAGATAGTATTAACTTTGATGGGCAACTAAAAGTTACAGATACAAAAATTGAAGGACTCAAGCTAATTGATCTAGAGGTTCATGGTGATGCAAGAGGCTGGTTTAAAGAAAACTGGCAGCAAGAAAAGATGACCGGCATTGGTTTACCTAATTTTAAGCCCGTGCAAAATAATATATCTTTTAATGCAAATCGTGGCGTTACGCGAGGTATTCATGCAGAACCATGGAATAAATTTATATCTGTGGGGGCAGGGCGCATTTTTTGTGCATGGGTAGATATTCGCGCTAATAGCTCTACATATGGTCAGGTATTTTGTGCAACTATAGATCCATCTAAGGCGGTGTATGTTCCTAGGGGTGTGGGCAACAGTTTTCAAGCACTAGAAGACAATACAGTTTATTCGTATCTAGTAGATGCGCATTGGTCAATAGAGCAAAAGAAGCAATACACATTTGTAAACCTAACAGATCCAAGCCTTGATATTAACTGGCCGATTCCATTGGATTTGGCAACTCTAAGTGATGCCGATAAAACACATCCAATGCTTGCAGATATTAAGCCTATGAAAGAAAAACGAACTCTTGTTATAGGTTCTGGCGGACAGCTCGGAAAAGCCTTGCGCAACCTGGTGATAAAACGAAAGATTGAAGACTCTTTTGATTTTTTGAGTCATGCTGAGTTTGATATTTCTGATCCTTCAGCATATAGCAAAATTGATTGGAGCTTGTATAAAACCGTAATCAACTGTGCAGCATATACAGCTGTTGATGCCGCACAAACTACTAAGGGCAGATGCAAATGTTGGCAAGCAAATGCAACTGGACCTTCGCTGTTAGCAAAAGAATGTGAGAAGCACAATATCGTTTTGGTGCATATAAGCAGCGATTATGTTTTTGATGGACAAAATAGAGTGCATCTCGAAGATGAACCCATGTCACCACTTGGTGTGTATGGACAAGCAAAGGCAGCAGCAGATCTATCAGTATCTTGCTGTTCTTCTCACTATATAATTCGCACAAGTTGGGTTGTGGGAGAAGGCAACAATTTTGTTGAAAAGATGATTAGCCTATCGCAAAGAATAGCTGATGAAAATGATTCGCTTTTGAGCATAAAAGTTATAAATGATCAGTTTGGTCGACTGACTTTTGCTGATGATTTAGCAGCAGCTATTTTGCATATTTTAGATTTAAGGGCTCCATATGGAACATATAATTGTTCAAATTGCGGAGAAATAACAAACTGGACATCTATTGCAAAAATTGTATTTGACGCAGTTAACAATAATAGTGATGCTATAGAGGCTGTTTCGTCAGAGGAATATTATTTAAATGCGAACACGCCAGTGTCACCTCGACCCACTTATTCAACATTAGATTTATCTAAATTGGAGTCTTATGGATTTTGCATGCCCAACTGGGAAGATAAACTCAAAGACTATATCAATAAGCATATTAACAAGCGTAACTTGGGTTAGTTATAAAATACAATCTATATAAATACTTGCCCAGATTTACGTAGTTTATACTCCAAATGTTTTGGACAATATTTTTAAAGGTTAGTTAGATATAAGAAAGCATAAATGAAAAGAGATTTATATGCCACGTTATTCAGTTGTAATTCCATTTTATAAAGGTTTTCCATATATAGAGCAATGCGTTAACAGTGTGTTGTCTCAAGATTGTGACTCTTTAGAGATTTTGATTGTTGATGATCGCGATCCAGAAGATACAGGCAAAAAGCTTGACGATATCTATGGCAACAACGAACGCGTTAAAGTAATTCACAGACAAGCTAACGGCGGTACTCTGCAAGCAAGACGTGATGGTATCTTGGCTTCTAGCGGAGATTTTGTTTTTTTGATGGATCAAGACGACACATTGTTACCAGGAGCTTTAATCGGCATTGATAGCGAGCTTGCAGCTAAACCTGTAGATATTTTGCACTTTAAAGTGAAAGTAGTTGCCGAGACCGAAGCAGCAAAAGACGCATGTGAGGGTATGACTAACTTTCTCACTCCCCCTCTTCGTGAGCTATCTAATCAAGATATTTTGCGTTATCAATTTGCAAAACCAGATGGCTTTGATTGGCAAGTTCATCATAAGGTTTATTCTGGAGATTTAGCTCGCAAGGCATGGAATATGGCAGGAGATGCAAAACTCTCATATGCCGATGATGTGTTTGCAAGTTTTATCATTTGCGCTCTTGCAAAAACTTATCGCTCTATAGATAAAACTTGGTATGAATATCATCTTGGTCGAGGCGAAACTCTCAATGTTACATACGATATAAACAATTTTAAAAGATGGTGCGATGCAGACTCAAATGTTTATGAGATCATATCTGAGTTCATAAAAGAACACAAAGACGAACTTGTTCGCGATGATTATGATGATCGCCTCATGGATATAAGAAATATCTTAGTTGAGCATTCCATAAACGAGCTATCCGATAATTTGGATATTGAGAATCGCCAAGAAGCAATAGACTATGCTTTAGAGAAGTGGTCTGCTGATGCTGTTGCAGGTGAACTATGGCGCTTTGTGCGAGATAGGGCTTATAAACTTTTTGACCTAGGTCAAAGATTTGAATTGCAAGATATTTTGGTGCGTTATCTCGAGGATGCAATTAAAGTTGACAAGTTAGTTGACGATAGCAAATCTAAGCGATATAGCGAAATGCGTTCGGCTGCAATTATGCATATGGGTGATCTTCAGACTATATCTGGACACAGTCGTTGTCAAAACCTAGATTCATTTATGCAATGGCTGCATGAAGAAGAGCAAGAAATAAGAATCTTTGTAACAACGCATAAAGATGTTGAGCTGTTTAATAGCAATATTTTGCAACCTATTCAAGTTGGTCCTAGCGATAGATACCGATTTGAATATGCTTATCAAGATGATACATTTAACAACATTTCAAATCTCAATCCTATGTATTGTGAGTTAACAACTCAATACTGGGCATGGAAAAACATAGATGCAAAATATTACGGATTTTGCCATTATCGCCGCTATTTTAATTTCTCAGACAATATTTATGAAGAAAATCCTTGGGGAGAAGTTGTAGAGGATTATATTAACAACAAATCTAGGGAAAAGTACTGTTTGGATGACGAATCTATCACCAATGCGATCGATGGTTTTGACATCATTACAACAATGATAAATAACGTCGGAGAATTTCCGGATGCTTATAAAAATATACGAGATCATTATGAATATGCTTATCATTTAAGAGTTGAACACATTGACCTTATAGCTAAGATTTTAAAAGAAGAACATCCAGACTATGCTCAAGATGCTGATGAATTTTTATATGGAAAAGATGCATGCTTTTGCAATATGTATGTGATGAAAAAGGAGCTATTCTTTAGCTACTGCGAATGGATGTTTCCACTATTAGAAAAATTTATGGATCAATGGGATCCTAGTACTTTGAGCCATGAGGGAATGCGCACGCCGGGGCATCTATCAGAGAGACTCTTTAATATTTGGCTCAACCACCAAAAACGTACAAACGAAGATCTGAAACACAAACAAGTTCAGTGTGTTCATTTTGAGCATCCCGAGCGCAAATATATTCCTCGCCTAGAGCAAACGTGTAATCTAGATAAAAAAGAAACAATTACCGTTGTGTTTGCAGCAGATAATAATTATGTGCCAATGCTTACTACAACAATATATTCGATGCTTTGCAATGCATCTAATAAATATTTCTACGATATTGTGGTACTCGAAAAAGATATATCTGCCTCAAATAAAGATGAAATGTCTGAGTTTTTGTCGCAGTTTAATAATGTCTCGTTGCGTTTTGCCTTTGTGGGCGACATGCTTTTGGAATATGATTTGCAAACAAACAACGAACATATAAGCATTGAGACATACTATCGCTTTTTGATTCAAAAGATTTTGCCAAATCAAAACAAGGCATTATATTTGGACTCTGATTTGATAATCAATGGAGATATCTCAGAATTATATAACACAGAGCTTGGTGATAATTTGCTTGCTGCTGCTCATGACATAGATTTTTTGGGCAATCTAAATATGAATGATGGCTGGCGTATGAATTATGCAAAAGAAGTTCTGCAAATGAAAAACCCATACGATTATTTTCAGGCAGGAGTATTGCTTTTAAATCTTGAAGAGATGCGCAAGCTCTATTCTTTTGAAGAGTGGTTGCATTTTGCATCGGATCCTAAGTATATTTATAACGATCAAGATATTTTAAATTGTCACTGCGAAGGCAGAGTTTTGTTTTTAGACAACTCATGGAACGTGATGAATAACTGCATAGGTCGCATACAAAGTGTCTTTAGTTTTGCACCTGCAAATATATATGATGAGTTTATGGCTGCATATGCAAATCCCAAAATTATTCACTATGCAGGTTTTGAAAAACCATGGAGACAAGGTTATTGCGATCTTTCAACCAAATATTGGAAATATGCAAGACAAATTCCTTTCTACGAAGAGCTTATAGAGAAGTTGTCTATTCCAATTCCTGAAGAAGTTGATTTAGAAGAGCCTGATGACGAGGAAACGGATGATGACGAACACGAAGCGTGCATATCAGAAGACAGCCCACTGCGCAATGTATTTGATGGCGTGATGCCAATGGGGACAAAGCGAAGAGAAGCAGCAAAGGCAGCGGTTCGTTTTGTGCGTGGCAAAAAATAAAATTGTTGCAGTTAGTAAATCGGCGATGCGACGATATATAAGTGTGCAGGATGCAATGCGCAGTTAGAGAAGCTATAAAAACGTGCAGTCCTAGCAAACACTATTAAAGATCAATTAAGCTCCCTAATGGTGTTTGCAACCTTAATTGCAGCCTCCCCTACTGGGATGCCTGATGTATCGATAGTGATGTCGGCATATTTCTCATACAGCGGAACACGCTCGTTGTAAAGGTCTAAGATTGTTTGTGCACTCCCTCGCATTACCACACCGCGCACATCTAGATTGCCAACACGATCTGCGATCTCTTCATAAGGAACCTCTAGATATACAACGGTTCCTATGCTGGCTAGGTGTTTCATGGCTTCATCTGAATATATTGCAGACCCCCCAGTAGAAAGCACCGTATCTTTGCATTCAACCTCGCTAAGTATCTTGTTTTCTACCTCAATAAATCCTTCGTTTCCACGCTCATTGATAATATCTTGCAAGGTTGCATTCATTTTTGATTGAATTACAATATCTAGATCCTCAAACATCATTCCTAAAATTTTTGCAAGAACAACACCTAGGGTGGATTTTCCAGACGCAGGCATTCCAATTAAAACTATGTTGCTCTTTTTAGAGTTTGAACTGTGAAACTGAGGCATCTTTATCTCCTATTTATCTAGACCAATAAATCTCGTTTGTCTTATATGTTTAATGGTATCTCTAAAAATTTGTAAAAAGCAGCCATTATCCGTGCGATTTTCCAACATAAATTTTTAGCGCATGCAACATTGCAATCCTTTTTGCCGTTTGCATAGCGAATGTCATTATCGCAACAAATTAAGTTCTATTTGCTCTTAAAATCATGTGTGGCTATGCTTTTCTCGAAGATAAGCACAATAAAATCTTCTAAATATAGCTACGTAATTGTTTTCATAAAAATAAACTAGATAAATTATACAGAGAGGAAATCTGCAACAATGAATATCGTGTGCCTAGACTTAGAAGGTGTATTAATTCCTGAGATTTGGATAGAATTTGCCGAGGCATCAAACATTCCAGAACTCAAACTAACCACAAGAGATGAGCCTGACTACGATGTGCTCATGAAGCACCGACTAAATGCAATGAGCAAACATGGTATGGGAATAGATGAGGTGCAAGAAGTTATTGCCACAATCAATCCAATGCAAGGTGCACGCGAGTTTTTAGATGAACTTCGCTCTATCACACAAGTTATTATCGTAAGCGACACGTTTATTCAATTTGCAAATGCAATTATGCCCAAGCTTGGCAATCCTACTATATTTTGCAACGAGCTTGTGGTGGACGACAAGGGCAGAATTGCAGACTATAAAATGCGTTGTGACCACACCAAACTTACAACCGTCAAAGGCTTACAAAGCATGGGCTTTGACACAATTGCAAGCGGAGATAGTCACAACGATCTAGAAATGATAGCTGCAAGCAAGGCTGGATTTTTGTTCAGAAGCACTGATGAGATTATG
>CAVLCC010000051.1:0-14899 GCA_963661535.1 Senegalimassilia sp.
CGATGAGACTGGCGTAAGTGAGACCTTTAGAGTTCCATCAAGTATGACTGGAAATCGTTTCTATAGGGTACAAAACCCCGATGGCGTAACCTATTGGAAGTATAACAACTGGACATCCGATTCTACAGTTGAAGTAACTGCCGATGACTTGCATATCGGAGACGACGACTTTACTAAATCTACAGTTTATCGATTTGAGAAAAATATATATGATAGAGCAGATATATATCTAAATATCAACAAACAGGGATACAAGAACATGCAGGTAGGGGATACATTTGAACTAAATGTGTTCCGCAACTGGATGGCAATTGAGTCTTTCATGAACTCAAAGGTTGCTTTGCCTGATATGCACTATAGTGTTGTAGATGCGCAAGGCAACGAAAGCGACGTTGTGTCTATTGCGCCAGATGAAAATAACAGTTCTGTAGCCACCATGACTGCTAACAAGGCAGGTACGGCTATCGTTATGATTTCTTATGACTCTATGACTCATATGGATGGCCAAAGCTCAACTTCTAGCAAGGAGTTTTCTGCAATTTGGCCTGAGTGCACTGGTATGTTTATTGTAAATGTTGGTGCTGATGGTTCTAGTATTCAAACAAATATGATGGTAGACCGTGTTGATGAGGGCACGGAGCCAACATCTATTGATGCTGAGCATGATATTTTGTTCTACCTAGGTGATAAAGGTGCAAATTACAGCTTTACACCTGAAAGTGGAACTACTGTAACAGTAGATCGCTCGGTTGTAACTGACCAAATGACTTTTACTGGCTTTACTTCTGAGGGTGTTACTACAAATGCTGAGACCGGAGAGGTTACTGTATCTGGTTTAACCTCTGGACGTCACATCATTAAAGTTGAAAAAAATGGCGTAGCAAACTATCAAGTTGTTACTGCACGTGAGACTAGCTACGAGGTACTAGATGCCGAGGGCAATAAGATTGAGGATCTAACGCAAATCAAAGCGGGAGACACAATTCAACTTCAATTCTCTAACTTAGTTATGCCTTGTGAAAAGATGTCTGGTATCTATAACAACAATGCTTCAATTTACTACAAGGGCGAAGATGGAACAATGTTCAAATCCAATGGTGGTACTTGGGGCGTTTACGACTTTAGCGGAAACCCAGTTCGTCAGCTAATTTCTCTAACTATTCCTAAATATTGGGAGGGCGATACGTATTCACTTACTGGTGGAATTAAGCTAGGTGGCTTTAGTACATATCCTCCTGGAGGACACCGAGGTGTTACATATGCAACAGGTGTAAATCCAAACTATAACGCAGGGCAAACTAACTCGATTATATCTGTTATGCCTGATCTATCAATTCAACTAGGTCAAACTAATTTCATTACAGGAACTTTTAATTTTACTGATGAGTCTGGCGCCACAATTGATGCTAAAGACTTCACCAAGATTGATGTTAAAGATTCTGAGGGCAATGAGATAGAAGTTGGCGAAGATGGCACATTTAGCGCACTAGAAGATACGTATACTTATACAACTTATATCAATGGTTATCGTTACGCTACAGGTGAGATTGAAGTTATCGAAGGTGACCAGAATATCTTTGATATCCAACTAGAAAGCACATCTGATGGTGCTTGGGATGGCATATCAACTTCTGAGCCTGAGCAAGATGCAAATGGAGTGTATCAAATCAAGACAGGTGCTGAGCTTGCTTGGATAGGCAAGCAAAGCAATCTATCCAAAGATGCAATCACAGACGCTTCTCTAGTTCTTTGCAACGATATTGATCTGGCAGGATATACTTGGACTAAAGGAATCAAGGGCAATGGCGGCATGATATTCGATGGTGCTGGACACAAGATTACAGATCTAAATTCAAGTGTTGCACTAATTGATAACATTGGTGGAACTGGCTCGGTTTCTAACCTCACAGTTGAGGGTGTAAGCACAGGACCTGCTGGAATTGTTAAGAATCTAAATGGCGGCTCAATCACAAATTGTGTAAGTGATGTAGACATAACTCCAACAGACATTTCGTATATTGGAGGCATTGTTGGAACAGCTGCAGAAAACACCACTGTTTCTAAATGTATAAACAAAGGAAATATCAATGCAACTAATGCATCTTATGTAGGTGGCATTGTGGGCAGATCATCGGGTGTTAACTTTAAACTTGCTAATTCTTACAATACAGGCGACATAACAGGCAGCAACTATGTTGGTGGCGTTGCAGGATCGTTTGCTAGCGACTCAAATGCTACAGCATGCTACAACCTAGGCAGTGTTGAAGGCACAAGCAACGTTGGTGGATTTATCGGTCTAGGAGCTAGCTCTAGCTTTGCATCTTGCTATAGCGCAGGCACTGTAACTGGCGGCAATCAATTTGTTGGATCTGGAAATTCAAGTACTTATGAGCAATGCTATGCGTTGGAAGATGATGTTTTAACAGATAATTGTGCCGAATTGCTAAGTGAGGCAGATCTAAAGAGTGCAGACCTAGCTACTTGGTACTTTGCTCCAACATGCACTGGGTATCCTGCTTTGCTATGGCAAACAGATGTAACTTTCCATGAGGCTACAGGTGAGGGCACAGATGTTGCTCCAACTTGCTTGGACAAAGGTTACACAATCTATACATGCTCTAAATGCAATGCAACATATAAAGGCAATTATACTGAGCCAACAGGACATATTGCTGGCGACGATATAACTATGCACTCTACATATACTCAATATACTTGCACTAAATGCAACAAAGTTATAAAAGAGTATTTTGATCCAAATCTTGCTGCGCTAACTATCCCAGATACAGGTGTGTCTTCTATCTCGCTTTCTGAAGATAGCGACTATCCATGGATTGGCACAGACACTGGCTTAGAGAGCACATGCCAAGGCGTTGTAAGCGGCGAAT
The DNA here is from genome assembly GCA_963661535.1 of Senegalimassilia sp. Classification (GTDB taxonomy): domain Bacteria; phylum Actinomycetota; class Coriobacteriia; order Coriobacteriales; family CADBOM01; genus CAVLCC01. Next base: position 2,889 of record CAVLCC010000051.1, read on the forward strand.
CAACTTCAATACTCAAATTCAACTTGGACTATGGTGGAAAAATTGGATTTAACTATTCAGTTTCATCTGAAAATGATTGCGATAAACTAATAATCACACTCTATTCACCTGATGGAAAAGAAATTCCAATTTGCTCTGGCATAAGTGGCGAAAGCAGTGGAACCTATACAGGCAGAAATCTAACACCAGGTTCTTATCAACTAAAGCTATCTTATGTTAAAAATTCGAGCGTAGATGATGGCTTGGATAAAGGCTCTATTTCAAACTTCTATATAAATCCAGGGGATGAGGCTAGCGCTGTTTCGAGTGTAATTGCAAAGATTAATGCAATTTATACTCCAGTTTCGCTAGACTGCGAAGACAGCATTGTTACAGCCAGAAAAGCTTATGATAGTTTGCTACCAACATCTCAAGCTAAGGTAACTAACTATAGTGATCTAGTTGCTGCAGAGTCTGCTTTGGCTGCACTAAAGGCTCCAGAAAGCGACAAAGTAGCAGCTGCAGAGGTTATCGAAGCAATTGATGCAATTGTCACGCCAATAACCGTGGATTCACAGAGCAGCATTACTGCGGCTCGTGAGGCATACAATAACTTAACAGAATCTCAAAAAGCACTAGTAACAAACTACTCCACATTGGTTGAAGATGAGTCTGCGCTAGCTGCACTAAACAAGTCAGCTGCAGATTCGGTTGCTCTGCAAATTTCTGCTCTTGGCAAGATTACTCCAGGTGTGTCTGACGAGGCTATTGCCAATGCACGCGCTGCTTATGATGCACTAACAGATACACAAAAAGCTCTTGTTCCAAACTATAAAACTTTGACAGATGCCGAAGCTGCACTTGACAGTGGTTATGCTAAGCAGGTCTATAACATAATTGATGCTCTAGGCGAGATAACAATGGATTCTGGAGATGCAATAGAAAATGCACGTGCAGCCTATGAAACATTGACTGATACACAAAAGGCACTTGTTTCTAATTACGATGTTTTGAAAGCTGCCGAACTAACATATCACGATTTTTATGCTCCTGTAATTTTGACCAAGTCATTGCCAGAAGCTTATAACGGATCTGAATATAGTGTTTTAATCGAAGCCACTGGTATTCCTGCACCAACCATCACTGTTACTGGTTTGCCAAGCGGTATAACTTATGATCCTGAGACGAGCATTATTTCAGGTACGCCTGGAAAGATTGGAACCTATGAGGTCACAGTTGAGGCAACAAACGATACAGATACCGCAACTGAAGTTTTTGAGTTAATTGTATACAAGAAGAACCTAACGCGTTTGGGTGGAACAACCAGACTAGACACGATGTCTCTTATCTTTGATAATGCTGTTCCAGATAATAACACTAGTGAGATCATAGTAACTACTGCTTGGAACTATGCAGATGCACTGGCTGCTTCTTCGCTCATGGGATCTTTTAATGCTACGCTTATAACTACAGATGGAACCACTCTTAGCGCACAATCCAAAAAGCAGATTGAAAGAATTTCTAATGGCGCTGCCAATGTTCATATTTTGGGTGGTAGAGCAGCGGTGTCTCAAGAAGTTGAAAATGAATTAAAAGAAATGCCTCGTGTAGCAAGCGTTGATAGAATATATGGAGACACACGTGTTGAAACTGCAAATGAAATTTATAAATATGCTGGAGAGCAATGGGGAGATACATGTATAATCACAAATGCATGGAATTATGCAGATGCTCTATCGATTGGTGCATTCTGTGCAACAAACGCTGCTCCTATATTTGGTGCTACAGGTGGCACAATTGACGAAACCCAAGCTCAAGAAATCATAGATGGCAAGTTTTCTAAGATTGTAATTGTTGGTGGAAACGCAGCGGTTAACTCAGAAGCTGTAAAATCTGTGCTTAAAAAAGCTGGCATTTCTACTAATACTGAATATTTGGTATTAGCTGGAGACGATAGGTACGAAACATCAAAGATCATTGTAGATTGGGAATGTGGAAACTATACAGAGGCTCAGTTCCAGCCATCTAATATTTTGGGACAAACCGAAATTTGTTTTGCTACAGGTAATGGATATGCTGATGCTCTAGCTGGTGTTAATCTAGCTTATACACACGATTGCCCAATTATGTTAGTTACAGAGTCTGACGCATGCAAAGAAGCATTTTATGAATTTGCTCCGAGTATGAATTTTGCTTGGATTTTTGGTGGAACAGGTGTTGTTTCTGAGACTATAGAAGATTGGATTAGCGAAGCTATAGACTAGTTAAAGTTAATCTTTCATAATATTTTGCATTTATAAAACGCGCAATATAATTATCGTATTGCGCGTTTTTGTTCTGTGTGGCACTACATAAATACCTACCTAAACGTGTTATTTAAGCACAACCTCCCCCGTGGTTTAAGTGCATATTTACTATGTCAACTTGGCAAATTTTTCTAAACCAAAATAACAGAACATGTTAAAATTCGTATTAATTAAACATATGGAGTCCATGCTCAAAGACGTGGAGGCATTTGCTTTGTATTTAGATATTCAAAGCATTTGTCTAGGGAATCGAGTGAAAATCTCGAACGGGGGAACTCCGCTGTAAATGCGCATATGCTTTTGGTTAGCCACTGAGTAGCTTTAATTCTTCTGCTTATAAAAGCTTAATCTCGGGAAGGTCAAAGGTTTGGTGCAAGCCCTGGTCAGGTTTGCTGCTTTTGTGCATGAGTCAGAAGACCTTCTGTATGTTTGATATTGTTATATCAAGTCAGATTAGTCTATTTAGCAGAAGGGATAATTATGGAGACAAAACTCCCACCTCTTTCCCAGCGGATTGTTACAGCTCTGCTTGCAGTTGTAATGGTTGTTGGACTTGCACCCACCCAGGCATATGCAAATACGTCAAAGAGTGCAAGTGAATCAAACACCCCCACAACCGTTGAGGAACAAACTCAGTCGATTGATGCAGACCAAAGTGCTGAGAGCGCACAACAAAACATCACATCGGCAGTTCAAGCAGTAGAAAAAGCAAGTACAACAGCTGCATCTCAAGGCGCAGCTACTGCAGAAGAAGCTTCTACACAATCCGACCAAGAAGCTATTCCTGCAGGTCAAGCACAGCTAACTCTCAAAGGTGTTCATAGCGCTCAGGTTAACAGCCTTAAGCTTTATACATACACCAATGGTCAAAAAGGCACGACCAACCTTTTAGATGGCGTAGAATTGGTAGATAGCCCTGATGGCGGCAATCAAATGATGTATGTGACTACAGTAGATACTGGTGATTATTGGGTAGAGGGCTACGATGCCAACAACTCTTATAATGGAGGTATTGCAATTTCTGTAGTTGAGGGCAATGCAGAAGCAAACGTAATCAAGATTCAGCGTGCATATCAAATCTATGCTTCTAACACAAAGACCGTAGATGGTAAGAGTGTTAAATGGGAGTTTGGAACAGACTACACTGTTGATTATGTCGTAAAAGATCCTAGCGGCAATGTTCATGCTACCGATTTTGGCGAGGCAGATAGCTGGGGCACAATTTATAAGAGCTCTCTATTTATTGCCGGAGGCACAATAAGCGCAACATTTAATCCTGCAGGTGATTATGCTAACGATTATTTGCCAACCACAGTTACAAAGAGTGCGACTCAGACTACAAGTGCTCTTTCTATTTCAGCTTCAATTCCAAAAACTATTTATATTACAGTTAATGCTCCTGCTGGCTCCACAATTAGTGTTGGCAATATGGCAACCTACTACGTCTACACTTGGTTTGAAGGCACAGTTACTAAAAATGATGCGACTGGCGTAAGTGAGACCTTTAGAGTTCCATCAAGTATGAGTGGAAATCGTTTCTATAGGGTTCAAAACCCCAATGGTGTGACTTATTGGAACTATGCCAAGAATTGGAGTTCTGATGAAACGGTTGAGGTAACTGCAGCTGACCTCCATATTGGAGCTACCGACTTTACCAAGGATACTGTATATCGTTTTGATAAAAACGTGCTTGATAGAGCAGATATTTATCTAAATATTAATCAACAGGGTTACAAGAACATGCAGGTAGGAGATACATTTGAACTAAATGTATTCCGCAACTGGATGGCAATTGAGTCTTTCATGAACTCTAAAGTTGCTTTGCCTGATATGCACTACACTGTAATTGATACCCAAGGTAATGCAAGCGATGTTGTATCCATCACACCAGATGCGAATAACAGCTCTGTAGCAACTATGACTGCCAACAAGGCAGGCACAGCTATTGTTATGGTTACCTACGATGCTATGACCCACAAAAATGGTTACAACTACAACAGTTCACTATCAACCGATCCAACTGCTTTCTCAGCAATTTGGCCTGAGTGCACTGGTATGTTTGTTGTAAATGTAGGCGAAGATGGTTCTAGTATTCAAACAAATATGATGATGGAGCGTATTGACAGAGACGCAACATCTATTGATGCAGAGCACGACATCTTGTTCTATCTAGGTGATGAAGGTGCAAGCTACAGCTTTACACCTGAAAGTGGCACAACTGTAACAGTAGACCGTTCAGTTGTAACTGACAAAATGACATTCAATGGCTTTACATCTGAAGGCGTTGAGACAAATGCTGAGACCGGAGAGGTTACTGTATCTGGTCTAACTACTGGACGTCACATCATTAAAGTTGAGAAAAATGGCGTAGCAAACTATCAAGTTGTTACTGCACGTGAGACTAGCTACGAGGTACTAGATGAAAAGGGCAACGAGATTGAAGATCTAAGCCAAATTAAAGCGGGTGACACCATTCAACTTCAATTCTCTAACTTGGTTATGCCTTGCGAGAAGATGTCTGGTGTCTACAATATGAATGCTTCCATCTACTATGAGGGTGAGGATGGAACATTATTCCGCTCTAACCCAGGCTCAAGCTATGGTGTTTACGACTTTAGTGGAAATCCAGTTCGTCAGCTAATTTCGCTAACTATTCCTAAATATTGGGACGGAGATACATACTCACTCACTGGCGCAATTAAACTGGGTGGCTTTATGACCTACAACCCTGGAGGACACCGTGGCATTACATATGCAGCAGGTATTAATCCTAATTACAACGCTCCAGAAGCTAATTCGGTTTTATCTGCAATGCCTGAGCTTTCAATTTCTCTAGCTAAAACCGACTTCATCCAAGGCACTTTTAACTTCACTGATAAGTCGTCTGGTAAAAAGATTGATGTTAAAGACTTTACTAAGATTGAAGTTAAAGATGCCGAGGGTAACGCTGTCAATATAGATGAAGATGGCACATTTAATGCGCTAGCCGAGAAGTATACATACACTACTTATATCGATGGATATCGTTATGCTACAGGTGAGATTGAAGTTAGCGAAGATGGTCAAAATGTCTTCAATGTTCAACTAGAAAGCTCATCTGATGGTGCTTGGGATGGTGTTTCGACCTCAGAGCCTGAGCAAGATGAAAATGGCGTATATCAAATTAAGACAGGTGCTGAGCTTGCTTGGATAAGTGAGCAAAGCAATCTCTCTAAAGATGCAATGACAGAAGGTTCATTTGTACTTTGCAACGACATTGACCTAGCAGGATATCCTTGGACTAAAGGAATCAAGGGCAATGGCGGTATGATATTCGACGGTGCTGGACACAAGATTACAGGTTTAAATTCAAGCGTTGCACTAATTGATAACATTGGTGGAACCGGCTCGGTTTCTAACCTCACAGTTAAGGGTGTAACCACAGGACCTGCCGGAATTGTTAAGAGCCTAAACGGCGGCTCAATCACAAATTGCGTAAGCGATGTAGACATTACTCCAACAGATACATCATATATTGGAGGCATTGTTGGATCTGCTGCAGCAAAAACAACTGTTTCTAAATGTATAAACAAAGGAGCTATCAGTGCAGCTAACGCAAATTATGTAGGCGGCATTGTTGGCAGATCATCGGGCGCTGACTTCAAACTTATTAATTCTTACAACACAGCAAGTGTTGCAGGCAAAGGTTATGTTGGTGGCGCTATTGGATATGTCTTTAGTGGATCAGACGTAACAGCATGTTATAACCTAGGAAACGTTGAAGGCACAAGCAATGTTGGTGGATTTGCTGGTTCAGCATCAAGCTCTAGCTTTGCATCTTGCTATAGCGCAGGCACTGTAACTGGCGGCAACCAATTTATTGGTTCTGGAACTTCCACTACATACGATAAATGCTATGCCCTATCAGGTGCTGGCGCAACCGATAGCGCTGCTGAACTTTTAGGTGCTGCAGACCTAAAGAATGCAGACCTACCTAACTGGTACTTTGCTCCAACATGCACTGGATATCCTGCTTTGCTATGGCAAACAGATGTAACTTTCCATGAGGCATCTGGAGAGGGCACTGTAGTTGCTCCAAATTGTTTGAATAAAGGCTACACAAGCCATACATGCTCTAAGTGCAACGGTATATTTAAGACTGACTATACTGAGTCTACAGGTCATACTGTAGGCGAGGATTTGCACGTATATCCTACACGTTACGAATATACATGCACAGTTTGCAACCAAGAGATTGTTGAATACAACGATGACAGACTAAAAGATTTAACTTTCCCAGATGAGAATATCTCTGCTGTAACAATTGAGGATAATGGTTCATATCCTTGGAAGTCTGTAACTAATGGACTAGAGAGTACTTGCCAAGGCGTTAGCAATGGTGTATCCGAATCTAATTTGAAATTCACATTTGAATATGGCGGAACTGTTTCATTTGATTATGCAGTCTCATCTGAAGCTAGATACGACAAGCTCACTATCACTCTTCAAAAGCCTGATGGTTCAAGCGTAACTGTATGCAACGAAATTTCTGGAACCAATTCTGGAACATTTACATCAGGAGACTTGGGCGCAGGTCAATACACCCTAAAGCTTTATTATAAGAAGGACTCCGGTGGTAATACTGGAGATGACAAGGGCTCAATTTTAAACTTTGCAGTAACTTGCAAGTCTGAAACAGAGGCAGTTAATGCTGCTATTGCTGCTATTAATTCAATAGTTTCACCTGTAACCTTAGACTCTGAAGATTCAATTGTTGCAGCACGCGAGACCTATAATGGACTACCTGCTTCTGCCCAAGCTAAGGTAACTAACTACAATAAATTGGTAAGTGCAGAGTCTGATTTGGCAGCTCTAAAAGCTCCAGATACTGATAAAGCAGCAGCTGATAGTGTTGTTAGCACAATAGATGCTATTGGTACTCCTGTAACACTAGATAAGTCTGATAAGGTAGAGGCTGCACGCGCTGCTTATGATGCACTAACAGATGCACAGAAAGCTCTAGTTACAAATTACAACACATTGGTTGAGGCTGAGTCTACTATTGATGCTCTAAATAAGGCACAGGCAGATTCTGTTGCTCTACAAATTTATGCTTTAGGCAAGGTTCGCCCAGGCGTATCCGATGAGGCTATAGCTAATGCACGCGCTGCTTATGATGCACTAACAGATGCACAGAAAGCTCTAGTTCCAAACTATCAAACTTTGGTAGACGCAGAAGCTGCACTTGATAGCGGCTATGCTAAACAGGTCTTTGATAAGATCGACATGATTGGCGACGTGACGCTTGACTCTGAAGATACAATTGTTGCTGCACGCACTGCTTATGATGCACTAACGGATACACAAAAAGAACTTGTATCTAACTACTCTGTGCTAGAACAAGCAGAGGATGCTCTCTATAATCTAAAAGTTCCTAAGTTTGTTACCGATGAACTTCCATTTGGTTATATTGGCGAGACTTATGAGGCTACTCTTGAGGTAACAGGAACACCTACTCCAACAGTAACAGTTACCAACTTGCCTACTGGTCTTGAATATAATGCCGATACAGGTGTGATTTCTGGAACTCCAACAAAGGTTGGCTCTTTCATAGTAGAAGTTGAAGCTTCAAATGAGGCTGATACAATTAAAACCGCTTATGAAATTCACGTATCCAAGAAGAGCACAATTCGTGTTGCTGGCTCAACACGCATTGATACTATGGCACAAATCGTTGAAAAGTCAGTTGCCGATGGTTCGCAAAGTGTCATCTTCCTAACAACTGCAAACAACTATGCAGATGCACTTTCTGCATCAGGTCTTCTAGGCGTTATGAATGCTTCTTTGCTAACAACGGATCCATCTGCTTTGAGCTACGAAACTAAGAAGCAAATTGAGCGCATCTCTGATGGCTCTGCTAGTATCTATATTCTTGGTGGCGAAGGTGCTGTTTCAGATGACGTTGCAAAAGAGCTTGAATCTATGACATGTGTTGGAGAAGTAGAGCGTATTTCTGGTAATGGTCGTGTTGAAACTGGAAATAAAATTTATGAAAAAGGTGGAGAAAACTGGGGAGATACTTGCGTAATTGCTAACGCATGGAATTATGCAGATGCTCTTTCTATTGGATCTTTCTGCGCAGAAAACAAAGCTCCTATCTTTGGTGCAACAGGTGGCACAATCACACAAGAGCAAGCCGATGCTATTAAGGCTGGCGGATTTACAAAGGTTGTAATTGTTGGTGGAACTTCTGCTGTCGATCCTGAGGCAGTACAGGCTATGCTAGAGGCTTCTGATTCTGGAGATGAAGAAGCAGCTTCTCAAGAAGATGCTGATGCACAAACATTTGAGTATCTAGTGCTTGCCGGTAGCACCAGAATCGACACATCTAAGATGATTGTGGATTGGTCATGTGGCAATTATGCTGACGCTCAGTTCCAACCTCAATATTTGCTAAATGCATCTAATGTTTGCTTCTCTACAGCTTGGAACTATGCTGATGCACTAGCCGGCATTAACCTATCATGTGCAAACAATGCACCTATTATGCTTGTAGACGATAGCGATGCTTCTACAGCTGCAATTACAGAAGTTGTTAAAGGCGGCTTGACCAAATGCTGGATTTTGGGAGGAACTGGTGCAGTTTCTTCTGATGTAGAAGATTTGATCAGTGGTCTAATGTAATGATTTTTTAAGCTTAGGTTTTATATGGCCTTTTGTATAGCTTAAAAATCTTTATGGCAAACAAATAGCGCGGCATCAAATTTGGTGTCGCGCTATTTTTATGTGACGCATAGATTTTTGTGTTTAGTAGAAACTGCAATAGACGAATTGCGTATCCTAAGCGAGGATGCATAATTGCACCGTTATAATCAAAGCTAAAATAATAGTTATTCGCAATAGTAATGCACTATGCATCCTAGATTAAAGGCAAAGTAATTACAGTTGATATGTTCGCTATAAACAACAGCGAAGAGAATACACAACGCAACTAAAGCTGATGTGCAATCTATTCGGCAGACGAGCTTTACGGCGCGAGCGCGGTGAGCTCATACACAATGCAGCTAAAGCTAATGCGTCAATCAGTGGTTTTGTCGTTTGCTTCAGACTTTATCTTTAAATTTTCGAAGCGGCTTTCTATAAATTCATCACTATAGTTTGTATCTACCCATTGTTCAAATGAATTTTGTGGAGGAACTCCGGCATCTCGCATAGTTTGACGCTGGAAACAAATGATTGTCATCGAGATATCGGCAGCAAGATATACTGCAAGCAGAGTAATAAATATAATTTGTCTGCGCGTAGTTGGCTGCCCTATAGCATAAACCAAATTTGGCATTAAGACGTTGCACCACACAAGTCCAATTAAGCCCCAGAAGAACAAAAATCTCCAAGCAACCCATTGTGTAATATGATCTGGAAGATGTAAGTAATTCCAAGACTCTGCATGAAAAAATGTCTTCATACTCCAGCCTGTTAGTTGCTCTAACAAACCACCAACAACAACTGATACCAAAAATATCACCCACCACTTTGCATGGTTTTGTCTCATTGGCCAGCATAAAAGGGTCAAAAATGCAGCCCCTGTTCCATAAAGAGGGGAGAAAGGACCCCAAACCAATCCATATCTTCCCTCGGTTAGACCTGCTGTTGCATACATCCATATTTCTTCGATTATGAGTCCCAAAAAACTCCCTATAACAAAAATAATTATTAGCTGATATAAGGTTAGTTCTATTCTGTCTAGGTATCTATCTCTAAACTCCATATCAGCTTTTACAATTTCGCGGCGCTGCTCCCAAGTAAGCTTTGGTCTTACAGATGCTGTGCCTTCTTTAAGATCAGCTTTGTCTGAACTTACAGCATTTGCACCCTTTCCGCTTTTGCCGTCTTTATCGCTCACATCGCTTTTTTTGCGTCTCCATCTTCTAAGAATAAAATTTGCCTCACGCCACATCCGCGCATCACGAAGAGCTTTTTCGGTTTCTAAGCTAATCAAGCCTTCTTTTATTGCACTTTTGAGCGGCTTGCCTCTTCCTAAAAATTCCCAAAACCATCTAATAGCCAAAACGATTGCGATAAAAATCAAAAATGCAACGACCAAAAAGACAATGAGAGACAGCATTGTTTGTCCAATCTTGTAGGAGTTAAACTTTTTCCATTGGTAGCTTGTAAATATAAACAGCACATATAGCTTGTACTATACTTAATTTTTGCATAAAGTGTTCAAAATATGGATTGCAATAACTATTAGAAGCAACAAATTTTCTATCTGTTGTTGCAAGCTATTAAGGTGTGCAATTTATGCACTTTTAATGTTTGTATTCGAGAACATAACTGCTTAGACAAAGCATGTTATCAACATCAGAAGAAGGGATTAAATGAGCAACGATTCCAACATTTTAACCATGCCCCATAAACAAATTGAAGATTTGCAGCTAGAGCGCTTAAAGAAAATCTTGGTCTATTGCTATGAGCGTATTCCTTTTTATAAACAAAAGTTTGATGAGGCAGGATTTGACCCTACAGCTTGCCAAACTCTGGAAGATATTTCTCGTGCTCCTTTTACAACAAAGCAAGATTTGCGTGACAACTATCCTTTTGGACTTTTTGCAGTTCCTATGTCGGAGGTGCGCGAAATTCATATGTCAAGCGGCACAATGGGAGTTGCTACTGTTAGTGGATATACCGAGCACGACCTAAAAACATGGGGTGAGTGTTTTGCACGCGGCATTGAGTTTGCAGGCGGAGACGAAAATGACGTCTTGCATGTAAGCTATGGCTACGGTCTTTTTACGGGAGGTCTTGGAGCTCACTACGGAGGACTCACTCAGCATTGCACAGTTATCCCAATTTCAGCTGGAAATACCAGACGTCAAATTGAGGTTCTAAAAAATATGGGTTCTTCGATTTTGTGCTGCACGCCAAGCTATGCTATGCATATTGCTGATACAGCAATTGAAATGGGTGTAGATGCAAAATCTGAACTTCATCTAAAGGCTGGTATTTTGGGTGCTGAACCTGTGAGTGATACAATGCGCCATGAGATTGAACGCAAGCTAAACATGCAAATGTATGACATCTATGGACTAACAGAAACTATGGGTCCTGGAGTTGCAATTGAATGTGACAAGCAAACCGGACTCCATCTAGCGGAGGACTATTTCTTAGCAGAGATTATTGATCCAGTTACAATGCAGCCACTTCCAGATGGTGAGTGGGGAGAGCTGGTTATCACCACACTTGATAAAGAAGCTTCGCCTGTAATCCGTTATCGCACGCGTGATATTACGCGCATTATTCCTGGAACTTGTGAGTGCGGCAGAACACACAAACGAATTGATCGCTTGCATGGACGCACCGACGATATGCTTATAATCCGTGGCGTAAATGTGTTCCCAAGTCAAATAGAAGATGTTATGAAGCATTTCCCGCAGGTAGCATCTTGGTATCAAATTGAGCTAAGACAAAAGAACGCATTAGATTTGGTTACACTCAAGGTAGAGGTTAATCCAGACTTTCCATTTGACGAAATTGGAAAGATCGAAAAGCTACAAAAGAGCATTAAAGCCGAGCTTAAGACAATGCTTCAAATTGGAATTGAAGTTCAGCTGGTTGAGCCAAAGTCGATTCCAAGAAGTGAGGGCAAGGCAAAGCGCGTAATCGATTTGAGGGGAGAAGAATAGCATGATCGATCAAATTACTGTTTTTCTAGAGAATGAAAAGGGTCGCTTGGCATCTTTATGT
>CAVLCC010000052.1:0-14198 GCA_963661535.1 Senegalimassilia sp.
CCGCACCAACAGCGAGATAACACTGCGCCAACAGTAGACGGCATGTGTTCGTGTCGGTTTTGTTGAGATTTTCTAACTTTGTTGCAAGTTGCATTAAACTATAACAAAGCGTTTGCAAAACTAAGGAGGAAGTTAATGACAGCAGAAACTAGAAGGATTCTCCTTGTGGAGGACGAAAAAGCAATTCGCGATGCTGTGGCAGCATATCTTGAGCGAGAAAACTATTGGGTTACTATCGCAGTTGATGGACAACAAGCACTAGATGAGTTTGAGAAGCGCCACTTTGATTTGGTAATTTTAGATTTGATGCTCCCTCGTGTTTCGGGCGAGAGGGTATGCAAAGAAATTCGCGACCATAACGATACTCCAATCATAATGCTCACTGCAAAAGGCGAGGTAGAAGACAAGATTATAGGTCTTGAACTTGGAGCAGATGATTATTTGGTTAAACCATTTTCTCCTCGCGAGCTTGTGGCACGTGTTCGAGCTTTGCTTAGAAGAGCTAATATAGACTCTGATCCACAGCGCGAAGCTTTGGAATTTGGAGACCTCGTAATAGACATGACGGGTCACAAAGTTTTGGTTTCTGGAAATGAGATAGATTTAACCACAAGTGAGTTTAAACTTTTGACTACTTTGTCGCGCTATCCTGGTAGGGTTTATTCGCGCATGGAGCTTGTAGAAAAGGTGCTAGGATACGACTTTGAGGGATACGAGCGCACCATTGATAGTCATATTAAAAATTTGCGTGCAAAACTTGGCGATGACCCCCGCGATCCAACTTGGCTCTACACAGTTCATGGCATTGGATATAGGTTTGAAGATCCAGGCAAGCAAGATTAATTCTTAGCTAGCGCAATATTTACAGCATTTGCAACATCGCAAAGCCGCGCAGCAATGTAATACAGCAACGCCGCAACACATAAGAAAGCAGAGGAATAGTGGCTGGATCGAGAACAGAGTTGGGTGATTCGATTTCGTATAAAGGCAGAATTACTTTGCTTTTTGGTTTGGTGTCGGTTATGACAGCTCTAATAGCCGCGCTTGTTTTGGCATTTGTGTGGGAGTCTCACTTCACAGACTACGCAATGCAAAATATGCAAAACACTGCTAACACAACGGCAACAAATTTGGCTGAGAGTTACGAAGAGAATTCTGGGTGGACTGGCGATGAGCGCGTTATGGCAAACTTTTATGGCAAGGGAATTGTTGGCGTTCAAGCCTACGACTCTAATGGTGTGCTCATTGCTCAAAACTCAGACGCAGCTAAGTTTGAAAGCAATACTTCTGAGGATCAAAAAAATAGAGGACTAAGTGTAACTTCACCAATAATTGCAGACAGATCTATCGTAGGACAAGTTAGCGTTTGGTCGATTGGTGGGGGTGAAGCTGCGCTCACTCCAAGCGACCGAGAATTTAAAGAAAACACCTATGGAGCCATGACCCTAGCGGCAATTATTGCTGTGGTTATATCGTGTATTATTGGATATTTTGTTGCAACAGGTGTTGTAAATCCTATTAGGCGCATTACGCAGACTGCCTCAAAGATTAAGGGCGGAAACCTGTCTGCACGCACTAACCTTGTTGGATCTGATGAGGTTGCACAGCTAGCCATGACCTTTGACGACATGGCTCAGTCTATAGAAAACGACCGCGAATTAGAGCGGCGCCTTACTAACGATGTGGCTCACGAGCTGCGCACCCCCCTGATGGCAATGCAAGCTACTATGGAGGCAATGGCAGATGGAGTTTTGCCCGCCGACCCGCAAAGACTGAGTATGCTTGATAACGAGGTTATTAGGCTTGGTAAGCTAGTTGATGCGCTCCTCAAACTCTCAAGACTAGAAAACAGATCTACTCCAATGAAAGCCCGTGAAATCAATTTGGGCGAAACTCTAGAAGAACTCGTGCTAAATCACCAGATGTTGATGGAGGAGTCGGGTCTTGCGTTTGAATATTCTTATGAGCCAAATGTAATTGTTATGGCAGACCCAGACTTGATTAAGCAAGCTACGGCAAATATTTTGTCGAACGCTGTGCGTTATACATCTGAGGGAGGCGCCATATCTATCGAGGTTCATGCCAAGGATTTGATGGCACAGGTAATTATAAAAGATACCGGCATAGGCATGTCGCAAGAAGACTTGAAGCACATTTTCTCCAGATTTTGGAGGGCAGACGCTGGGCGTGACCGTGCATCAGGTGGACTTGGCGTGGGATTAGCAATTGTTAAAGAGATAGTTGATCGTCATAACGGCTGGGTGCATGTGGACTCTGTTGAGGGGCAAGGCAGCACGTTTACGATATATATTCCTCTTCTTAAAGATGAGCCCAAGAAGCAGCAGCGCAAAAAGCAGGAGAAGCAAAACACACTGCATATGCGTCTTACGAGGTTTGTGAGACCTTCGGGTTCTGCGGATAACAAGGGGGACAAGGGCGACAAGAGTGATAAGTCCGATAGGGGAGATGACATTGGCGATGTTGCCGATAAGAACTACGAGGGCAGCAAAAGTGATGATGCTCCGCATGAAAATATGGACGATGAGTAACAGCGGCAGATTTAATAGCGGCAGATTTAAAAAAACTATCGCTAAGCACTAGCACCATACAATAAATAAATACAGAAATTAACACTAGACACTAACAACAAACAAAACCAGAAAGGCAGCTCAAGATGAATCCAATTCCAATAACACCAACTAGCCATGGTAAAGTAAGAGACAATTATGATTTGGGCGATAAGCTTTTAATGGTGGCATCTGATAGAATATCTGCGTTCGACTACATTTTAGAAGACGAAATTCCACTTAAAGGCAAGGTTTTAACTCAGATTTCGCTTTTTTGGTTCGACCTTTTGTCAGACATAATTCCTAACCATGTTATATCTGCAGACACAAAAGACTTGCCAGAGATCTTTGCTCCATATGCAGATTATCTTGATGGCCGCTTTATGATTGTTAAGAAAGCAAAAATGTTTGAGGTAGAGTGCATTGTGCGCGGATATCTTGCAGGATCTGGACTAGAAGAATACAAAAAGAGCCAAACTGTTTGCTCGTTGCCTCTACCAGCTGGACTCACCAATTCTTCCAAATTGCCCCATCCTATCTTTACTCCTTCTACAAAAGCTGAGATTGGAGACCACGATGAAAATGTGAGCTTTGAGGTTGTGATTGAAAAGATAGGCAAAGAAAATGCAGAGGTCCTGCGCGATAAAACCTTGGCAATTTATGAGCGGGCTCGCGATTATGCACACGAGCGCGGAATAATAATTGCAGATACAAAGTTGGAGTTTGGTATTTTTGACGACCAGATTATTTTGGCAGATGAGGTTTTGACTCCGGACTCGTCGAGATTTTGGCCATGCGATCAGTATGAAGAAGGCAAAAGTCAGCCGAGCTTTGATAAGCAGTTTGTTCGCGATTGGCTGAGCCAAAATTGGGATAAGCAGGGCAATCCTCCACATTTGCCAAAAGATGTTATAGAAAAAACAACGCAAAAGTATGTTCAAGCTTATGAGCTATTGAGTGGCAAAACGCTTTCTTAGTTTGGTCTGCGAACAAGCCTAGAGACGCCAAGAGTTGCCAAGAGCAAGCTACTAGTTGGTTGGAGTTAGCCAAAATACGATAAGTGCAATGCAAAAATTATCCAAAAACTACCCTTTGCGCGTATATTTTAAGATAAACACTTTAAATGTGTCTATTTTGTGATTTATATGTGTTAAAATTACCGAACGCCTCAAAAGAGGCAGTTGGATTGGCTGCAAGCGAGTTGCTTGCAACTTAAGTTTGCTCATAGAGCGGAAAGAAAGGCAAGAAATGGCAACAGGCAAAGTCAAGTGGTTCAATGCTGATAAGGGATATGGTTTTATCTCTCGCGAAGATGGGGACGACTTGTTCGTGCATTTTAGTGAAATTCAGCAAGACGGATATAAAACACTTGACGACGACCAAGATGTAGAGTTCGATGTTGAATACAACGAAGATAAGAAAAAATATCAAGCTTGCAACGTTAGAAAACTCTAATCTTTTTTACTATAAACAGTAAAGCAAATAAAGGGAGGCGTCCATTTTTGGTCGCCTCTCTTTTGCTGTTATAAAAGTTGCATTTTTGTTGTGAACCAGGTGTTATAAAGTTGAAAATTGTTCTACATGCTTGTTGTGGACCGTGTTCTACAGTTCCTATAAAAGAATTTTTGGAGCAAGGCCACCAGTTAGAAATATTTTTCTCTAACTCAAACATTCATCCTTGGGCAGAGTATGTTTTGCGAAGAGACACGGCTGCTCAGTATGCAAAGTCACTAAATATTCCATTTATAGAGGGAACTTATAATCCAAAGGACTGGTTTTTGGCCGTAGGAGATTGCAGAACGTATGGCAAAAAGCGCTGCTCGCAGTGCTACAAGATGCGCTTTTTGGAGCCTGCGCAATATGCTAAAGAAACCGGCGCGGATGCAATTGCCAGTTCTTTGACGATTAGTCCATACCAGTTCACTGATGAGATTAACTTTAGACTCAAAGAGGCTGCTAGCGAACATGGAGTGGCGGCAATTGAGTCTGATTTTAGGGAGCAATATAAGGATTCTGTGGAGATGTCGCGCAATGCAAATATGTATAGGCAAAACTTTTGCGGCTGCATGTATTCGCAGATAGAGGCGCAAGAACAGCGTGAGGCTGCGGCGGCTAGGCGAGCTGAGACTAAGCGGTTGAAGAAGGAGCGCTGCGCTCAGGCTGCGGCTGAGGCGGCGCGGGCGCAGGCGCAGGCGGCGCAAGTGCGGGCGCAGGCGCAGGTGATACAAGTGCAAGCACAGGCGACGCAAGCAAAGAGTGCTGAGGGAGACTCAACAAGAGTGCAAAGTCAGCATGCAAAAAATGCTAAGGGCAGTTCAACAGACTCCTTATCTCCAAACAATTCAAACAACATAAACAAGGCGGAACAATAAACATGCTCACTAGCGACTTTGATTACAACTTGCCAGAAGACAGAATTGCGCAAGAACCATTTGAACCAAGAGACATGTGCAAAATGATGGTTTTGGGCAGAAAGAGCGGCAAAATTGAGCATCGCATATTTAAGGATGTGGCTAGTTACCTCAAGCCTAACGACTTGCTAGTTGTTAACGAAACTCGAGTTATGCCTGCTAGGCTCATTGGTAAGAAAGCTCAAACAAAAGGCGAGGCGGAGGTTTTGCTGTTGCGTCAGCGCAGACCTGATATGGGAGATGGATACGCGCAGTGGGACGCGATAGTAAAGCCTGGCAGGCGTCTAAAGCCAGGCGCGAAGATTGAGTTTTATGCGCAGCAGGCAAGCAGTGTGCCTGCGAGTGGAACTACGACTGCGACTGCGGGTGAGACTTCGTCTGTAACTGCGGGTGAGACTTCGCACGCAACCGCAACCGCAGCACCCACCGCAGACAAGCCCGTCCTAACAGCCGAGGTGCTCGACTGGCAAGAAGACGCAGCACCTGGCGAGCGCATAGTTGGCATTCAGTCGCACGTAGGCACGCTCGATGAGGCAATCCACTTGGTTGGAAAGGCCCCTCTTCCTCCATATATACATGGATACAAGGGAGACCCTGAGATGTATCAAACTGTGTATTCTAGGCGAGAAAGTTCTGCGGCAGCACCCACGGCTGGCTTGCATTTTACGCCTGAGCTTTTGCAGCAAATCAAGGATAGCGGCGTTGAAGTTGCAACGGTGGAGCTAGAGATTGGGCTTGGAACTTTTAGGGCGGTGACCACCGAGCGTGCAGAAGACCATAATATGCACTCTGAGGTCTACCATGTTTCGCCTCAAACTGTGGAAGCAATAGAAAAGACCCGTGAACAGGGAGGCAGAGTCGTTGCTGTCGGCACAACTTCGATGCGCTCGCTCGAAAGCGCATGGAGCAGTGAGGAGCAGCGCATTTTGCCCAGACGAGGCGAGTCAACCAGGTTGTTTATTTTGCCGGGGTATGAGTTTCACGTGGTAGACGCGCTTATCACAAATTTTCATGTGCCCAAATCTACGCTCATGATGTTGGTTAGTGCGTTTTCGACCAGAGAAAACATAATGAACGCGTATGCCTGCGCGGTTGAGCAAAACTACAGAATGCTCTCGTTTGG
Source organism: Senegalimassilia sp. (assembly GCA_963661535.1). Lineage (GTDB taxonomy): Bacteria > Actinomycetota > Coriobacteriia > Coriobacteriales > CADBOM01 > CAVLCC01. The sequence continues at coordinate 6,102 of CAVLCC010000052.1, forward strand.
TGACGCGATGCTTATTATTTAGCTTAAGAAAGATTTAGGGGATTTAGGAGGATACAAGTGGGTTTTTCTTTTGAATTGCTTGCAAAAGATGCGGGAAGCTCCGCTAGGAGGGGTAGATTTAAAACTCCGCATGGCACAATTGAAACTCCTATTTTTATGCCTGTTGGCACAAAGGCCACAGTCAAAGGAATTACTATTGATGATCTGCACAGCATAAATGCGCAAATTATTTTGGCAAATACGTATCATCTTTCGCAACGCCCAGGAGCTGAGCTCATAGCACAAGCGGGCGGCTTGCATAAGTTCATGAATTGGGATAGACCAATTCTTACAGACTCCGGCGGATTTCAGGTGTTCTCGCTGGCCGACACACTAAAGCTCGACCAAGAGGGACTCAACTTTCATTCCATATATGATGGAAAGAAGTGCCGCTGGACTCCAGCAGACAACATGCATATCCAAGAGCAGCTAGGTGCCGACATAATTATGCAGCTCGACCAATGCGCGTCGATTGATTTTACGCGCGAGCAAGTGCGCGATGCGATGGAGCTCTCAGCACTTTGGCTGCGTGGGTGTGTTGAGGCGCACGAACATGCGCGCGATAAGCAGGCATTGTTTCCAATTGTGCAAGGGGGCTTGCATCTAGACCTAAGGCTTGAGTCTGTGGAGCGTATTTTGGAGCTAGAGAGCGAGTTTGGCAGACACCTTGGGTTTGGCATAGGAGGATACTCGGTTGGAGAGCCGCACGAGGTGATGCTCGAGACACTTCCCAAAGTGGCAGATGCGCTGCCGCAAGACAGGCCAAGATACCTAATGGGAGTTGGCAACCCTACAACACTTGTGCTTGGAGTAGCGGCAGGCATTGATATGTTTGATTGCGTGCTTCCAACCAGAACTGCCAGAATGGGCACAGCATTTTCTAGTCAGGGACGCATAAATTTGCGAAACGCTAAGCACGCTCACGATTTTTCTCCACTAGATCCTGAGTGTTCGTGCAAGGTTTGTACAGATGGATACACGAGAGCTTATCTCCATCACTTAGTAAAGCAAAAAGAGATACTAGGGGGTATGCTTCTCTCGTATCACAACTTGCATTATTTGCTAGATTTGATGCAAAAAGCCAGATGTGCAATAGAAAATGGCACATATTCTAAATTCGTTTATGAATGGATAAATTCGCCTGCCGCAAACGACTATTAAGAATGTTGCATTGGTGATAAAATTTGTAGGTTGTGTGCAAATTTGTTCAACGGCTATGCACAAAATATTTGCAAAGCGTATAAGAATTGAGTGTTGCGCATAAGGTTTTATAGATCTCAGCGGATGAGATGGGAAGGTTATATGTCAGGAAGATTTCAACCAAAGAAGCATGCTTCGTGGAAGAAAGTTCCAGTTACCCTGCTAGTGCTAACAGCACTGTTGATAGTTGGATCTGTTTTCATGTTCATGCCTCCAACCGAGAAGATCAATCAGGGACTTGATCTTCAGGGTGGAGTTTCGGTGGTCATGACGGCCACAACACAATCGGGGGAGACCCCCACAAGCGATGAGATGGACGCAGCAGTTGCTGTTATCCAAAATCGTGTTAATGCTCTCGGTGCATCTGAGGCAACAGCGCAAAAACAGGGAACGGATCAAATCTTGGTTCAAATACCTGGCGCAGAAGATCCACAAGCGGCCATCGAAACAATTGGTCAAGTTGGTTATCTAGAGTTTGTTGATGTTAATACAATCACAGACGAAAATGCCAAAACGCAAATAAACTCCGGATATAGCGGAATTACGCTAGAAAGCGGAACTTATGAGCATTGCTTTGACGGCTCTAGCATCACCAAAGTAACCGTGGGGCAGACCTCGCAATACAGCACAGACTATGCTGTAGACCTTACACTTAACAGCGAGGGAACATCTGCATTTGCTACGGTCACCAAAAAACTTGCTCCTAGCAATGGCAAGGTTGCCATCGTGCTAGACGGTGTGGTTCAATCGGCTCCTGCGGTTCAGTCAGAGATTAGCAACGGTCAGGTGCAAATCACCGGCAACTATTCTGCAGACGATGCCAACCAGCTAAAGACAATCTTGCAATCAGGCTCGTTGCCTGTAACGCTTGAGTATTCGCAGTCTCAGGTTGTAGGTCCTACACTTGGTCAAGACTCTCTAATTGAGGGCTTGATTTCAGCACTAATTGGTATGGCAGTGGTTGTTTTATACTTGCTTTTCTATTACAGAGGAATGGGCATTCTCACAGCAGCTGCAATGTTGATATTTGCTGTGTTTTACTTAGGCATTTTGGCAGTGCTATCTGCTATGGGACAGTTCTCGCTTTCATTGTCGGGCATTGCCGGTATCGTATTGACAATTGGTATGGCGGCCGACTCCTCCATTTTGGTTATTGAGAGGTTCCGCGAAGAAATTCGTATGGGACGCTCAATTAAGGCTTCATCAATAAGCGGCGTAAAACACGGTGTTTGGACATCAATTGACGCTGACATTGTTACAATGGTTACGGCGGCGGCTCTGTTCTTCTTTGCGTCGGGCTCTGTTAAGGGATTTGGTCTTACACTTGGTCTCGGCATTATATGCGACATCTTAACAATGGTTTTGTTTAAGGCTCCTGCAATTAGACTTCTTGCTCCAAAAGTTATTGCCAAACACCCTGGTTTTTGGGGTATTAAAGACGATATAGAAGAAGCTGTTTCAAAAGGAGAGATGAGGAGAGGAGGAGAAAATGGCTAGATATTTTAAGAATGACATTAACTTCCTAGGGCATAGGAGGGTGTTCTTTGCAATCTCGCTTTGCCTCATCTTAATTTCTGTTGGTGCAATTTGTTTCCGCGGGCTAAATCTAAGTGTTGAGTTCCAAGGTGGTACCAGCATCACATTTAACAACACGGGCGATCTAAGCATTGAAGACATGAGAACGTCTTGCGAAGAAGCGGGCATTCAAAGCACTTCAATTCAGACTTCGTCTAACGGAACCGACAATGGTTTTATCATCCGCACCAGTGAGACCGATCCTAGTGCTGCTACACAATCTGCTTTGGGACTAGCCGAAAAACTAAATCTAGGACACGACAGCTACACAGTTGACACCATCGGTCCTGACTGGGGAGCTAGTGTGTTGCAGGCATCGCTAACTGCATTTATTTTGGCAATCATTATTTTGATTGTGTATATCTCTATTAGGTTTGAATGGAAGATGAGTATTACCGCGGTGTTGAGCTTGATTCACGACTTGCTGATTGTTGTGGGTATTTATGCGCTCTTTGGAATCGAGATAACGCCTAACGTAATTGCTGCTGTGCTTACTATCATGGGTTACTCGCTCTACGATACTGTTGTGTCGTTCCACCGCATTAACGAAAATGCGTCTCCAAACATGCAGCACTCTTATATAACAATTGCAAATCACTCTGTAAATCAGGTTTTTGCACGTACAATTAACACCACGCTAACATCTATCATTCCTGTTATTGCAATGTTGTTCTTTGGTGGAGAAACTCTGAAAGACTTTGCTCTTGCAATGGCAATTGGTTTGGCATTGGGTTCATATTCATCATTTGGAATTGCTGTGCCAATATTTGCATTGTGGAAATCTCGCGAACTTGTATATGCAAAACTTGCTGTTAAATATGGCGAGGGAATCGGAGACTTTAGCGACGAGCAACTTCCAGATATGATGAAGGAAGAAAGTGCTCCTACTCCGGCGGCAAGACGTGCTGATAGGATTTCTGCTGAAAGCGGCGGAGGCGGCGCGTAGAGGGGCTTGGTTGCTCGGGGCGGTGTCACACGTGTTTGTTGGACAGCATGCGGTTATGTCAGCGGCTCACGCAGGCGTGTAGGCGTATAGGCGTATAGCTCACACCGCAAGTGTCACACCCAAGTGACTTAAGCTCCATAAGCTTTTAAAAGCTGCTAGAAGTTTCATAAGACATTAAAATAGGCTTCGAGTTATCTCGGAGCCTATTTTTTTGTGGCTTAAGTTTTTGTTTGTATGGCACTGAACTTTTTAGCAACAAAGGTGTTTGTCGTTAGAAGTCTTTTCCCTTAAGTCGCTCTCGTAATGGATGCTTAAAGATGGATTACTTCTCCAAATACTCTTTTAGCGCTGGCCAGCTGCGCATTGCGGCAAGGTATCCATCAAAATAAAAGTCAAAGAGTTTAACGCGATCTGTTTCCATATGAGTAACAGTTGGACGCTCTTGTGGCCAAATTGCAAATATCTCGCCAGCATTGTGCATTGCAAAGATTTTTGCGCGTGTGGTGTTGTATTTGTCTGGGCGTTCTTGCATGGTCTTAGCGAAGTTTGGATATTGCCTATATACGACTTTTGCAAACTCGGGAGAATGAGATGGATTTTTGATGTAGCTTCTGTCTTGGGTTAGCAAAACAATATGTTTTTTGGCACCGAGCTTGAGCGAATAGTCTATGGGTATTGAGTCAGAAACCCCTCCATCAAGATATGGATTGCCATCGAGCATAACAGTTTGAGACAAGAAAGGCATTGCTGCCGATGCGCGGATATAAGGCCAGTCATTGGCAGGGTCGCTAATGAGGCGATATTCTGGCTGTCCGGTTTCTAGGTTGGTTAGCACAGCAATCAGTTTGCTTGGGGAATTCATAAACCCTTCGTTATCCTGGGCGCAGTATTTGTCTGCTACATCATGAAATGCAAACTGAACTCCGTATGCGTTTCCGGTTAGTATGAACGATTTTAGACTTAAGTAGTGCCAGTCGGTGCAAAAGCGAAGATTTACATAGCATGTTCTTCCTCTGCTTCCTGCCACGTAGTTAAAGCCCGATAGGGCTCCAGCAGAAACTCCAATTGTTGTTTTTGCCCAGACCCCCATGTCCATCAAAAAGTCCATTGCGCCTGCTGCAAATATGCCTCTAAGTGCTCCGCCCTCAACAACTAGATTTAGATCTTGGGCACTATGTCTAGCGTAGGCAGGCTTGTAGTTAGGGGAGTCAACCGGAGTATATAACTCGGGCGGGAGCACAAAATCTTCGGGTTCCGCTATGTAGTTTTGCATAATCATGTTTTAAGACCTTCTTTATTTGGTTGGTTTTTGTTTTCTGTTTTGCGCCGTGTTTTTGCGCCGTGCGTTTTATGCCATGCATATTTTTGACATTCAATCATTTTAATATACCTTATGACAATGCAAGACTACTTGTATTTGAGTTGAGCCCAAGTTTGCGTATTTAAACTTTTAATGTAGGACGCAACCGCGAGGCGCGCTAGTGGCTCTTTCGTTGGAGGCTCAGACACCGCTGGTCTATCCCGCGGTAGAAATCCTCCGTGGAGTAAAATTATATAAGATTTAAGAATGAAGTTGCCTTTTAGGAGGATGTCTGAGACATGCTTATTTGCCTAAACAATAAGCATGTCATTCATGGCAGTCACAAGTTAGTAGTTATTCTATTGTTTCTCTGCACTCCAGTTTCCATCAGCATTGATCTCAAAAACCACGTAGCTTCCTTGAGGAACTGTAACTGACTTCTTTCCATCGTAAGATCCTATTGTGTTTACCAACAAGTCTCTTCCGTTGGTCGTGTAGGCTTTTACAACAAAGTTGCTACTACCGTCGTGAGAAAAATGCCATGTCCCCGAAGAGCAAGAAACTTTGTCCGTAACATAATCACCTGTTCCAGAGAAAGTAGTGTTTGTGGTCGCCTGAAGCTGCTCAACGGTATATGACCATGAACCGCTAGACTTAATTTCGAGTTTGTAAGTATCTCCGCCAGCAAGGAATATATAACCGTCATACGACCCAATATCATTTATCTTTAAGTCTCTTGAACTGCTAGTTCCATCTGCCCAAACAGCAAAATTACTAGAGCCAGAGTTAGTGACGTGGACACGGTACATGCCAGTACTAAGCTGTAACCCCTCAATAACATCATCACCACTTCCAGTAACTGTTTCAAAAATTGACTGTCCGCATCTTGAGCAAGTGCCGTTTGTGGTGGTATGTCCAAGTGCATCACCTTCGGTTGCGCCACAAACAGAACAGGTTTTAGGTTCTGTACAAGTCGCCTCTTTCCATTTGTGCCCAGTTGCAGAAATTTCTATTCCACAGCGTTTGCAAACACTACTTTCAGTACAAGTCATCTTTTCCATATCGTGACCAAGTGCTGTTCCAAAAGTTATGCCACAACGACTACACTGCTTTGGTTCCGTACATGTAGCATTTTTCCATTCGTGCCCTTCTGCTACACCTTCTGTCATTTTGCATATAGTGCAAGTTTTAGGCGTAGTACAAGTGGCTTCAGCCCAACTGTGAACAGGGAAAGCAAAGGTTATAACAATGAGTAGAATTTGCAGGATAAGAAGAATCAAAACCACTTTTAATGTAACCTTCTTTGACTTTTTTGTTGTCTCTTGATTCTTATCGTCATCCGTTAAATCTTTGTCTTTGCGCCTCCTCCTAACTTCAATGACGATTAAGGCCGCTACAAATGGAATAAATGCCAAGAAATCAACTGCCCAAGTCACACCTAGTGAGTGAATCGTAGAATAATAAAATGTCTCACTTCCTGTAGACGCCACGCTAAACAGAGTAATTAGGCTTGTTACTAAAAAAATTCCGAGGTAAATGCCTATCCACTTTAAGAAAAATACTAACGTCTTCTTAAAAAGGGGTATCCTTTTACTCTCTTCGGTATTAACCTTATAGGCTTCATTATAAGTTTCTTGTGTTGCGGAAGGTTGCTTTTGACTCTGTTCGTTTACCTGGAAAGATTCTAGAGTCGACTCATCTTGACCATCAGGCTGTGTCACTTCGGAACTCTGTGCAACAGATTGTATATTGGTGTCTGTCGTTGACGGGGAGTCATTTGATGACACGGCATCTGATATATTTTCTGAAATGCTAGAGGACTCAGGCTCTGTGCCTTTCTGATCCTCAAGAAGTTTCTTTTTTGCCTCAAACTCTTCTTGTGTAAGGATGCCTTTTTCTAAAAGACTTTTTAACTGATCAAGTTCTTCATTAGCACTCATGTCGACTCCCTGTTTCTTGCGGATTCAGAATGTAACTATTGTACTACTACTTGCTTTAAATAAGGAAGAGATGTCGACGACTTCTTCTGGTGTCAAAACCTTTCAAATTATGGAGCGTTTAGTATAGTGCCCTATTGAATCAGCTTTCTCCTGGCTTGTTTTAACCAGTTTTTCTTAAAAGCGCCGATACCACCAAAGAACTTATTGTATGTTGCTCCGTCCTCATGAGTTGCGTATTTCATAGCTACGAGTTCAATGGTGCAAAAATAATCAGCCACTTGTTCAAGACGATAATCCACCATAGATGTTTTGCGTTGCTTCACAACACCAGCAGATAAAACAAATCCAAGCGACTCATCTAGCGCCCGCTTTACGATATCTTGACCATTGTCGTAGTATACCTTGACTTCATCAAATTGCTGAAAGAACTCAAGGTTTTCAAATAGCAAATTGGATATGTCGCGTTTCATGCGAACTGACAAAATGTTTGGATCTAGGTATTCGCTTCTCTTATAAATAAAAGTTTTATACAAAATTGGCAAACGCTGTGCTAGGACGTTAAACGAATAGAGGAGCTTCTTTCTCGACTCAATCGAAAGATTCCTGTAATCACCTCGACCATTTAACAAAGGTTCGGAATGAAAGGGCGTATTGGGTAGATTTTTCTGTGCTAATGAATCCTCGTATTTCATTACTTTGTCAGTGATTAATTTGGATTGATCATGTAAGACAAGTGTGAGCAAGTAGTATCGAGACAAACCCGCTCGATCTCCGCTTTCATCAACGAATATGCTCAACTCTTTTGACATAGTCTCCTAGATGTGAAAAAGCCGGGGGATAAGCCCCCGGCACTTGGAGATAGCTTTTATCTCGCCATCTGTATCTATTTTATACCACATTCTTCGCTGTTTGGGAAGAATAATCCTCCTAGATATCTACACGTTTTCAAAGGGTTAAATAACTCAAATGAGGAGCGTTTGACATGGTAAAACAAGTAAAACAGATACAAAAACAAGGGCCTTTGATAAAGCGTTAAAAGCGTGTGTGTGCTTATGCCCGCGTGTCCATGGAAACAGAGCGTCTCAACCACTCGCTTT
>CAVLCC010000053.1:0-6281 GCA_963661535.1 Senegalimassilia sp.
AAGCCGACAATGTAAATTGTTAGGAATGCAGTAGTGGTAGAAGCAAGAAGCAAGCAAGCTTTAGCTTGGTTGTAGTTCACCCTCGATAGGCATAACCTTGCCTGCGCTAGATTGAATAACAAAATCCAGCTCCCCTATATTTCTAGATTTGAAATAATACAAACTATGATTATGTGCAGTCAGCTCCTGGGCAACAGCATTTTCGTATATAGCTCCAAAATTTATATCTGTTCTATCTGCAAATAGTTTTCTAATAACATCCATCCCGCATTGATAAGTTAGTATGCCAACATCGCTGTTATAGAGTTTAAACTTAGGTGCTTGCATATTTGCTGCTAGGGGATAGCGTGGCTCTGTAACATTATATGTTGGAAGAGCAACATTTGCATATGCAAGCCACAAGAAATCATTATCATATCGATTGAAATGCGAGTCTCCTTCTACATTGCGAACAACAAAGCGCTTATCTTGACGACTTATCTCTGAAGGCATTAAATCAAAGATTCTCTTAACGATACGCGCTCTATTACCTGCATATTTGCTTATGTCCCATCTATATTGAGATACAATTGATTCTCGCACTGTTCTTACTTTTGTTACATCATCTGATTCAATGAATGCACAAACTGCATCAGGCATACCACCGCTAATTAAATATCTATAAAAGAGTTCAAGAAGACGCGTATGAATAAATTCATCAATATTTTTATGCTCAATATAGCAACGATGAACCTCACCAATTATTTCAGAAGAAATTCCATTTGCCCAACAATATTCCTCAAAGTCTAAAGGATACATCTTAATAGTATTAAGAAAACCCACTGGCGCAGATGATATCCCTTTAAGTTCTACTCCAAGCATAGATCCAGATAATAAATAGTCATAATCTTTGCGCTCCATAAGAAACTTAATTGCCGTAACAATCTCTTTGCATTCTTGTACTTCATCTAAAAATATTACAGTTTTATTTGGCACTAACGGTTTTTTTGCAAAGGCTGTTAATCTCATAAAAAGATCATTTGAATTACCGGCTGTTTCTGCAGCCTTTTTTGCCTCGATATTTTCTAAGAAATTAATCTCTACTATGTTTTCCCAATGTCTAAGATGCTTGCAAGTCAGATAAAATGGCTAGCGTATCTGATGAAGAAACTCTAAATTTGCTTAAAAGATCCACATGTAATTTTGATAATCCTCTTCCTTCAACTTTTGATTTTTTAGAAGAGCTTAAGCGAGGGAGATCATATGATTATGAAACTTTTGCTTGATACGTGTGTCTTGGATAATTTTTATCAATAGCTAAAACCTTGTTAAAAAAATCTACACTACGAAATTTTATAGCTCGCTTTTATGCTCTCTTATATGCAGACTTTGACGCAACTTCTAGATTCATAGAAATTTTTTGAGTTAATTCAAACAATTTTTATAGATATAGCGTTAAAATTTTATTTGCTGGACAACTTAAGAAGTGTCTACAACATGGAAAGGAAGTGGAGCTTTGATTTATTCGGCTCAAATAGAAAACATGTGCCCAGTTGCGCAAGGTGCAAATCATGGGCCAGCACCAATTCCAGAAGAAGGTAAGTGGGTTGGAGCAAAAGAAATCTCTGACATTAGTGGACTTACACATGGAATTGGTTGGTGCGCGCCTCAGCAGGGCGGATGCAAACTCACACTAAATGTTAAAGATGGAATAATCGAAGAAGCATTGGTAGAAACAATTGGATGCTCTGGAATGACTCATTCTGCAGCAATGGCTTCTGAAATTTTGCCTGGCAAAACAATCTTAGAGGCACTCAATACTGATCTTGTTTGTGATGCAATAAATGTTGCTATGCGCGAGCTGTTTTTGCAAATAGTATACGGACGCACACAAACTGCATTTTCGGAAGGCGGTCTTCCTGTGGGTGCAGCTCTAGACGATCTTGGCAAGGGCGACCGCTCAATGGTAGGAACTATGTATGGCACACGTGCAAAGGGTTCTCGCTATTTAGAGATGACTGAAGGTTATGTTACAAGACTGGCATTAGACGAAGATAGCGAAATCATTGGATACGAATATGTCAATCTTGGCAAAATGATGGCAGCAATTAAAAGTGGCATAGATGCAGGTCAAGCTCTAAAAGATGCATCAGGAACTTATGGTCGCTTTGATGAGGCAGCAAAATATATCGATCCCAGGGAGGAGTAGAAAATGGCAGATTTTGAGAGCAAAGAGCGCAGAATTGATAAGATAGATGCTGTTTTGTCGCAGTATAAAATTGAAAGTCTAGATGATGCGCAAGAAATATGCAAAAGTGCTGGCATGCAAACTCTTCCTTATGACATCGTAAAAGGCGTTCAGCCAATTTGTTTTGAAGACGCGGCTTGGGCATATACAGCAGGAAGCGCAATTGCCATAAAGACAGGCGCAAAAAGCGCAGCTGAGGCTGCTGAAAAAATTGGCATTGGACTTCAGGCTTTTTGTATTTCGGGCTCTGTTGCAGATGATCGCAAAGTTGGTCTTGGTCACGGAAATCTAGGCGCTATGCTTTTGCGCGACGAAACTAGATGCTTTGCATTTTTGGCAGGTCACGAAAGTTTTGCGGCAGCAGAGGGGGCAATTGGAATTGTTCGCAATGCAAATAAGGCTCGCAAAGAGCCATTGCGCGTTATTTTAAACGGTCTTGGCAAAGACGCTGCAAAAATTATTTCTCGCATAAATGGTTTTACATATGTTCAAACCGATTTTGATTATGCAACAGGTGAACTAAATATTGTAAATGAGAAACGCTACTCAAAAGGCGAGCGAGGTGACGTGCGTTGCTTTGGCGCAAATGATGTGCGCGAGGGCGTTGCAATTATGTGGCACGAAGACGTTGATGTTTCAATTACAGGTAACTCAACAAATCCAACACGTTTTCAGCATCCTGTAGCAGGCACTTATAAAAAAGAGGCTACCGAAAAAGGCAAGAAGTATTTTTCAGTTGCTTCTGGCGGAGGAACTGGACGAACTTTGCACCCAGATAATATGGCTGCAGGTCCTGCATCTTATGGAATGACAGACACAATGGGTCGTATGCATTCAGACGCTCAGTTTGCTGGATCGTCTTCTGTTCCTGCTCATGTTGAAATGATGGGATTTATTGGTATGGGCAACAACCCAATGGTAGGCGCTACTGTTGCAGTTGCTGTTGCAACCGCTCAAGCTTTGGGCGCATAAAGTTTTAAAATATATAGCAAAAAGGACTCGTCATGAAAGCGAGTCCTTTTTTATATTTGTTTATATGTTTGGTTTGACTATACAGTTGTTGTAGTAGTTGCACCATTTTGTGAGTTCTGTAAACCTGAACCTGAGCTTGGCTTGCTTTGTGCAGCACTACCGCTATTTTGCGTTGTGTTAGAACTTGTAGAGCCTTGATTTGGAGGAGTGCCTCCTTGACCTTTGTTATCTCCACCCTTCATTTCACCATTATTGCCTGCATTGTTAGGCGCAAGCCCAGAAGATACCGAAGTAGTAGCGCTAACAGATGTTCCTGTTTGACTTGCAACAGTTCCAGAGGTTGTATATCCATCTGAGTTTGTACCACTTAATGTTGAATCCGTTACAACCTTATAGGCTGTGCCATCTTGAACACTATCAGAAACAAATTGAACAAGTGCAAATGATTTTGGAGCGGTAAATGATGCAAGGACATTTCCAGACTCATCAGTAATTGCAATGGTTTGACCTGCTTGTCCTGATACATTTGCTTGAATGTATCCATGTGCAACAGATGATGGACTTTGAGCCATTCCAGACGAACCTGCAGCTAAAAGCGTACCACCCGAAACATCAAAGCTACCTGCATAATCTAGCGAACCATCTCCATCACTAGTAGGACCACTGATTAAAGTCACGCCACCTGTAATCTTTACGTCTCCATTGCTATCAATTCCATCTCCTGATGCATTAACAACCAAGTAACCTCCATTAATTTCTATTTGGCAAGACTCATCATATTCGTCTGCACCACCTGCACCACCTTGGGCGGGTCCACCTGCGTTATTAGGCATTTGAGAGCCGTCTCCATTAGTTGAATTATCAGGCATTTCTGGGGGAGTAGATCCATCGTTGTTCTGCATATTGGGTTGACTAGAACCATCTGTTTGTCCAGATCCATTAGATTGTGGAGGTTGTGCTCCTCCAGATTGCTCAGAACCATCAGGTTTTGCAGGGGGAGTAGTGCCATTAGTTCCATTAGAACTTTGAGCACCGGCACCGTTTTGACCCGATGTATCTCCTTGAGATGCGCCTTGTGGACTGCCTTGAGTACCATTATCTCCTTGAGGCATTTGGGGCGGGATAGAGTCAGAATTGCTATCTCCTCCAGCACTTTGCGCACTAGAATTTTTGTCACTTCCGTTAGATGAATTTTCGTTTGAGTTTTTGTGCGCAGTAGCATTTAGTCCATCATCGCTAGAAATAATATGCTGAGTTCCTCCATTGATTACAACTTTTTCACCCTCTAGACCTTCAACTGATTTTGAAATATCTATATCTCCATCGTCGATTTGCAAAACGTATTCGCAGTGTATTCCATCATCACCGCACTCAATTGAATCATTGCCACCACTTATATGCAAAGAACCATCACAATGCAATCCGTCATCTCCAGCATTGATTTTTATTGTTCCGCCAGACTGGCGCAAATATGCATATGCAACAACGCCCTTATCTGAGCTTGTTATTTGAATATTTCCACCGTCAAGACCAACATATCCTTTGCCAACTTTTTCATCATTAGTAGAGGCAATTCCATCATCTCCTGCATCAATTACAAGGTTTCCGCCGCATACTTTTACACTATCGCGTCCATGAATGCCATCAGCAGTTGCTTTTATTGTCCACGATCCACTAGCCACATCTATATCATCTTTAGAAAATACACCATGCTTTTTGGATCCTGTAACCGTAGCAGATCCATTTCCATTAAGCGTAATGTCACAAGTGCTATAGATTGCGCCTCCAGCGTCGCTGTCATCTCCAATAGAATAATTACTTCCGTCACTTAGCGTATTTTGCGTGTTATCTGCAAGAGTTACAAAGCATTTATCTGCGCTCTCAATATAAATAACAGGTCCTGTAGAACAAGCTAGCTCTGCATTGTTTAATACAAGCTGAACTTTATCGCTATCGCTTGCGTTAATATGCACTTGACCGTCGGCTAAAGGGCCTGTTAGCACATAAGTTCCGCTTTTAGATACAGTTAAAATACCATTTTCAAATTTTGCACCTAGGTCGCTAGACGAGGATTGTGAAGATGATCCGCTTTCTATTGTGGCTGTAGCACCATTAAAAGTTACATTTACAACATTAGAGTCGTCATAGCTTGCGTTTAAATCTCGCGATGATAACTCAAAGTCATAAGCAGAGTCATCAATAGTGGTTGCAACTGTGGTTTCATTCGATTCTTCAGCGGTGGCATTACCTTGTGTGCAGCCTGCAAGAACTCCAGCAGATCCCAATGCAAGCGCGCCACAAGTTGCAAACGCTACAAAAGTATTCCTAAGTTTTAACATTTACAACACGTTCCTTTCGGGTGCTTGATGAGCTAGCACAACTTTAAGGTTGCCGTTTAGGCACCTAATGTTATCTAACATTTCTTTTTCGTGTCCCGTTTCGCTCAAACGCACTCTGTATTCAAGCAGATATAAACTTCCCATGTTAGTTGTTTGCACGCTTATAAGCTCAAAGTCGTTTGAATATTTTGAGATTGTATCTTCAAAAACTCCCTCAAAATCTAGGTCTTCAGGCACTGTAATTTTAAGAGTTTTAGAAGGAGATTTTTGCTCACCAAAAGATGTGCATACATACACAATATTAAATATTGCAACAACGATTGTTAGCACAACAGCAAGTCCAATATATCCCATGCCGGTTGCAAGTCCTACAGCCATTGCCAAAAATACACTTCCGATGTCTTTTGCACTGCCAGGAACAGACCTAAATCTAACTAGGTTAAACACACCCATAACAGCAATTCCGGCACCAAGATTTCCATTTACTAGCAAAATCACAACTTGCACCATCACCGGCAGAAGCGCGAGTGTAATCACAAAGTTTTTTGAATAGCTGTGTTTAAACATATAAATACAAGCAATTACAGCTCCTAACACAATGGATGCAATTGTAGCAATCACAAATCCAGAACTCGAGATATAAGCTGCACTAGATGTTGTATCTGCGCTTTCTAATACAGACGAAAATAAAAGATCCATTTGTTCTCCTTGTCAATCGGTTGATTTCTATTGAATTATTTAAA
>CAVLCC010000053.1:6366-12760 GCA_963661535.1 Senegalimassilia sp.
ATTTAAAATAGCTATACCTAGTTTTTTTGAGATTTAGTTCTAATTTTTTTTGTAAGTTTAATCGCTGTAACTGAATTTAAGACACTTGAGGAATACCCATAAAACTTGAGTTCTTTGATTTTCTCAGATGTTTTGGCGCAGACTTTGGATCAGATAAACTTTCTGACTCTGCACTTATCGAACTATTAGAAACGGCAACATTTTGCGACTTGTTATAAATTGCCGAAAAAGACTCACCATATTTAGAAAACGATGTGGGATATATCTCGCTTTGTTGCAAAGCTTGCGTAAGCCACATTGGATAAGCACCTAGAGCCTTAATCTCCATAATCACCTCTCCATGCAAAAGCAAATCATTCCAACCACTGCTCTCACATATTTTGCTATCCAAACCCACAAAACCACTGCACTCTTTATATTTAATATCGCAATCAAAAGTTATTCTTAACTCGCGCAGCACGTTATCATTTGCTGCTTCAACTTCGTTTTGCGCATAAGCTTCACGATTGCACGAAATCAACATTGCAGGCTGCAAGGGAGCATAACCCTGATTTGCAAACGCTTCAATTTCATGAGCAATTTGACGATTATGATCAGACAGAGCATCTTGCTGGTCAATCTCGTTTTCTAGTGGATTTTCACAAATTGATTTGCAGTATGGAGCACCAGACAAAAACTCCATTGCAGCCTGATAAGACATTTTAATTCGACGTTTATAAACAACACCTTTATATTTTTTCTTTAGCTCAACAAACACAGGTTGATTTGCTGAGTAAATATTATGTGATGAACTCTCATCAATGCAACTGTAAGATCTAAGCCTAAGTTTCTCTTTAAATAGAGGCTTTTCTAAAGATCTGCAAATTATCGAGTTATCTGATGTATCAAAATATAAACTATCCACTTTGCACAAGCCATGCTCATCATGGTGCATGTGTTTTGAAATTACTTCAATAATTTCTTTGCGCTGTTGGCAGCTTAGAAGATATTTACATTCTTTTCTTTTAAATGTATCTATAAACTTGCTCATTTTTTACACTCCTTAAAAACAAACCATATCTCTGTGGCGTTTTATCAAGAATAAAAATGACATCTGAAACAACTCTGAATATTTATAAAAAATACCACTTAACCTGCTTATTCTTTAAGATTTCTTTCAGATAAAAGAATAATTTAAACCCACAAAAAATCATCTCTTAATATAATCTGTAGTGAAAATCCAGTGCACAAAAAAGAAGCACTACTTTATAAAAAATTTGACTCTATACACGGGTTTTGCAAATATCAAACCTGAATTATTTATTTTATTTGTTATCGCATTAACACAAATTAAACATTTTTAAAATTAACTGTTTGCAAAAATCAAAAATAGCGTTATTATAGATATGTAGATTTTGTGAGTCGGAAATTTGATTTGCAATTCAAGTTATAAAAAAGCAACCCATGTTTCTCAGGGCTGCGTTTATATAGACAAATTTAATTAAACGCTCCATTGAGAAATGCGTATTGCAGTTTTGTAAAAGAATAGCAATCAAACAAAAAACCAAAATATTTCTTGCTTGCAATGTTGTTTTTGCAAGAACAAAGGTGCAATAAATTATTGGAGGGTATTTATTGCACCAATGTTTAGGCACCTGCTTATTATGGTTGCGTGCAATCGTTCTTGCAAACTCTACAAGTTAGGGCTGCATATTTTTTTAGGGTATACAAATAAAACAATATATGTATCCAATTTATAAAAAAATGCAGCATAAGCCTGTTGGCTCTTTCACATAATTAAGTTGCATATAACTTAGGGAGCAAGCATGTGATTTGCCAACAACGAGAAAGCGTTGCAAATGAGAGCTGTTCTGATAAAACCTAAGGCTAAGCAATTTTTATTAGGTATGTTGTCATTTCCCTTCAAAGATAGTCACGGATGCCGTGGGGAGTTTTCATGTGTACGCCTAGCTATTTTGAATTTAAAAAATAGCAAATCACTTATTTATTTCTTCAGACGAAAAATGAATATAGCTATTTACAAATTTGCACTAAAGCTAAATTTATGTGCTATGTTCTGTTCGCCTATCGGTATCTGTGGCGCTAAAGGGGTTGTTACTCTATGAAGTCAATAGGGAAAGTCGATAAGGGTATTGTAATTCCAACGGCGATTATTTATCTTGTGCTATTTGCGCTTATTTTGATAGCACCTACTCAAACAGGGGAGGTGTTTTCTTCAATCATTACAAACATATTAGAATCTGCCGGATTTGTATATGTTCTAATTTATGCTGTAGTTCTAATATCGTTTTTTATAATAGGTTTTAGTCGTTTTGGAAAGATAAAACTTGGCAAGCAAGATGACAAACCTGAATATTCCTTTTTGAGCTGGATGGGAATGCTTTTTGGTGCGGGTCTAGGTGTAGGTCTTGTATTTTATGGAGTCACTGAACCAGTAAGTCATTATCTTACGGCTCCATTCACGATAGACGCTACAGCAGAGGCTGCACGTCAATCAATGCAAGTCACATTTTTTCACTGGGGCTTAACTCCATGGTGTTTATATGGAATGGTTGGTTTGTGCATGGCATTTTTTATGCATTGCAAAGGACTTCCCTGTCTTATAAGTTCAACTTTCTACCCGCTACTCGGTGACAAAATAAATGGTTGGATTGGTAAAGCTATCAATGTCTTATCTCTAGTAGCACTTATTTGTGGAACATCAATGTCTTTAGGCTTTGCTGCCACACAATTTACTAGTGGGCTGGGATTTCAATTTAATCTACCTACAGGATTTATAGTTATAACAATTGTTGCACTCATAATTGGTGTGCTATCTGTGGGCTCAGCTCTAAGTGGTGTAGAAAAAGGAATCAAGTTTATTAGTGATCTTAACCTAGGCCTAGTATTTTTCTTGCTCTTATTCGTATTGCTATTTGGTTCTAGCGTTTATCTAATTCAAGGTTTCTTTGAGGGTATTGGAGACTATATAGCAAATGTTCCTTGGATGATGTTTTTTACAGACAACAATAATATTGTTGCTGAAAAAGTTGGATTTGACTGGTGTGGCTCATGGACTATGATGTATTGGGCATGGTGGGCAGCATTTGCTCCATTTGTTGGAGGATTTTTGGCACGCATTTCTAGAGGACGCACAATTAGAGAGTTTGTTTTAGCATGTGCTTTGGTTCCTGCAGTTTTGTGCTTTTTATGGTTTGCATTTTTTGGTGGAGAGGCTGTTTATCTCGATTTATTTGGAGGAGTAAATGGTCTTGCAACATCAATTGTTAACGATACCGACAACTCCTTGTATCTCATGCTGCGTGAACTTCCTTTCTCGCAAGTAATTATTCCTTGCGCTATGCTTTTGGTTGTTACACTAATTGTTACAACAGTTAATTCTGCAACTTATGTTGCTGGTCAAGTAAGCTCTGGCGGAGATTATGTTCCATCTTTTGCAATGAGAATGTTTTGGGGAATCTTTATTGTTGCAAACGGAATTTTGTTTATCTACTTAGGTGGTTTGGATATTTTAAAAAATGCTGCAATTTTGCTGGCGTTCCCGTTTATTATATTAGTTGCAATTATGGTTGTAGCTCTGTTTAAGGGACTAAAGAATTATAATGCATGCGAAGTAGATGCTCCACCTAATGAAGATGAAGACAATTCTAAAGCAACTTCAGATACAAAATCTGAACTATCGGATGTGGGTGCAGCAGAACCTGCAACGGCTTGCGCTGCAAAATCCTAAAGCAATTCATTTAGCCTAGTAGCTTGTTAATAAAAAGTCTTTTTAGACATACAACAAAAATGGGATAGAGCCCTAGCTTTTAAAAGTTAACTCTATCCCATTTCTTATGTGCTTTTATAAAGCTCGCTTATTGCTTTCAAACAACGCACTTACACTTCTCAATAAAAATCCAAAACCGCTTAGAACCTAAAGTCTCTTTTGTTTGAGGTCTCTATATTCTTGATGTACTCACACGCTTTAGTCGCAACATTTTTGTTTGGAATTTTTTTGAGTTCATTATCTATCAATTCAAATCCCTTATCGCGTGTTAAATTAGAAGCATAATCTACAAGATACTCAGCTAAGGTCATAAGCGCATTAGGGTGGCAACAATTAAGAATTTGCCCACTCTTGCACAAACTCATAAAGCGATCTCCAGTTCGACCTTCTCTATAACATGCGGTGCAAAATGATGGAATATGTCCATTGTCAATCAACCAACCAACAACATCATCTAGGGTTCGTTGATCAGAAACATCAAACTGTTCAGTATCATGGGGACGTTCAGCTGTAGTATACCCACCCACAGATGTGCGAGACCCACCGCTTACCTGCGAAATTCCTGCGTGTAATGCTTTTTGCCTAACATCTTGGTTTTCGCGTGTAGAAATAATCATGCCAGTATATGGAACTGCCAAACGAATGCATGCCATAATCTTTACAAACATAGAGTCAGAAATTGAGTTATCAAAAACATTAGGATCTATGTCGCTTGCACGCTTTACTCTAGGAACACTAATTGTGTGAGGACCAACCCCATATACAGCTTCTAAATGCTGCGCATGCATTATGAGCGCTGCAAATTCATAGCGGTATTTGTCTAGTCCAAACAACACTCCTAATCCAACATCATCAATTCCTGCTTGCATTGCACGATCCATTGCCTCTGTGTGGTAGTTATAGTCGCTCTTAGGACCCGTAGGGTGCAGGCGCGTATAGCTTTCTTTGTGATATGTCTCTTGAAATAAAATGTATGTTCCTATTCCTGCATCTTTTAGCATCTTATATTCTTCTGCCGTGGTAGCAGCAATATTTACATTTACACGCCTAATTGAGCCATTTTTATGCTTGGTGCTATAGATTGTATCGATACACTCCAAAATATACTCAATAGGATTATTCTTTGGATCTTCTCCTGCTTCAATTGCTAGGCGTTTATGTCCCATATCTTGTAGGGCAATTACTTCTGCTCTAACTTCTTCTTGCGTTAGCTTTTTTCTAGGAATTGTTTTATTTTTTAGATGATAAGGACAATAAAGGCACCCGTTAATGCAATAGTTAGATAGATACAAGGGGGCAAATATAACAATTCTGTTTCCATAAAATTTAAGCTTTATATCCTGTGCTATTTTGTAGATTTCCTCGACTTTCTCCGGAATTTCACACGCTAGCAACACCGATGCCTCGCGATGTGTTAGCCCACTGCACACACATCCAGTGGATGTTTGAACAGGACGCGCTTTTTGCAAAATCCTATCAATTAGCTCAATGTCATCTTTGTGTTCTTGGGCATATTGCAAAGTATCTAGCAATTCTTGATGATTGATAAACTCATCTGCACACTTTGACGCCAGATCATATTTATAGCTAGCCATAATTAGTCTTCTTCCTTAATCATATCTCCACGATCAACTGCAAGTTTATATCCTAGTGTAGCAAGGCTTGAGCCCAAGCAATTCCAACATTTTGATGCCTCATCTTCTGTACAAATTTTATTGTCGTACAATTCATATTTTTTGCGAACACTTAGAGGGGAGAGATTTGGCATAACTACATTTGCACCGCTTTTAATTGCTCTTTGCCTGCCCAATGGATCAACTGAACCCATAGATGTTGTTGCAGGCAATAACATGCTTGGATAGATGAGTCGCAAGATAGATATCAAATAACAAGTTAGCTCAACAGTTCCTGCGGGCATTGTATTAAATGGAGTTGCATGATGTGGCACAAACGGACCAATCCCGCACATTTCAGGCTTAAACTCCTCTATAAATTTGAGATCTTTTGCTAAATCGAATGCATTTTGGAACGGGGCTTGCACCATAAAACCCAAGCCCACCGCATATCCAAGTTCGCGCAATTTATATAGACAGTCAACCCTGTTTTCTAACGACATATTTTTGGGATGGAGCTTGTCATATAACTCAGGCGATATAGTCTCGTGGCGAAGCAAATATCTATCTGTACCAGCTTCGCGCAAGGCAGCATAGCTTTCGTATGTTCGCTCGCCAATTGAGAGCGTTATAGCGCAACTTGGGTACAAGCTTTTTATTTCTGCAACCAACTTGCATAGCTTATCGTCGCTCCACCATATATCTTCTCCACTTTGCAATACAAAAGTACGAAACCCCAGGTTATAACCGTGCTTGCAGCATTGCAAAATTTGCTCATGCGAAAGCCTATATCTATCACATGTTGAATTTGATTTTCGCAGACCGCAATATAAACAATCATTTTTGCAATAGTTGCTAAATTCAATGAGTCCGCGTATGAAGACTTTATTCCCATATATTTTTTTTCGCACATTGTCTGCTTTTTTTGCAAGAACGTTTGCAATGTATTCGTTGCGGTTTTGTATTAAGGCACAGTATTCGTCTATGCTAAGCGAACGAGTTTGCTCAAGCT
>CAVLCC010000054.1:0-12725 GCA_963661535.1 Senegalimassilia sp.
GAATAGCATGATTGATCAAATTACTGTTTTTCTAGAGAATGAAAAGGGTCGCTTGGCATCTTTATGTAAAACTCTAGCAGAAGCAAACATAAATATGCATGCGCTAACTATTGCAGATAGCTCAGACTATGGAGTTGCACGCATTATTTGTGACAAACCTCAAAAGGCTCTAGAAACACTTGGAGATGCCGGATATCGTGTAAATATTACAAAGGTGTCTGCCATTGCTATAGATAATCAGCCAGGTGGATTGGCTGGTTTGCTAGAGGTTTTGGACAACTCAGATATAAATATCGAATATGGATATTGCTTTACATCTAACAATAATAAAGCGGTTGACATCCTAAAAATTCGCAACCCTGAGAGAGCCTCGGTTGTCTTGAATGAAGCTGGCTATAGCGTTTTGTATCCCGAGGATGTATATAGTGAATAACTATATGTCGAGTAATAATATAGCGAGTAATGCTTTTTTGGCTGCGCTCGAGCGAGCTTGGGCAGGCAAAGGCGTATGCCTTTTGTGCAACGGAAGTCCTAGTGGTGTTTCGTCTGAGCTACTTTGGAACCTCACAATGTGGACAGACGAGATTATCGCTGTTGACTGCGGTTTAGAGTGGCTCGAGCGTGCCAATATTACTCCTGAGCTCATGGTGGGTGATATGGATTCTGTTAATCCAGAACTATACAACCGCTATGAGATCATGGGAGTATCTTCCATTGTTACGAGTCCGCAAAAAGACAATACAGACCTTGAGCTTGCTCTTATGTGTGTTAAAGAGAGATTCAACTCCATGGCTATTGTTGTTAATTTTGCTGGTGGCAGACTAGATCATGAGCTCGCTTCTCTAGGCTCTATGGGAAAATGCGATTTTCCTGTTGTGGCAGTTGACGAACATTGTGCTGTTGTTTTTTTGGAGCGAGTTGGATCTGGTCGTGTTGAGTTTGGAAGTGCAGCTGGGTTTTCATCATCTTGTACGGGGGAAGCTTCATCTCTTTCTGGTGCAACTTCTGCTGCGTCAAAGCCCTCTTATGTTCGCTTGAGTGAATTGGGCTTGAATGAGGCAGACCAATATAGCGTCATTGCTTATGACGGAAGCGCTACGGTGACCCAAAGCGGAGTTTTGTACCCCCAAGAATGTGATGAGCTGCAAGGCATTTGCGGACTTGGAATTTCAAATGTTGTAACTTCTAAAGACGCCTTTGTGGAAGTTATAGCTGGCAAAGTTATGCTTGTGCTTTCGTTTTAGTCTCAAGCATATTTGTATTTTCTAACCATACCCCCTTACTATCTTTTTAGAAATACATCTTATAATCTTTTATTCGATTCAAAATTTTATAGGGTGAGGGGGGTTTATTTTGCTGGATAAAAGTGTCAATTTACCCTATAAACCCTTGCTTTTAAGCTTTTAGTATGTTCAAATTATAAAGAATGTATTGCAACATTTGGCAAAATTTTATCCAAAGCTTTGCATGTACGAATTTTTGCCTTTGTGTCATAAATTGCACTAAGAGTATTTGGATAAATTTATATAAGAGAATTTGAGGGGTAATAAGGCTTATGAAATCAACAAAAACCAATAAAATTTTATGCACACTTTTTTCGGTAATTATGACACTATCGCTTGTTCCGGCTCCTGTATATGCGCAGCCTCAAGACGATGCTCAAACAACACCATCGCAAACTAAAAATGTTGAAGCAGCTAAAAAAGCTGATGATTCAATTAAACAGTCTTCCGAGCAAATAAACTCCAACAGCTCAAGCAGCAACGCAAATTCACAAGACAATCAAGCACAAAGTGATGGTAACTTAGACAATGAACCATCAAGTATAAGCGAAGCAGTTCTAGCCGTTAATCAAGAGGCTGCTGCTAATTCTTCTACCAAATCCTCTAACTCCCAAAACTCAAATTCTAACAATACATCTCAAACAAACAACGAAGACAAAGAGGCAACTCTTGCAGAACTAGCAAGTGTTTATGTTTCGGCAAATTCAACAGGAACTGACCTAGATGGATCTAGAGAAAAGCCTTTTGCCACACTTGCCGATGCATATAATGCGGTTTCTAGTGGAGGCACAATTTATCTTCTAACAGACATTGAACAAAACACAACCCTAACCATTGATGCAGGCAAAGATTTTACTTTGACTTCAGATGGTGGAACACACACAATCTCAGGCACAACTTCAAATACTTATTTAACAATAACTTCAGGCACAGTAACGCTTCAAAACATAACAGTCGCAGGACATGGTAAAGATGGTACAACTCACACTAAACCACTGATAAATGTAGGACAGAATAACAGCGGTTCAGCTGGATTAATTTTGCAAAGTGGAGCTACTATAAAAGACTTTAATGCAAATGAGAATCTAAAAGAATGGGGCACTATATGTATCTACAGCTCTGGTACACTTTCTATGTATGATGGTGCTGTCATAAAAGACTGCACGGCGGGTAGTGGTGTTGTTCGTGTTTGGGGTGGAACTTTTAACATGTATGGTGGATTGATGGAAAACTGCGATTCGCTCTACTACAATAATGAGGGCACCACGGTTTATATTGCTAATAGTGGAACAATGAATATGAGTGGTGGAACCATCAAAAATTGTGGAGAAAAAAGTGGTGAAGTATCTGCGTGTACTGTATTTTTGCACCCAAATGGTTCAAACTCATTTAGTATGACCGGGGGTGAAATTACTGGAAACAGGGCAAAATATGGTGCCGTATACTCTGGTAATAACAATAACACTATTGAACTTTCGGGTAATCCAAAGATATATGACAACACTGGCTTAAATCTAGGAGACGATGTTGAGTCAAATATTTATCTGCAAGACAATCAAACGATTACTATAGGCGCAGATGGATTGAACTCGGGAGCAGATGTTGGAGTTTATACAACAACAGACACTTCAACTAGTGATGTTCCTTTTGCTAATGGAGCATCCGAAAGCGATGCGGACTACATCCACTCCGACAAGCCAACTGAGCAGGGCATTGTATATAATAGCGAAACTGGAACTCTAGATTTTTCTGCATCAGCTGCGGATAAGAATATTGCGATAACTCTCCCAGATTCTTTGCAAACATCTGGTGGCTCTGGGAATTTAACTCAAGTTGTAAATAATAAAGTTTCATTTAAGAATATAGTTGTTGAGCCCAAGGCTAATACAACTTGCATTACCGGTGTTTCTAATCTAAATACCGCACTTGCAGATAGCGGGCTCTCAGCAACACTTAGCAACGGGAAAATTACTATTTCTGCTACAACTGTGAGCAAGGCGGTAACTGTTAGCGCTGATAGGTTTGAGGTTGGAACAGGCTACACAATGTATGGAACCGATTGTGTGCTGGGGCAAACTGGTGCTAGCAATATGATGAATGCTGCATATTCTTCTGCAACTGATAAGCTTTCTTGGGATTGTTCAACAACAGGAAATTTGTTTTATCTAACGGGTGCAGACTATAGCACTATCGATACATATGCTGGATTTAGCAAATTTAGTTGTGCGGTTTATGTGTCTGATGCTACAAGCGGCAGTGATGTTGTAAATTCAAATACGCTATCTACTCACATTAAAGATGTAAGCGTTGGAGATAGCACAGATAAAGACTATGCAAGCACCACAACCACAGATCCTTATATAAATGTTAAGAAGCTTCTTGACGATAACTCAAGTGTAATTCCAAATACTGGGGGCAATGTTTGGGTTTGTGTATCTGCTTGCAATGCTAGTGGATTGATAAACAATGGTGGCGTAGATTTTTGGATTAACGCAGGCGATGTAAAAGATTATGTTGCGGAGAAGACAGTTGATTTTGGACAGGCTCCAACAGGAATAACTGCAACAGGGGATTTAAAACAAACCGTGCTCGGTTCTATTAGCGATGTTTCGCTCGTAGCTGCGCAAGACTATGCCGATTTATCTCAGACTCAAGTTGAAGCAATCAACGCATCTCTTGTGGATACTGGCTTGAGTGCAACTCTAAATGCAAATAAATCTATAACAATTAGCGGTGCTCCAACAAAAGATGTTAATGCTAGTTTGACTGATATCTTAAAGGATGCTGCAGCTCCAGCAGTTGCACAGGCAAAAGTTACAGACTCAAGCGGGATTGTTTCAAAATATGCAACAGTTGCACAAGCCTTGGCTGCCGTTACATCTGATGGGTCAGTTATTGAGTCTATTGGAACTGAATTAACACCAGTTGAGGGTGGAACTCTTGCAAAAGGCGTAGCGCTCAAGACTAACAAAGCAAGCGTTAAGGCAGTCGATGATGCAGCAACAATCGATATGGACGAAGAGGGAAGTATAACTCTTACTAAGGGCAAACTTGAAGTTACCGGAGAGACTGTGGTAGAGGTTGTTATTAAAGATTCTGCTGGGGAGACAAAGACTGTAGAAGTTAGTGTTCCTGCGGATAAAACTTATGTGGTAGATGCTGATGCGGGTGTCGTAAGCAGCATAAAGACTGACGAGAGCATTGTGATTGATAGCGTCGAGTTTGTGTCTGCCACAGATGATGGAAGCTTCCCGCTTGATATTGATAATGCAAACCTGCCCAACGTTGGAGATAAGGCAATAGTTCCTGCTGCCACGTGTGCAAGCATTTCTATGGGAGATAATGCAACGCCAGTGGTTGTGGTTCTACAAACCAATACTGGTTCAACTACTGTTATTAATGGTGAGCCCACGGAGATTGTTGTAGAAAAATCTGGAGATAAGTTTACGGTAGGCGATCAAACCTACACAACGGCAAGCAATGACACTGAGTTTAGCATTGATGAAGATGGTAATGTTACTATTACTAAGGGCTCTGCAGTTTTGCACGAGGGTGAAAGTATTATCGCTGGAGGAAGTGGCAAAACAGTTACAAACCCCGATGGATCTGGTGTTGAGATTATTGTTACTGCCAACTCTCCAGATGATGAGCTAGATACTGTTATTGTTCCACCTAACGGAAAAGTTATTATTGATGACGATGAATATATTGCAACAGAAGAGGGCGCAACACTTGTTTTAGGAAGAGATGGCGTGACACTCGTAAAAGGCTCTATCGTAATAGATGAGGCTGAGATAAGCACGGATACTTCTTCTAGCACGCCTTCGACCTCTTCTGCTCGCACAACAAGCAGCAGCTACACAAAAACTTCAGATTCGCATATTGCACTTATTGGAGTTGTGCTAATTATGGCATTAGGCGGAATTGCTGCACTAGGTCTTGCAGCTAAAAAGAAAGTTTCTTCTAAGTAATACTTAATTCGGAAGTTTAGATTGTTTAAATCTCCTCTCTTATCTCACGAGGGAGGAGATTTTTTATTGTCGCATTATGCGAAGATGATAACACTGCGCACTATCTTTCCCTACAAAAACCGAGTACCTCAAAAGTTGTTGCGAAAATTTTATTTTGTATTATCATCTTTACAGCCGTATAAATAAGGCGCTGTTATCACTATTTAAAAAATCACAAAAATTATTTGACATTTATTCAGAGGGTTATATATACATATGTTTTTTGCATGTACGCCTGCGTTTGCGTCTTGGGAATGCTGTATATAAGTAGCAATATTTAGGTCTCAATCACGCGTTTTATGCAAGGTTTATGCAAAGCAAACAAATAAAAAATCAAAATATAAGATAAATGATTACATAAATACAAGGAGTTAATGGGTGCAATATAAGATTAAAAAGGAGATGTGATGAAGTTTTTTGTAGACACTGCTAACTTAGACGAAATTAAAGAGGCAGCTTCGTGGGGAGCGCTTGCCGGAGTTACCACAAATCCCACACTTTATTCAAAGACGGGAGGCAACGTAGCCGACTTCCCCAAGCATATCGAAAAAATTTGCCAAATAGTTGATGGGCCTGTTTCTGCCGAGACAATGGCAAATACTACAGAACAAATGGTTGCAGATGGAAAAGAACTTGCAGCAATTGCTCCAAATGTTGCTGTAAAAATTCCTATAACTCCGCAAGGTCTAGCCGCAACAAGAATTTTGGCAGACCAAAATATAGCAGTAAATATGACGCTTGTTTTCTCAGTTCCACAAGCATTGATGGCCGCACGTGCAGGCGCTCGTTATATTAGTCCCTTTATTGGACGTTTTGATGACATTGGAGAAGACGGTCTTACCCAAGTTTCAGACATAGTTAGTGCAATCAAAAACTACGACTTTAGAAATGTGGGAGTAGCAGGAGAAGAAGTTGAGATAATTGCAGCTTCGGTTAGAAGTGTAAATCATGTTTCTCAGGTTGCTCTTATGGGATGCGACATTGCAACTGTTCCATTTGGAGTTTTAAAGAAATGCATTATGCACCCCCTAACAGATAGAGGAATGGATTCGTTTGCAAAAGATTGGGAGAAGGTTATAAACGCATGAGTTCATCTGATAACAATAAGCAGCGCAAAAGCACATCGCGTAACACAAAGCGCACACAATCTCAGACAAAAAATTCGCAGCAACAAAATTCTGGACGCGCTAGAAGAACACGCAGGGCGCATACTAATAGCAACAATCAACGCGAACAGGCTACTCCTCAAATTACCCGTGAGGAGCTAGAGAAACACAAAGTTGTTGAGCTTAAAGCTAAAGCTGAGGAGCTTGAACTTGAGATTCCTAAAGGAATTAAAAAAGCCGAGCTAATTGATCTTGTGCTTGATGCAATGGTAAAGGCTGAGGGCTTTGTTGATTGCGAGGGTGTGCTAGACGTATTCACTGACGGATATGGATTTTTGCGTGCTGATGGTTATCTACCTTCAGAGCATGATGTTTATGTTGGTGTATCAACAATTAAGCGCAACGGACTTCGCAAAGGAGACTGGATTTGCGGACAGGCACGTCCAGGGCGTGAGAACGACAAGTATGGTGCGCTGCACAGAATTGACACTGTTAACGGACTTCCGTTAGACAAAATTCATGGCAGATGCAGGTTTGGAGATCTAACACCTGTATATCCAGATGAGCGTCTGGTTTTAGAGCATGGCAAAAATACAATCACATCGCGCACAATCGATTTGGTTGCACCAATTGGCAAAGGTCAGCGCGGACTTATTGTATCTCCTCCAAAAGCTGGAAAAACTACAATTCTAAAAAACATTGCTGCATCTATTACAGCCAACAATCCAGATGTGCACCTAATGTGTTTGCTAGTTGACGAGAGACCAGAAGAAGTTACAGATATGCAGCGTTCAATTCAAGGTGAGGTCATATCTTCAACTTTTGATATGCCATGCGAAAATCATATTGCTGTGTCTGAGCTTGTAATTGAAAGAGCAAAACGTTTGGTAGAAACGGGCAGAGACGTTGTTATTTTGCTAGACTCCATAACTCGTTTGGCGCGTGCATACAACTTGGCACAACCAGCTTCCGGACGTGTTTTATCTGGAGGTGTTGACTCAACAGCACTTTATCCTCCAAAGAGGTTTTTGGGTGCTGCTCGAAATATTGAGGGGGGCGGATCACTAACGATTTTGGCAAGCGCCCTTATCGATACAGGCTCTAAGATGGATGAAGTTATCTTTGAGGAGTTCAAGGGCACTGGTAATATGGAACTCAAGCTCGATCGCAGCCTAGCAGATAAAAGAATTTTCCCTGCAATCGACCCTGTTTCATCGGGAACTCGCAAAGAAGAGTTGTTAATTGACCCTCAAATGGCTCCACTTGTATGGGGTGTTCGCCGAGTATTAGCAAACCTAAATAATACCGAGCGTTCGATGGAAATGTTGATTAAGAGCTTAAAGCAAACCAAGTCTAACCAAGAATTTTTGGTGCGAACTGCCAAAAAAGCTCAAGAAAAAAACAGTTCATCATTTGAGCTATAAATTTGCAAAATTCGCAAAATACTAGTTTTTAGTATGCATATATAAAGCTAATATATAAAGACTGAAGAATTTTATAGAGGCTAGAGGCAAAAAACTTATAAAGATAGATTGGAGCGTCAAGGATATTACATGTCACAAGCTAAAGACCAAAAAGTTCTAACAAATGAGGAGAATTTTGACAATTTAGATAACTTTAGAACTATAAAAAACGATCGTATGATCTCTAAACTTATGAAGTATATTGGGCAGTATAAACGCTCAACAATTCTTACCCCCATATTTACTGCGCTAGAAGTATTTATGGAGGTTTTAATTCCTTTTGTAATTGCAATTTTAATTGATCAGGGTGTTAATGCTGGCAATATAACAAATGTTCTAATTTATGGCGGATTGATGTTATTGATTGCATTTTTAAGTTTAGGTTTTGGAGTCTTAGCAGGCAAATATGCAGCAGATGCTTCTGCTGGATTTGCGTGCAATTTGCGATATGCAATATACGAAAATATCCAAACATTTTCTTTCTCTAATATCGATAGGTTTTCAACCGCGGGTCTAATTACTAGAGTAACAACTGATGTTACTAACGTGCAAAATGCATATCAAATGATAATTAGAATTGCCGTGCGTGGTCCTTTGATGCTTATATGCTCAATGGCAATGGCATTTGTTGTAAACGTTCCGCTAAGCACAATCTTTTTGGTTGTTGTTATATGTCTTGCATTTGTTCTTTTTGGAATTATGTTTAAGGTTATGCCTCTATTTAATCGCGTATTTAGAAAATATGATGATCTAAATGCAAGCACACAAGAAAACATCTCAGGAATACGTGTTGTAAAAGCCTTTGTTCGTGAAGAACATGAGACACAAAAATTCTCGCGCGCTGCAACTAATCTCTATAATATGTTTGTAAAAGCGGAGTCAATTTTGGCGATCAATATGCCTGTTATGATGATTGCAATATTTGGTTCAATGATTGCAATATCTTGGTTGGGCGCTAACTTTATTGTTGTTGGAAGCTTAACAACTGGCGAGCTAACATCTATGTTTACATATCTATTGAGTTCACTTATGTCTTTGATGATGCTCTCAATGGTCTTTGTAATGATTTCTATGAGTCTAGCTAGCATTAGACGTATTAACGAGGTGCTAGACGAAACTCCAGATATTGTTAACCCAGATAATCCTGTTATGGAAGTTCCTAATGGAAAGATTGACTTTAATCATGTTGGATTTTCATACAAAAAAGATGCAGCAAAAGAGACTTTGCACGATATAGATTTGCACATAAAAGCTGGTGAAACCATAGGTGTTATTGGAGGCACAGGCTCAGGCAAGTCGTCTTTGGTTAACCTCGTTAGTAGGCTTTATGACGTGGGAAGCGGAGAGGTATTGGTAGGCGATATAGACGTTCGCAAATATGACCTTGAGGTGCTTCGTGATGCTGTGTCTGTTGTGCTGCAGAAAAACGTTTTGTTCTCAGGCACCATTTTAGAAAACCTGAGATGGGGCAATGAGAATGCTAGCGAAGAGGAATGCATAGAAGCTTGCAAGCAGGCTTGTGCCGATGGATTTATTGGTGAGATGCCAGATGGCTACAATACTTTTATTGAGCAAGGCGGCTCAAATGTATCTGGCGGACAGAGGCAAAGATTATGTATTGCTCGTGCTTTGCTTAAACGTCCAAAAGTACTTATTTTAGACGACTCAACAAGTGCTGTAGATACAGCAACAGACGCAAGCATCCGCCGCGCATTTGCACAAAAAATTCCAGGAACCACAAAGATTATCATTTCTCAAAGAGTTAGTAGTGTTGAGGATGCAGACAGAATTATTGTTCTAGATGATGGATGCATAAGCGGCTTTGCATCACATAGCGAACTTATGGAAACAAACGAAATTTATCGTGAGATATATGAGACACAAACTAGTGGCGGGGGAGATTTTGACAAGTTAGAATCAGCCGAAGATGAGGTTGTGTCTAAAAATGACCCAAACATAACGAAAGGGGGTGAGGCATAATGAGTGAGCAAAAAAATATGGAAAATAACAATATAAATACTGATGAGCAAAATGCACCAAAAGGACCGCGTGGTCACCGTGGCAACGTTCGTATGCCAGGACAAAAATTTGACAGTGCCAGCCGAGGTATGCTTGGTAGGGTCTTAAAGTACATGATGTCTAACTACAAGTTCTCGTTTATTATTGTTGTGATATGCATCATTGTTTCTGCTGTGGGCGTGCTCGTTGGAAGTTTATTCTTACAATCACTCATCGACGACTATATCGTGCCTCTAACCCAGCAATCTGTTCCAGATTTTGGACCTCTAAAAGCCTCGCTCGTAAAGCTTGCTGGCTTTTTTATGATTGCAGTTGTGTGTTCTTATGGATACAACCGAATAATGGTTAATGTTAGCCAAGGAACACTTAAGCACATAAGGATAGATCTCTTCACCAAAATGGAGACTCTGCCAATTGGATACTTTGATACACATCCACATGGTGACATTATGTCGGTATATACAAATGACGTAGATACTATGCGACAACTAATTAGTCAGTCTATCCCACAACTTATAAATGCAAGCATAAGTGTAGTTGTAACGCTTATAAGCATGATTGTTCTAAATATTCCACTTACCTTACTCTCTGTATTCATGGTTTTCATGATGCTGTTTTTTACTGCAAGGCTTGCTAAAAAAGCAGGGTTTCATTTTGTTAATCAGCAGCGCGACTTGGGTGCAGTAAATGGCTATGTTGAAGAAATGATTGAGGGTCAAAAGGTCGTAAAAGTCTTTTGCCACGAAGAAAAGGCTATTGAGGGCTTTAAGGTTATTAACGACCAGTTGCGTGAAAGTGCATACAAAGCCAACAT
Organism: Senegalimassilia sp.; assembly: GCA_963661535.1. Taxonomy (GTDB): domain Bacteria; phylum Actinomycetota; class Coriobacteriia; order Coriobacteriales; family CADBOM01; genus CAVLCC01. Next base: position 10,696 of record CAVLCC010000054.1, read on the forward strand.
GTATGGCAACGTAACAATGCCTGTAAACAACAATATAGGAAACATAAGTTATGTTTTGTGCGCTATTTTGGGGGCGGTGCTTGCTCTCAACGGTTTTACAGGTTTAACACTTGGAACTCTTGTTGCATTTTTGTCGCTTAATAGGAGTTTTTCGATGCCTGTTACGCAAATGAGCCAGCAAGTAAACATGGTTGTTATGGCTATGGCTGGAGCCGAGCGTGTATTTAAGTTGCTAGACGAAACTCCAGAAGATAACGGTGGACAAATTACTCTGGTTAGAGCTAGTAAAGATGAATCAGGAGAGCTCTGCGAGGCAGATCATAGAACCGGAACATGGGCTTGGAAAGGCGCAAAAGCTGCAGCTAAACGCGATGGAGTTAGTGTTCCAGATAGTTGGAGTAAAAGCGAGATTGACCTAGTTGAGATGCAAGGCAGAGTAGTTTTTGAAAATGTTGTGTTTGGATATACGCCAGAAAAAGTAATTCTGCACAACATTAATTTGTATGCCGAGCCTGGTCAAAAAATCGCCTTTGTTGGAGAAACTGGCGCAGGAAAAACAACTATTACAAATCTCATTAACCGCTTTTATGATATTCAAGAAGGTACAATTACATATGATGGAATACCTGTGCGCGAAATTAGAAAGGTTGACTTGCGCCACAGTTTGGGTATTGTTTTGCAGGACGTAAATTTGTTCAGCGGAACTGTTATGGATAACATTCGCTATGGCAAGCTAGATGCAACTGACGAAGAGTGCATAGAGGCTGCAAAGCTCGCTAATGCCGATGGATTTATAACGCGTTTGCCCGATGGATATCAAACCCAGCTTTCGGGCAATGGAGGCAACTTGAGCCAAGGACAAAGACAGCTTTTGTCTATCGCTCGAGCAGCTGTTGCAAATCCTCCTGTTCTTATTTTAGACGAGGCAACATCTTCTATTGATACACGCACCGAGACACTTGTTCAACGCGGTATGGACGCTTTAATGGACGGTAGGACCAGCTTTGTTATTGCACATAGACTATCTACCGTTAGGAATGCTGATTGTATCATGGTACTAGATCATGGTTGTATTATTGAGCGTGGCAGTCATGATGAGTTGATTGAGCAAAAGGGCAAATACTACCAGCTCTACACTGGCAATTCGTTGGGTGAATAAGGCTTTTTGGCTCCATTTATGAGGATAAAACTAAATGGCGAGAAAGAAAAAAGAAACACAAGAAGAGACCCTTGATACTCGCAAAAAATATGTTTTGATTGCTATCAAAATTATGGAGGAAGAGGGAATTGATGCACTAAGTGTTCGACGTGTAGCCGATGAAGCTGGCTGCACGTGTGCAGTTCTTTATCGCCATTTTGACAATAAGAGAGACTTGATGATGGTTGCTGCTGTTAAGTTTTTGCAGCCTTATATTAAGCGAAACATGATTGACTGGAATCGTGATGACCTCAACTTTATCCAAAAAAATTTAATGGACTGGAAGACATTTATTGACGACGCATTTTGGAATAAACCATATTACGATTTATTCTTTTCGGATCCAAGAGAAGATAATCTATACGAATATATGCTTGAATACTACAGGCTTTTTCCGTCTGAAATGGTAAAGTTCGATGGTTTTACGGGTGCTGTTATCTTAAATACAAACATTCAAGATCGAGAGCTTATTTGTTTGAGGCGTGCTGCAAATAAGGGTTTTATCTCAATGGAGAATGCTGATTTACTAAGCAGGTTAGCTGCTGCTGTGTTTGATGGTTTGTTCTCTAGATGTCCTACTTCTAAAGATGATGGTGACACAATCCAAACTTTAGCTGATGAATGTTTTAAATTAATCACAGAGCTTTATAAAACCTATGTTAACCAAGGCATCGATTTTTATTTCTGCACTAACCTTTAACTACAAAATCAACCAAAATTAAAAATATTTAAAAAAATTTAAGTAAACGCGTTGACTTATTTAAAACTAGTGCTATATTGTACTTGTAATCGCGTTGACTAAATAAGTTAATTTTGATTACAACAGTGTTTA
>CAVLCC010000055.1:0-12251 GCA_963661535.1 Senegalimassilia sp.
GGTGAAGCACAAACAGCAACACTAGCTGTTTCAGCAGGTAACCTAACTGGTCTTGTAAAAGGTCAAGACTACACAGTAGATAACGACTCTGATACGCAAACAAATGCAGGTTCACACACAGTAAGTGTTAGTGGCACAGGCAACTACCAAGGCACAGCAACAGGCGATTGGAAAATCAACAGAGCAACTCTAAGCAGTGCTGAATTGTCTAATCCAACATATAATGGTACAAAACAATTACCTACAGAAATTACTTCAGCTAAGGCAGAAAAAGGTTCTGTGACACTAACTGCAGACGACATTAAAGAGCTAGAAGTATCAGGTGATAAGCAATCACAAGTTTTGAATGATGGCACTAAATACACAGCAACTGTAAGTGCAAAAGCTGGTGCAACTAATGTTACAGGTTCAGTATCAGGTGTACCCTGGAAAATCGAAGCTGCATCTATTACAAGTGCAACTGTAAACACTGGTGTAACCTTTACCTATACAGGTTCTGAACAAACTCTAAATGCAAATCAAATTACTGTTAAAGCAGGAGATCTAGATTGCGGTACATTTAGCCTAGACTACAACACGCGAACATATGCAGGTGAACAAGATGTAACTGTTACAGGTATTGGTAACTTCACAGGCACAACAACTTGCACATTGAAGATTGAAAAAGCCACATTAAATTCAATTAAATTTGCTACTAATGAGAGTTATACAGGAACCTATAATGGCAAAGCACAAACACCAACCATTACAGTTAGCTCTAATAGCGGTACACCTTCACTAGGTACAGACTACACACTTGATGGCACAAAATCTGCAACTAATGCAAATACATATACAGTTACAGTCAAAGCAGCTGGCTCTAACTTCAAAGTTAAAGATGGTGGTCTATCAGGCACTTGGACAATTGCACAAGCTTCAATTGCCAATGCAACAGTGACAGCATCACCTTCGTCTTACGCATATTCAACTGCAAATATTACGCCAACTGTAACTGTTACATTAAATGGAACAACATTAACCGCAGGTACGGATTATGATTTGACTGGTAATTCATCGGAATCAGCAGTAAGTGAAAACTATACTGTTTATGCAGAAGGAAAAGGCAACTACACAGGCAGAACTTCTACAGGTGCTAAATGGTCGATTTACCAAGCTATACCAAGCTCAACTGATAAGGCTGCATTCTGGATTGCACCAGCTTATATACAATATGATACGAAAGAGCAGCAGCTGAGCTATGTTACAGCAAACCAAGATCCAACAAAATCAATGGTTAGATCTAAAGCTCAAATTGATGAAGATATGAAGGTTCTACGTGGTAACCAAGCTAAAACATCTGACGGTATGGATAAAGATGCTCTAACTACTATGTATACAAAATGGATGAATAGTGATGAATATCATTTATATACTAAGTGGAACTCGCCAGGGGTATCTGATGATGGTGAAAACTCAGATGCTGTTACGTCAGGAGCAAATGCTTATGTAGAGTTCCGTATCATTCATGTAGGCGTACATGATAGTGATGGCTCTGTTATAACATTTATGGCATGTCATTCGTTGCCTACTGCTCATAATATGAATGTCGGCACAAATAATAATTATGGCGGTTGGGTAAATTCTAATATGAAAAAAACATTAATGAAAACTTACGTAGCAAAAGGTTTATCTGGACTTTGCGTAAGTGGCGAGTCAACTGGTGCCAAGACCATCACAAAGGTAGCAACATCTGGTAACATAAACGAAGGCTGGACAGAAGGTAACACAACAACTGACCAATTCTGGCTATTGTCTTACAGTGAGATATTTGGAGAATCAAGCGGTGGTTCCTATGTAGGTTCATGGTATAAAAAAGAAGGAACCCAATATACTTGGTGCAAAGACAAAACAACGAGTCCACAAAGTAATAATAAAGCCTTGGAAAATTTGTACAATACCCGATGTGGTGCTTCCCCTGCTGGACTTAATATATCGGGTTGGGGGCTTCGCTCGCCGTATGTTGGCAACGGGTTCTACTTCGGCTATGTGCACTACAATGGCTCCCCGTCCAACACAAATGCTGTCGCTTTGTTGGGGATAGTCCCAGCTTTTGCGATGTAATTTTTAGGTATTGACTAGAAGCAATAAGCAATAGATTTTAAGAAAGGAAGATGATATAGGGGGCTGTATCAAAAGGTACAGCCCCTAACTTTATATAAAAGATTTTTTCGTGCTATGTTTGGTATGAAAAAATCAAGAAATAGCAGATACTCCCCATCTACCTTTTTATCCCATCGCATCTATCTTTAATAAACCGCAGATATACAATCGAACAATGCGGATGCACCCTTTGCATAAAACTTGTAATGTCATTTAGAAGGTTTTCATAAAAGGGTGTGTTTTTGGTGATTCAAAGGGAATGAAACCTTAAAACCCAAATAAGTCGCTCATGGGTTTTAACAAAAATAAATATTGCCTAAATTGGCTTAGTGTTTGAAAATTAAAAAGAGAGCTTTTTGGGTCTAGCAATATCTCAGCACAAGCGTATAAGCACACAGGCGCACGCAGCCCTTAGAGCCTCGGCAACAAACAAAAACATAAAACACCTCCACACCACAAGACCATTAGGAGAGAGCCAATATGCAAGATAACCTACTCCAAATGCTTAATATAAAACCCTGCGAACCACAGCAAATTCATGTTGCGCTTTTGTATGGGGGAAAGAGTAGCGAGCGAGAGATTTCTATCAAGTCGGCCGAATCGGTGGCTCAAGGTCTTAATGATTGTGGGTTTGAGGTCATACAAATTGATACAGGGGAGCCTCACTACATAGATAGGCTGGAGCATCTCAATCCAGATATTGTGTTTAATTGCTTGCATGGCAAGGGTGGCGAGGACGGCTGCGTTCAAGGCGTTTGCTGCGAGCTAGGGTTGCCTTTTACTGGCTCTGGGGTTTTGGCAAGTGCTCTTTCGATGGACAAAGCAAAGTCAAAGGTTTTCTATCGCGCATATGGAATTAACACTCCGGCGTCTATTAATATCAATAAGAGCGAGACTATCACCTACGAGCAAGCTGCCGCAAAACTTGGCAGCAAAATGGTGCTAAAGCCTGCCAACGAAGGTTCTGCTTTCGGGGTTTCGATTGTCGAGAATAAGGCGGAGTTTGATGAGGCCCTACAACTTGCTGAATCGCTCGATAGCCTAGTGTTGATTGAACAGTTTGTTGCGGGTACTGAGATAACTGTTGCAGTTATGGGCAACACCGAGCCAATTGCTATGCCTGTGATAGAGATTGTTCCTCATGCCGAGTTTTATGACTTTGAGGCCAAATATAAAGACGGCGGCTCTGATCATATTTGCCCCGCCCCTCTGTCTGAGGAGCTTACGAATAAGTCGCAAGAAATGTCTATTGAGGCTCATAAAGTTTTAGGCTGCAAGGGGGTTTCGAGGTCCGATCTCATAATTGACGAAAACAACCAAATATGGATGCTCGAAACCAACTCAATTCCAGGAATGACAAAAACCTCGCTCATACCAGACTCCGCCCGCGCTATGGGAATAGATTTTAGTGAGCTATGCAAACTCATTGTTGAGCTGGGTCTTGCTGTAGAATAGATATATGAGCGTATAGAATTTTGAACTTGCAATGTAGCAGCAAGCTTATAATTAACGCTGCGAATTATTTTTTGAACTTATAAGGGATAAACGGTGATGCAATCTTGAGCAAACCTATAGATAATGCTAAATATGATGGGGAAAAAGGACGCGAGTCTACTTCGACTCATGGAGGGGATGCGTGTGACGCGTGCGGCGGCAGCAGCGGCAGCAGCGGCGGCAGCGGTAATAGCGGCGGCAGCAGCGTAGGGAACGCTAGCAATAACGGAGGTTACAGCAAAGGTGGTGCAAGCTGCCATACCCCCGCAAACAACCCCAACCCACGTCCGCACTTCCCCAAAAGAGCAGTTGTTACAGCGGGCATGCCTTATGGCAATAAGGGGCTTCACTTTGGACACATCGGCGGCGTCTATGTTCCAGCCGATGCTTATGCAAGGTTCTTGCGCAATCGCATAGGTGCCAAAAACGTCATTTTTGTCTCTGGAACCGACTGCTACGGCTCTCCAATTATGGAGGGACACCGCAAGGCAGTCGAGGCAGGCAAATTCACAGGCTCAATAGAGGAGTACGTCGAGGTCAATCACAACGCACAAAAGCAAACTCTCAACGACTACAATATCTCACTAGATATATACGAGGGATCGGGACTAGGATATGCCAAAGAGCCTCACCAGCTAATGACCAACTACTTTTTTGAGACTCTCTACAAAAATGGACAGCTCTCGAGGCTTTCAACCGCGCAATTCTACGACGTGGAGGCCCAAACATTCCTAAATGGCCGCCAAGTTCAAGGACGTTGCCCCGTTCAAGGCTGCAAGTCAGAAAAAGCATATGCCGATGAGTGCGACTTGGGTCACCAGTTTAATCCCGAGGAGTTGATAGCTCCAAAGTCGTCAGTTACAGATACTGTGCCCGAGCTGCGTCCGGTCACAAACTGGTATTTTAATCTTCCAGATTATGGTCAAATCATTAAAGAACATGTAGAAAACCAGCGTCAAGCTGGACGCATACGACCTTTTGCTGTGACTTCAATCGAGGAGTTCCTAGAGCCCCCTCTAATTTATGTTCAAAACAAGTTTTATGATGAATATACCGCAGTTTCAACCAAGCTTCCAAAGCACATTTATAGAAAAGCGGAGAAAGGCAAGTCTTCGTTTACTATAGAGTTTGACTGTATTCAAGACCGCGACCTCGCACGAGATATCCTTAAAGAGGGGGGCGTAAGGTTTCGCACAGGCAAGGCGTTAGTGCCCTTTAGACTCACAGGCAACATTGAGTGGGGCGTGCACGCTCCACAGCTAGAAGACGAAGACCTCCTCACCGTATGGTGCTGGCCGGAGTCTTTGTGGGCTCCAATTTCGTTTACATCAGCTGTGCTGCAGCATCGCGGGGAGCCGCTAGAAAATTGGCGCGACTGGTGGTGTTCAGACGACTCCAAGGTGTTCCAGTTCATAGGCGAAGATAACATTTATTTTTATGGAGTAGCTCAAACGGCGATGTGGTCTGCTATGCAAAGCGGGCATCACAATGCGGAGGGACAAGGAGACGAGCTCAGGCAAACGGAGTTAATAGCAAATCACCACCTGCTTTTTCTAAACTCAAAGGCAAGCTCGTCTGGCAAAGTTAAGCCTCCCATGGCACAAGAGTTGCTCGAGCATTACAACTCTGACCAGCTCAGAGCTCACTTTTTGGCCTTGGGTCTTGGTTTGAAGTCTGTTAGTTTTCAGCCAAAGCCCTACGATCCAAATGCCAACCAAAAAGCTCCCGACCCAGCGCTTAAAGAAAGTGCGCTTCTAACCAACATATTTAACAGGCTTGCAAGGTCGTGCTTCTATTCTGCCCAAAATATTAATGATGGCAAGCTGCCCCTGGGCAAGCCTACCCAGCAAGTTTTGCAAGATGCAACGCAGGCAATCTTAGAGTACGAAAAATGTATGTACAACTACGAAATTCACTCTGCGCTCGCTGTTATGGACACATATTTGCGAGACTCCAACAAGTCTTATTCTGCTAGAGCAAAGCGTCCCCAAAATGAGGAGGAGACTAAAGAGCAGCTTCAGGTTTTGCGTGATGGATTTTTTATGTTAAAAGTGGCTGCAGTGTTAATGGAGCCCATTGCTCCGGCTGGAACGCATAAAATAATTAACTATCTTTCGCTCAATTGCTCAGATGATGAGTTTTTGAGCTGGGAGCATATTTTTGATGGTTACGAACCATTTGTTTTGCAAGAAGAAATTGATTGTGGGGGGCACGCACTAAAGGAGCTTCCTCCAAAGACCGACTTTTTTGAAAAGCACCCGTCGCAGTTCAAATAAAACAGAAAGAGAGCTAGACTATGCAACAATCTAACCCTTGGAGATCGGCTGGATCGGGTTCGTCAGGCAATGGCAAAAAGGGAGGGTTTTTTAACTTCGATTTTGACATTGACCCCGACACCGACTTTGATATCAAAATTCCAGACAAGTGGAAAAATATGGGCAAAAAGTCTCTCATAATTGCTGTTGTAATTCTAGTTTTGGTCTTGGCATTTTGCTATTGGTGGTTTCATCCAGCAATCAATATCCACAACATTGATTTGTGGATCTTTGTTTGCTTGCTCATCATGCTCCCCATGTTTTTGGCTTTTAGAGCTTATCGCGCCATGTATAGCCAAGGCACCAACAATCACTCTAAAAATCCTAAAAAGGCGCTTAAATTTAAGAGGCTGTCGATAATTCCCCTCGCCGTGATAATAATTGGCATTTTGGGGATGTTGATGTCGGCAACATTCTTCCCTGGAAACGCCGACCGTTATGCCTCGCTTTTAACAACTACAGAGGAGAATTTTAGCGAAGACATTCAGGAGGTAGACTATAACTCAATCCCCGTGATTGACAGAGATTCTGCCGCTTTGCTGGGCAATCGCACAATGGGTGAGATTGCAGATTATGTTTCGCAGTTTGAGATAAGCGACATTTATAGTCAGATTAACTTTCAAGGCAGACCGGTGCGCGTGAGCCCCCTTAATTATGCGGACTTTATCAAGTGGTTCACAAACAGCGCCAACGGTATTCCTGCATATGTGATTGTTGACATGGCATCGCAGGACACCCAAATTGTGCGCCTCGAAAATCCAATTTATTACTCCGAGAGCGATCCGTTTGTAAACAATATTGATCGCTATATACAGCTAAAATATCCAACTTATATGTTCGACCAAAAGTCGTTTGAGATTGATGAGGACGGAGTTCCTTATTGGGTTTGTCCCGTGCAAGAATACACAATCGGGCTTTTTGGAGGCAAAACCATTTCGCGCGTTGTTCTTTGCAATGCGAGCACGGGTGAGTGCGAAGACTTGCCTATAGAGAGCGTTCCTGAGTGGGTTGACCGCGCGTATCCTACAGACTTGCTCATTCAGCAATACAACTGGAGCGGTTTGTATGTTAAAGGTTGGTGGAACTCTTGGCTAGGTCAAGAGGGGGTCAAGCAAACAACTCCTGGAACCTCGGGCAACCCAGGATATAACTACATTGCCAAAGACGATGATGTTTGGGTGTACACCGGAGTTACCTCTGCGACCTCAGACAACTCAATAATTGGATTTGTGCTTATTAATCAACGTACAGCGGAGTCGCACTTCTATTCTGTCTCGGGTGCTACCGAGGAGAGCGCTATGCTTTCTGCCGAGGGTCAGGTTCAAAACCTCAAGTATGAGGCAACGTTCCCGCTACTTTTGAATATTAACGGACAACCCACGTATTTTATGTCGCTAAAAGACAGCGCGGGTTTGGTGAAAAAGTATGCGATGGTTGACATTCAGCGATATCAAAATGTTGCAGTTGGCGACACTGTGAGCGACTGTCAAAAATCGTATAAGGCACTGCTTGCAACTAACGGCGTTGTGGATACTGGTAGCAGCTCAAGCGGAGCTCTGCAGGCAACGGGCACAATTGCCACAATGACTCAAGGCGTTGTTGATGGAAACTCGCATTTTTATATCACGCTCGAGGGCGACTCTCACATTTTTGATGTGCCAATTTCGCTCATAGATGTTGTGTCTTATAAAGAGGGATACACAATATCGCTTAGATATTACGAAGGCTCGCCAATCTCTACTGTTACGCAGATTGAGAAGTAGGGGTTGTGCGTGCGCGGCGCTGTTTGCCTAGGAGCCGACTTGCACGAGGTTAGATGCTTTTTGCGGGGTCGTGCGTGCGCGGCGTGCTGTTGGAAGGTAAACCTCTGCACATGCAACAGCACTTGTCTAGACAAAATTGCATGATTTTTTAGTTTTGTGTTTTTTATGTTAAAATTGAACACGTTTTAAGAGCGAGTTGCATTTAAAAGCAACTTTACAAAAATCTTTAGCTAAGGAAGGGGCATAAATGAAGCTCAAAAAGTTTGGAGTTATTGCAGCTATGGCTGCACTTGTAGGATGCATGGCACTTGCAGGCTGTGGATCTTCTAGCACAGGAAGTCTTAATCTTTTGGAGTCAGGCAAATTAACAGTGGCAACTTCGCCAGACTTTCCACCTTTTGAAAATCTAGAAAATGGCGAGTATGTTGGACTCGACATGGACATCGCAAAAGCAGTAGCCGAGAAGATGGGTCTTGAGTTTAATCCGGTTACACTTCAATTCGACTCAATTCTTCCTGCAATTGCTGGTGGCGGACAAGCAGATATTGCAATTTCTGGAATTACAGTAGACCCAGACCGCGCAAAGCAAGTTGACTTTTCAACTAGCTATTATATTGACGATCAGTCAATCGTCACAATGAAATCTGGAAATATTACGAGCGAAAATGTTGACAGTGAGCTCAACCAATCCGGCGTAATTATTGCAGTTCAAACCGGAACTACCGGCGAAACTTATGCTCAAGAGCACTATCCAAATGCAACTGTTAAAGGCTACGGCAACGCAAACGACAGCTTTGCAGCACTTGCAAGCTCACAAGCCAATGCAGTTATCACCAATAAAGCAGTTGGCGAGTCGATGATTACTAAATCATATACAGATGCTCAGGTTGTAAAATCAATTGCTACTGGTGAGGAGTATGCAATTGCAATTTCTAAAGACAACACAGCTCTAAAAGAAAAAGTTAATGCTGCGCTAAAAGAATTGCAGGACAGCGGCAAAATTGATGAGCTCATTCAAAAACATATGAGTTAAAATTTTTAGCATAAGCTGCTAGTTACTAATGGCTAGGCAGTCAGATGTTTGGCAGCTAGAAGCTAGGCAGCAGCCACGCTGATAAAAAGTTTTAAAAAAATTGCGCATCTCTAACTGGGAGGGCATGTGCCTTTCGTGGGTTGGGGGTGCGCTTGTGTTATAAGGGCAAATTTGGAGGAAACCTTAGTGGTTTTAGTAGCTTTAATGGTGACAAACTCCAAATTGTTACTCTAAAAGTTGAAAATCTGCAATCCAAAACATCATTTATTTGAGGACAACATGACAAAAACAATTGATTTCAAACTAAAACGGTGCGGGTGCGCAAAGAAGCATGCAAAACAAAATGGCGCGGTGCATGTTATGTCTGATGTGAGCACTAGGTCCACATCACATTCTGCGCGTATTTTACCTGTTGAGCATCGTGGCTCATGTGAGGCAACTACTACGAGTGCGGCATGCCACGCTGCAAGTAGAGCAAGGTGCACTCCGCATGCAACATCTGCAACATGCGCTGCCACCACACACAAATCCAAGCACACAAAAACAGCTCAAATTGTTTTTGCAGTCTTTATTTTATTGGCAAGCCTATCTGCGCAGGTCGCAGCTCCCACAAATGCTTTTGCTATGCAAACTCAACAGTGCACAGCTAGACCTAACTCCGATAGTGGAAACGACATAATGGGAGCAACAAACACTCGCATTACGTGGGAGGGTCAAGCGCAAGCAGACGAGCAAATTGCAGGATTTACATTTACTTTGCCTCAAGGCACCAACTTTTCTACAGACGACCTTAGAGTCACAATGCTCACGGGTGCCGACCTAATGACACGCAACAAAATTGATGCCACTGCCACATCTGTTGACAATACAATCAACGTTAAGTTTCAAAGCGCGGCAGAGGCAGGCGGCTACTTTAGAGTCGAGATATATAACGTCTTTTTCCCTGCAGAGGGCGGGCAAATGCAAGTCGATGTTGCTTACACTCTCGCAGATGGACAAACCAAAACAATAGAAGACACACCAGCAATCTCAGTTGTTGGAGTAACCCCCGCTGAACAGCTAAGTCAATATCTTTCAGAACAACAGTGGGTAAAAGATTGGAACTCTGTGCGCTTTTTGCACATGTTTTTAGATCCCACGTTGATAGTAACGAGCTTCCCTGTCGTATTTGACGGCTTTTTGATGGCGGTTGCAATAGTCGCGTGCGCATTTCCTCTTGCAATGCCCTTTGGATTTTTGCTTGCCCTTATGCGCATAAGCAAGTTTCGTATTTTGAGAGGACTTGCCAGAGTGTATGTGAACATTGTGCGAGGAACTCCGCTTTTCTTGCAAATATATGTTGCATTTTTTGGCTTGCCTCTAGCTGGAATTCAAATTCCAACCTTCCCCCTCGGCGTGATTGTGTTATCAATGAACTCGTGCGCATATATGTGCGAGATATTTAGGGCGGGCATTCAGTCTATTCATAAAGGGCAGTTCGAGGCGTCTCGCTCCCTTGGCATGAACGGCGCACAAACAATGCTTTATGTTATTATTCCGCAAACTGTGCGGCGCGTTATTCCAACGCTTACAAGTGAGTTTATTTTGCTCTACAAAGATACGTCGATGCTTGCCGCAGTTGGCGTTATGGAAGTGGTTATGTATGCCAAAACAATTGTTGCATCTACCGGCTCTATTACGCCTTATATTGTTGCGGCGGTTTTCTACCTAGTAGTTACTTTGCCAATGACTTGGGTTGTTAGCAAGTTTGAAAATAAACTGGCTGCAATTGACGGTGGAAAAGTTAAGACCAAGACCAAAGATAAGAACAAGAAGAAGCTTAAGGGTAAAGATGAGCCTAAGAGCCAAGTTGATAAACCTAAGGCTCAGGATAAAACCAACGATACAAGCGAAACCAAAACCGTAGGCATTGAAAGCAAAAATGCAGAAGCTCAAGAAGGCTAGGTAATAAACTATGACAGAGTTGGCAAAATCGAAAGATATAATTGTTCGCATAGACGACCTACACAAAAGCTTTGACGATTTAGAGGTTCTGCGTGGTGTGAGCTTAGATGTGCATCGCGGTGAGGTTGTTGTTATTTTGGGACCTTCGGGGTCGGGCAAGTCTACAATGTTGCGATGCATCAATCGCCTTGAAGAACCCACAAGCGGCCATATTTATTTTGAAGATACTGAGATTACTGACAAAAAGACAGATATAAATGAGGTGCGTTCTCGCCTTGGAATGGTTTTTCAAAGTTTTAACTTGTTTCCGCATCTTACTGCTCGCAAAAATGTTGCATTAGCGCAGGTAAAAGTGCTCAAAAGGTCAAAGGAAGAGGCCGACAGAATTGCAGTTGAGCAACTTGAAAAAGTAGGCCTGGGTGAGCGCGTAGATTATTTGCCTAGTCAGCTATCTGGCGGTCAACAGCAGCGTGTGGCAATTGCTAGAGCCCTTGCAATGAATCCTCATGTGATGCTTTTTGATGAGGCTACCTCGGCACTTGACCCTGAACTTGTGCGTGGAGTTCTAAGCGTTATGAAGGAACTTGCTCAAGCGGGCATGACCATGATTGTTGTAACTCACGAAATGGGATTTGCACGCGAAGTTGCAGACACTGTTGTATTTATGGACGGCGGTGTAATTGTGGAGCAAGGCACTCCCGAAGAAGTATTCGATCATCCAAAATCTGATAGAACCAAAGACTTTTTGGGTCATATTGAGTAGCTGCGAATTGTTTGTACGCTACACAGGTTTTGCTTCGCACATGTTTTGGAATTCAAATTAACAATTAGTAGCCAGTAGTGCGAATATGCGCGTGATCGTTGCGTGGCATCTGCCTGTTGTGCGACACCTGCCTGTTTCGTGGCATCTGTATGTTGCGTGGTGTTTGTCTGTTGTGACGTGCATGTTTGCTAGCCTGCACTCGCTCGTTGCGTCGTGTATATTTGTTGCCTCGTAGTTGCAAACCAATCCATATAAGAACGCCTATAAAAGAAATTACACTTATAATCTCGGTTATATGCCACCAGCTGGGTTCTTCCCATTTAAGACTTACAGTTCCTATATAACCTTGAGGAATATTTAGTTGAACAAATCCACTATCAGACTTACTTATTGCTATAGAACTAGAAGTGCTATCTACAATCTCGTAGCCATCATAGTAAATAAGGGGAAGCTCTGCGGTTGTAGAGTTAAATGTGCCATCAAATGAAGCGTCAAAAACACGTCCGTTATCGCCATGGTAAGAAAATTCAAAGCCAAGTTCACCAGCAAATTTACGATCAGTTATCTCAAGAACCGGATCCTTGTCAGATATATCTGATGGAAGATATTCGCCAGCAGCAACGCCCAGTAGTTTTTCATGGGTATATGTATCCTCATAACTAACGTCTGGTTGACGTTCTACTTCATACATATTTGAAGACATAGAATGTCCCGCCTCAGCTAAGGTTAAAAGACAAATAGTTACACACAAAATACGAGTTAGAGAGCCAAGATTTTGCATCTTATTAAGTCTAAAGAGA
>CAVLCC010000056.1:0-12053 GCA_963661535.1 Senegalimassilia sp.
TCTCCAACTAAGCTTTCGGGTCAGATGGAAGTGACAAATACTTTGAAGCAATAAGTGTTGTTGGCTGTGGGTTGGGCTGATTGAAGACTGCATCAACGGGTTGCTTTCAATGTGCAGTTTAACCCCCAAATGCTCCGGTTGCAATTTGCAACGTAATTTTTGGCGATAGATTTGTTATTCTATCTAACGGAGAGCTGACCGAGAGGCCGAAGGTGCTCGCCTGCTAAGTGAGTAAGGGTCACAAACCCTTCTGGGGTTCGAATCCCCAGCTCTCCGCCATCTACAAAAAACTAAAAGCAGCTTTGCAAGTTTTTAAACGAGCAAGCTGCTTTTTCTTTTGTGTTGAGAGATTTTTCACGCCGAGTGTTGCGCCGAGTGCGCTGAAGTTCGGCTGAGTTTGCAAATTAATTTGTGTTGAGTTCTTGTGCTGAGGCTCTTTCTCGAGCAAGCTAGAGAAAAACCTACCTTGTGTGTGCAGGCTTATCACCAATGCCAATCAAAAAGTGATACTTTATTCTGCGCCTGCTATCCTCCTCAGACACAGGCGAATAAGCCATCTCCAAAGTAGCTTTTGCAATATCGTTTGCAGCATTGGGCTGTCTAACCATCTCAACGTTTCGCAAAAGAGAGTCGAGCATAGTCTCGTCTTTATCTATGTAATAGATTGTTTCTAGAAGTTCGCGCCACGTTTGTACATGTAAGGCGGCACCCCTCGAAGTAAGCATGCGAACATTAGCCTTTTCTTGTCCATATGCCTTACCAACAAGCACCATGGGGTTTCGGGCGCAAAGGCACTCAGTAACCGTTAGACCCCCCGCTTTGCAAATTGTAAAATCGCAGGCAGCCATTAGCTCAGGCATGTTATCAACATATCCCATAACTTCAACATTCTCAATGCCTTGGAGCTCTATTTTTTTCTTTAGCGATGAGGCGTACTCCTCGTCATTACCTGCAACAAATATAAATTTCATGTTCGGAAAATTATTGAGATGAACAATGAGCTTGTCGAGAGTCTCGCGCAAACGCAAATATGGCTTTGGGAGTTTTGCTCCAGCTAGAACTAGCGCAACTTTGGTATTGCTGTCAAATCCCCATTTTTTGCGTGCTTGCTCGCGGTCATGTGGCTGCGAAAAACACGGATTTACAGGTATTCCAGTAACGAGTACACGCTCATCTGGAATACGCCTTGCCCGCAAAGTTTCTGCCATATAGCGGTTTGCAGCGCAAAACAAATCTGTGTATATGTGAGGCCACTGACCTTCAACTTCGTAGTCGGTTGGAACGCACAAAATAGGGAAGTTCATCTTGGTCTTGCGACGTGCACCCACAGCAATATTAGCCGCAGTTATGTGAGTGCACACAATAGCAGCAGGCTTGTTTTCTCTAACCCAGTGGGCAAATTTTGGAAACATAACGCGCAACCATTGCTGCCCCCCGTGCCACAAGATGCGACCGGTAAAAAAGTATCTCCAAAAAACATCATAAAAAGGTCTAGTGGGACCAACAAATCCAGAAGCAGTTTTGTTGCCATCAATTGCAAATCTTGCAAAGTCCAAACTGTCTAGAACTTCAACCTCAATGTGATCAGGCTGGGTGGGAGTGAGCTTTTCTCCAGATGCAATTTGTTGGCGCAAAGCATAAGCGATAGCTTCTGCTGCGGCTCTGTGCCCCGAGCCAACAGATGCGTGCATAACCAAAATTTTTGCAGGTTGCTCATTGTTATTGGGCAAAATCTCCCCTTTGCAAGACGCTTGAGCGTTGCTGCCGCTAGATGTTATGTTGTTAGAATTTGCACATGTCATGGGTGTTATCATAGCATTATTACGTTCAATATATTTTTATAAATGAGGTTAACAAAGGAGTTAGACGCGTGTCTTTATCACTTGGAATTATAGGCTTGCCAAATGTGGGCAAGTCAACTTTATTTACAGCACTAACACGCAAGGGAGGGCTTGCTGCTAATTATCCATTTGCAACAATTGATCCTAACGTGGGAATAGTTGAGGTGCCAGACTCAAGGTTACAAGAGCTAGCAAAAATTGTAAATCCAGGACGCATCGTTCCTGCTACTGTGGAGTTTGTAGATATTGCAGGCTTGGTTAAGGGTGCTAGTGAGGGCGAGGGCTTGGGCAATCAGTTTTTGGCTAACATTAGAGAGACAGACGCAATTTGTGAGGTAGTCCGCTACTTTAGTGATCCTGATGTTGTTCATGTAACGGGAAAAATTGACCCACAAGGAGACTGCGAGGTAATTAAAACCGAGCTTGTGTTGGCAGACTTGGCTACCGTGGAGAAAGCCTTGGGTCGTCTAGAAAAAGATGCAAAACGCGATAAGGCTAATGTTCCAAAATTTGAGATGGCTAAGCGGGTGCTTGACCATCTAAATGAGGGCAAGATGGCATCAACCTTGGAAATGACAGACGAGGAGCGCGAGTTAATCTATGACCTCCATCTAATTACAATGAAGCCGTTTATGTATTTGGCTAACATCGACGAGAGCCAGATAGGCTGTGAGATTGAGCCAATCGACGGCATTACTCCAATTCCGATTTGTGCAAAGGCTGAAGCAGATTTGGCTGAACTTGAGCCAAATGAGGCTGCTGAGTTTTTGGAGTCGATGGGGCTTTCGGAGTCTGGTTTAGTGAGGCTTGTGCATGAGGCTTATGATTTGCTGGGTCTCCATTCGTTTTTTACAGCAGGTGAGATGGAAGTTAAGGCTTGGACAGTTCGCAAAGGTGCCAAGGCTCCGCAGGCTGCAGGTGTTATTCATACTGATTTTGAGCGCGGCTTTATTAAGGCTGAGACTGCTAGCTATGCAGACTATGTTGAGCTAGGCGGAGAAGCGGGCTGCAAGCAGGCTGGCAAGCTCCGTATGGAGGGCAAAGACTACGTTGTGCAAGATGGCGACATCATGCACTTTAGATTTAATGTGTAGGTTGTTTGTGTGGATCGTTCGTGTTGGGGTTGTTTGTGTAGATTTGTTGGCGTGGGTTTGTTAAGAAGAATGCGAAAGGATGCAAACTGTGCAAGAGATTAAAGAGGCTGACAAAAATCAGGTCGTCGCGGTTTTGGATTTTGGAGCGCAATATGGACAGCTGATTGCGCGTAGGGTTCGTGATCTTAATGTGTATTCCGAGATAGTGCCCTGCGACATTTCTGCAGATGAGCTTAAACAAATTGACCCTTCTGCAATTATTTTGTCGGGAGGTCCAGCTTCTGTATATGCACAAGATGCTCCAAAAATTGACCCTAAAGTTTTAGAACTTGGCGTTCCAATCTTAGGATTTTGTTACGGGCATCAAACTATTGCAGTTGAGCTTGGGGGCGAGGTTGGTCACACCGACAAAGGTGAATATGGCGCAGCCGAGCTTAAAGTTGAGTCAAAAAGCACGCTCTTTGCGGGTACTCCATCTACTCAAACAGTATGGATGAGCCATCGCGACGCAGTTAGCCAGGTACCTCAAGGTTTTGTTGTAACTGCATCTACAAATGTGTGTCCTGTGGCTGCAATGGAAGACGCAAACAGGCGCATTTATGCAACGCAGTTTCACCCTGAGGTAAAACATACTGAGGCAGGTCAGCAAATTTTGTCTAACTTTTTGTTTGAAATTTGCGGGTTGCAAAAAACTTGGACAATGCAAAATTTGGCTGAGCAAATGACTTTGGAATTCAGGCAAAAAGTAGGCGATGACCGTGTGATTTTGGCACTTTCTGGAGGGGTTGACTCATCTGTGGTAGCCGCCCTTGGAGCGCGTGCTGTGGGCAAGCAGATGACATGCGTGTTTATTAACCACGGACTTTTGCGCAAAGGTGAGCCCGAGCAAGTAGAAGAGATATTTACCAAGCAGTTTGATGTGGATTTTATCCATGTGCATGCCGAGGAGAGATATGCTGCTTTACTAGATGGGGTAGTTGAGCCAGAAGAAAAGCGCAGAATAATTGGAACGCAATTTTGGAACGAGTTTTTTGCTGTTGCCAAGCAGCTCGAGACAGATGGACGCGCAGTTAAATATCTAGCGCAGGGCACAATTTATCCAGACATTATTGAAAGCGGTGCTCGCAAAACAGGCGGTAAGGCTTCAACGATTAAGAGTCATCACAATCTAATTCCTTTTCCAGAAGGTGTTCACTTTGACTTGATTGAGCCTCTAGACCACTTCTTTAAAGACGAGGTTCGTGCTCTTGGTTTGGCGCTAGGTTTGCCTGACTATATTGTATTTAGACAGCCATTTCCAGGACCAGGTCTAGCAATTCGCATTATTGGGTCTGTTACGCCTGAGAAACTAGAAATTCTAAAGAACGCTGATGCAATTGTGCGTGAGGAACTAGATGCTTACAATGAGCGTTTGTTTAACGAAACAGGGGAGCGCAACTCCGTGCATAGTTGTTGGCAGTATTTTGCTGTGCTTCCCGACATTAAGAGCGTGGGGGTAATGGGAGATGAGCGCACATATCAGCGACCAATTATTTTGCGCGCTGTGGAGAGCTCTGATGCAATGACGGCCGACTGGGCAAAGCTTCCATATGATGTTTTAGGGCGCATTAGTGGGCGTATTGTGGCTGAGGTTCCAGGCGCAAATCGCGTGTGCTACGACATTACATCAAAGCCACCAGCCACAATTGAGTGGGAGTAGGTTTTGGGGTAAAACGCTTCGCAACCCCATGCAACAAAATACAACGTTTCCGCATGTCAAATAGCGAATTCTCGAAGGTTGAACGCAACATTTCATAACGCTTCGAAACGCTCCTTTCAGGATTTTGCACGCCACCTTCGGCTTGCCTGAAACGATGCGTCATGCCAGCATTTCATTCAACCGCGCCTGCACGGCATCGTACAGGCTTCCGAGCGCCGCACGCTGCGCATCGCCGTTGCAGTACTCGCCATTGATTACAGCTTGCGCCAGCGCGTCAATGTCGACCGACGACTTGATCGCAGGCTTCTCGGCAGCCTCCGACTCCTCGCTAGCGTCGTCGTCATTCCTATCCGCCGCGCCCGTATAGTGCAAGATGCCATCCCAAGGAAAGTCGTAGTAGCCATGGATGACGGACTCGCCGCTCGTCTGGTAACCTGGCTCACCGCCTGCGATGCTGCCGAACTTGTTGGAGCTGAGCTCCGCTAGCATGTCGGACACCGCGTTTACGCACATGGCCGTATGGCATGCTTCGCTCAAATAGATATCACCTCTTTGTGCAATGAAACTCATAGGCTCCCACGTGAAGAGCCCGCTGCCCACAAGCACGCTGCGCATGTTGCCCGTGTAGCTCGCCGCATGCAGCGCTCCCTCGTAGGCCGTGCCACGCAGGACCTCATTCCAAGCATCCAGCACTGCGCTCGAGCAGTCCCTGTCCCCGCGCCACAACTCTCCCACGCGACCTTCGCATTCGACCATGCACGAGCCCCGCGATGCGCTGTCCCAGCGCTTTTCCTGACTGTACCCTTGGTGCCCGCAGGTGCAAAGGTGCTCCATGAAGGTTGCCGACACATTCGCTAAATTCGCCATATCGCACATCTCCTAAATATGCATTCCGAAAAACTTTTGTGAAGTGTCTTGTGAAGTGACCCCTGAACAGCGAAGACGGCCGCCTAAGCGACCGCCGCATGCTTGCCCGTGGTACCTTCGGCGTCACCGTCAGTGTCTCCGCCGTCTCCATCGGAACCCGCGCGCCCCAGCTCCGCCATGATGGGCGAGAACACCGCCATAACCAATGCGACCACGACGGCCTTCATGCTGGCATCCAGCACGAAGCTGCCCACCAACACGTCGATGTCAGCCACCGCCACACCGATGACTCCTTGCACAACCGTGCGGACCAGCCTCCACTTCCAATCGTTGCTCGTTAGAAACATGCTCATGTCAAAACCTCCAATCATCCAAGCTGCCCCCCTCCATGGGCGGCAATGTGCCTAATCCTTACCGAGCGCGGCGATCTTCGTCTCCGCCACGCTCACCCTTTCCTCAAGCGCATACGTGCGCTCTATGACCTCGTTGTGCTTTTCCACCTGTCGCCTCAACTCGGCGATCTGCTCGCTCATAACGGCGGAAGCCTTGCCGTTGCTGGCAAGGATGCCCGCCAAGGAAAGTCCGCCCGTCATCGCGCCCGTGATAAGTGCTGCAAGAACGGTCTCCATCCAATCCCCCCCCCTAAGCCACCGTGAGGTATCCGGACGTTTCCGCCGTGTCGATGCGGAAGTACGTGTAGCCCGCCCTGCTGCTCGCATAGGTCGTGCCCGCGCCACCGACGAGGGCGTCGCATCCGCTGAAGCAGCTCGTGTCGCTCGCGCCCGACGGCAATGCCCAGTCCGCACCCGCATGGATCGTCGTGAGCGCATCACAGTCGTAGAGCGTCGCCATGAGCGACCCCGACAGGTTACTCGCATCGAAGCCGCGGAAATCGAGGGTGGAGACGCCCGTGCAGGCGAACGCATAGGTCATATCCTTCACGACGCCCAGATTCGCGATGCCTGTAATGCTCGTCACGTTGGAGTGGTTCATGAGCCAGTAGGCGATGTAGAGCTGCTGCAGGTTCGCCATATCTGCCTTGAAAGCCACGTCGTTCAGATAGGTAAACTCCAACGTGCCATCCGACAGCAAGAGTGCACGCGGAGCAAGCGTGCTCCACGTCAAATCGAGGATGGCTTGCGCCATGTCCTCGGGTTTGTAGATGACAGAGAGACCATTTTGCGTGCGTATGGCGTTGACAATCGCCTGGATGTACCGCCTGCTCACCACGCCGCTCTCAATCGTCTTGTACGGCTCGGTGCCGAGGGAACCAGCCGAGGTCCCGTCCAGATCCAGTACGACCTGCGCCATCTCGGAGGGTTTGTACAGGGTCGTAGTCCCGTTCTGCTGCCGTATCGCATTGGCGATGTCGGTCAGGTGCTCGGTGTCGATGTATCCCACGGTCATGGCTAGAACTCTTCGTCGTTTAGGTCGCCCAAAGCAGCAATGGCATCGTCAACGTATTTTTTCGTGGCGAAGTGCATGTCGGACGTGGGTGCTATGCCCTTGACGGCACCTGTGAAGGTCGCGCCCGTCAAAGCCGCATACGTGCTCAAGTCCACATTTGCATCAAAGATATTCGCCAATCCAACAACGTTTGCTGTTGTGTTGTAGCCTAAGGTTGTAGGCTTGGTATCCGCCGTCAGCTTCATCAGGTTGTCAGTCGTTGTGTTCAGTAATAAGGCGCCACTTCTCAGGGTATGGTTCCATGTGCCCACTTCCCCCTGCACAGTAATGCCCGGTGCTGCATCAAACTGGGTCGTGCAATGGATGCCACGGAATTGCGACACATCGAACAACCCAGTGCATCGTCCATAGAGTATGGCTCCGCTCACATGGAGATTGCTCACCTGGCAGAGCGTGTCGGTAATCATGTTCAGTATCAGGTCGTTATCCTTCATGTCCGCATACGTCGTCGCGTTGCCGATGGTCGCATTCGACGTTTGCGCGTTCTCGCCAGTTGTCGGAAAACCAGTGCCTACCCACAGCTTCGCGGGCAATTCGGCCTTGGTTGCATAAGAGGAAAGGTCAATGGACACCGCGTCTCCTGTCTCGTACAACGGCGAGTTGAAAGTGTACGCCGGCGAGGTTCCGTCCGTGCCTTTCAGGTTATGGAACGCAAGCGCAATGGTGCGTGCGAGTTTCGTACCGCCGAGCGTCACGTCAACACTGGGCGTACCCGTGTTGGCATCCACGCTCGCAGTGACGCTAGTAATCGTTGCCGATCTTCCGTCCTGCCCGTCGGTGCCGTCTCGGCCATCCGCACCCGCAGACCCCTGCGGATCTGTCGCGCCCGTAGCTCCCGCGTCCCCTTTGGGGCACTGCGGCTCCGACGCACCAGTGGTGCCCGTGGCCCCTGTGAGAATGCCGAACTTCTGCACCCAATGGTCGCCAGTCTTGTCAAGCGCAACCGTGGCGCAGGAACCCGCCGCTAAAGTGGTCGCCTCGATGGTCATGTTGTTGATGTTGGTTGCTGCAGCGCTTGCGATGGTATCGGCCGCCTCGTACTTGCGTATAGCCTCGACGAAGAGCGCGAACCCATCGGCATGCTCGGTTCCGCCCACCAGCACCGGCTCCACACGGATAATGAAAGCACGGCTGGAAATGTAGCGGTCGCTGCCAAGGGAGATCATAATTTGCGCATCCACGGTGCCCTGCGCCTCCTGTATGGCCGCAGGGAGGTACATCTTGCAGGTTCCCGCTGCGGCAGAGACGAACGTGAACATCTCGGTTCCCTGCGTCTTGGTGACGCGATGCCGCCACACCAGATAGACGGTTGCCCCCGTCAGGTTTACCGCGCTCCCACCGTCCTTCACGGCAAGCGATATCCCGCGCCCGTCGGCATCGGCAGGAGATGCAACCAGCACATCCCCGAACCTGTCATCGCACGTATTCTAAACTAGGCTGTGCAACCCGTAATTTTCAAGCATAAAGAAGCCTCCTACTATGCGTGTTTCTTACATAGTAGGAGGCAGTCACATAATCGAGCTTATCGTGAAACAGCTAGCTGCGTGGTCAAAATCAACACAAAACGACGGTGAGCCCTCGCTATTCCCCAATGCTTGCAAGGCAACTTGCCATGATGTCGTAAAGTGCCTTGGTTGCCTTGCAATAGAAATGCGGCGCTGCGTAGTCCTTTCTCGCAATCCATCTATGGTATTTGCATCCCCCATTGCAAATCACGCCGTAATCACAGTGCTCGCATTCATCCGGCAGTGTATACGCGCCTTGGAACAATAGCTTTGATTTCTCGTGCGCTTCAGCAATGCTCCCATAGACGTTGCCGAGCTTTGTCGTTTCATCTTGGGGATAGCAGTCGCAAGGATACAAATCACCGTTCGGCGTTACAGTCATATAGCAGTCGCAAAGGTCGGTATGATGACAGAGCCTCTGCGGCTGCCCAAGGTAACCTCTGATAAACTCGTCGAACTCCCTTATCTCCAAGTTAGTCTTCCCCTTGCTGGTCCAGATGTCGAAGAATCTGCATAGGAAGCTGCCGTATTCGTTTGCACTCAGGCAATCGTCAGGACTGCCGTAGTTCATAGGAAGGAATCCAAAAGATTCTATATCGAAGTCGGCGAAGAAGTCGAAAAGCTCCTCCTCGTGTCCGACGGTCTCCTTCGTAACAACGGTGAGAACAGAAAATTGCATCCCTCGTCTTGAAAGAAGAACCACATTTTCCATGATTCGATTAAACGTTTCAGGGCTCGTACCACGGTTCTTCGAGTGCAGCCCAAAATACCCGTCCAGACTGATGCTGACGTTGAATCCATTACGTTTGAGGAAGTCTATCCATTCGTCATCAAGGAGAAGCCCGTTGGTCTGAACGCAGTTGCTCACCGCGATCTCCTTGCCGGTGGACTTAAGATAGCCGTTCTGAAAATCTACGATGTCCTCGAAGAATCCGATTCCCATCATGAGCGGCTCTCCGCCATGCCAGATGAAATTTGCACAGCTTTGGTTGTGACCGAGCATGGAGGCTATGGTCTGCCTCAAGACATCCGTCGACATGCGGTTATCCGATCCTTGCGCCTTGTTGTGGCGATAGTAACAGTATCCACAGCCCATGTTGCAATTGTTGGTCGCCTTGACAATGTAGCTGACATCTTTGTGCCCGTTTATCAGATTTAAATCTTCCCCCATCTGCATAAAACCCCATTCAAAAAACGAAGAGGCGCCTAAGCGCCCCTTTTTTAGTCAACGAGTAGGCAGACTCTAGCGTCTGCTCCACTGGCTCCAATTGCTCAGCTCACCAGCTTTTGCGCTCTGCTCTTCCTTAAGGCGCTTTACTGCGGCAGCAAGTACGTCAATCATGGTTAATCTCCTAGCTCTTGCTCCACTTACTCCAATTGCTAAGAGCCTCGCTTTGGGTCTTCTTCTCAGCGGCAATGCGCTTAACGACCTCAGTTAGAATTGCGCTCATTCTTCACTTCCTTTCTTATGTCTTTGCACGGATAGGGTCTCGCATGGCCGCATGCGGAATCACCTCATTCGCGAAAGCGATCGTTAAAAACTACAATGAAGATGTTATCACAAAAAAACAAGTGCGCATCTCTTATTCTCTTATTGGTGCTATTTTTCCAAGAACGTTTCGTATCGTCTTTAGAACGTAACTTCGCAAACTAACCGCAACACTAACTGCAACGTTTCAAACTAAACGCAACAGTTGCATTAAGTTTGAAAAAAGATAGATAAGTCTCTTACCCTTAATGAACAAAATCCTATACTTTAATCTCTTTTGATAACAGATACATACTCTTTCCTGTCATGATACTTAATTGCCAAACCTTGCCGTCATAACTAAAGATAGGAATGGTTATGGCTAAAAGCTACAGTCAATTAACGTTAAATGAAAGAAAAGAAATTGAAGCAGGATTAAATCGCGCAGACTCATACAGAAAGATAGCAAGACTGATTGGATGTCAGCCTTCAACTATATCAAGAGAAGTACGAGAAAATAGACACTTGCGTGCGTTTAAAGTTAAAAAAGGGCAATGTAGAAATAAAAACTGGTGTAAAAAAGTTGAAGTATGCAGCGAGTGTGTGCGCGAAGGTGCGTTTTGTGCTGGATGCGATGTAAAAGACTGTCGAGACTACTGTTTAGAGTATGCAAGTCACACAGCATGTGACATACTTACACGAGCACCATGGGTGTGTAATGGGTGTAGAAAAAATCACTATGGGTGTCATCGTCCAAATCGCTATATATATGATGCACAAACTGCTCAAAAAGAGTCAGAACAACGTCGCAGCAACTCACGTCTTGGTATTGATATGTCCCAAGAAAAAGCAGATATTGCTCTTATGTATATAAAAGACGGATTATCACGTGGTCTATCACCATATGAGATTTCTGTGCTCTACGAAGATAAAGTTGGTGTACATCGCTCTACAATATATCGCTGGGTAGAAGCTGGATATGGTGATCTTACTAATCTTGAACTAGAGAGAAAAGTGGGTCTTAAGCCACGTAACAAAAAACTACCTCGCAAATCAACTTCTCATTCAAAAAAACGTAGATACAGCGAGTTTGAAAAGCTATCTGATGAACTAAAGAAAACACGTACAGAACTTGACAGTGTAGTTGGGCGAAGCGTCGATAGTCGCTCAGTGCTAACTCTATACAATCTGCCCTGCCATGTACAGTTAGCACTATTAGTAGATGCACATAGCTGTACTAGTGTTAAAAATGCAATTGATAAAATCAAATCGGTCATGCCTACAGAGATGTTTTACAAATGGATGCGCATTGTGCTTACTGACAACGGCAGCGAATTTATCGATGAGGATAATCTTGGAAGACTTTTAGGTGAAAAAGCTACAACTTCTACAAACCAAGTGCATCTTTACTATTGTGATCCACGTCAATCTCAGCAAAAAGGAAGTTGTGAGAAAAATCATACTGAGATACGTCAAATTCTTGAAAAAGGAATGTTTGTATTTGATGAGCTAGTAGATGCTGATATGGCCGTGCTAATGAGCCATGTAAACTCAAATCCTCGTGCTTGTCTTGGCGGTAAGTCTCCTTTGCAAATGCTTCGCTTTATCTATGGTGACAAGGATACTAAAGTGTTGCTTGATGCATTTGGCATTAAAGAGATAAGTCGTGATGAGTTGGTTCTTAAACCCGAAATTTTAAACATTGAAAGAACTAAAAGAGGTGAGTTACCGCTAACTAAACTGAAGTAGCTTGGTCAACATATCCTAGGTGTTGCGCTTAATTTGAAAGTTTATCTCAAATAGGCTTGCGTAAGCACGCTCTCAAACACACTGCAACACCGAAAAAACAAGACAAGTATATCTATATCACCTTTAATTGACACAAATTCATGTAGAAAGTGTTGCGTTTACCTCGAAATATGTGTAATTGCTAAATCTGTTGCGGTTAGTTTGAGAATTTACCGTTCGCAGACACAGAAATCACTAAAACGTGCAACTAATTCAATAAAAAATATATCAAAACGTGCAACTTATGGTACAATTGCTCTATTAGATACAATAATAATAAATCCTTGAGGATGGTACCGTGAAGCGAGATGCGCAAAAAAATCT
>CAVLCC010000057.1:0-1515 GCA_963661535.1 Senegalimassilia sp.
AAGGCGCTAACCTTTTTGGGGACCTTTTGCTAACATTTTCACTTGACGAACACAGTTAGCATAAGGAGAAAGCAGAAATGAAAACGCTGATTTTGTACTATTCCTACGGCGGCAATACAAAGCGCATTGCCGAAATGGTTCAAAAAGAAATTGCTGGAGATATTGCCCGTATAGATACGGTCGTTCCCTACGATGGCGATTATGATACAGTTGTCGATCAGGGACAGCGTGAAAATGCAGAGGGCTATTGCCCGGAACTGAAGCCGCTGCACATTGATCTGACAGCTTACGATGCCATCGTTCTTGGCTCTCCTGTCTGGTGGTACACCTTCGCACCCGCTATGCACAGCTTTTTGAAGCAGGCTGATCTGAGTGGAAAAACCGTTTATCCCTTTGCCACCAATGGCGGCTGGCTTGGGCACACGCTGAAAGACTTCGAGAAAAGTTGCAATGATGCGATGGTAAAGCCGGGACTCAGCGTGCTGTTCGATGAATTCACACTCCGTACTCCGGAAAAAGAAATTCAGGCATGGATTAAAACAATTCACAGATAATCAATAATTCAATGTCTTTCTGCATTAACTCATTTAAGCCATTTAAAAACGCCTTCCAATCAGAGTTCTTTTTGTCATTCACTATCTTCTTTAATGATTCAATAAAATTTAAAGAAGTGGTACAAAACTTTAAATTCGAATTTGTCCAAGCTCTTTACATTTCCACAAAATGTGGTATAATTGTGGCAATCACGTTTAGGAGGTAATAAGATGGGCGTTACGTTAACCAAAGACACAGAAATTCGCTTTAGGACATCAAAAGAAGTAAAAAGGCGAGCGACTGATGTTTATTCTCGCTGGGGCTTGAATTTAGGGGACGCCATAAATGCTTTTCTTGTTAAGTCGATTGATGCGGGAGGAATGCCTTTCGAGATGCGAAGTGAGCACCCGAATGTGGAAACTGCCGAGGCATTTCGCGAGGTAGAAGCACTAAAAAAAGACAAAAGCAAGAAGACATATGCTTCGTTTGCCGAAGCCTTAAAGGATATCGATTTTGATGAAGTATAGGATTGTTCTTTCAAATCGCTTCAAAAAAGACCTAAAGGCAGTTGTTCGAAGAGGATACGACTTATCTTTGATTAACGATGTCGTCGACAAATTAGCCGTAGGCGAAAAGTTGCCAGAAAATAACCGCGATCACAGTTTGACAGGAAAATATAAGAACTGCCGCGAATGCCATATTACTCCAGACTGGTTGCTGATTTATGAAATCGAAAATAACGAGCTCATACTATATTTAACCAGAACAGGTTCACATTCAGATTTGTTTTAGAAAGAATAACGTATTAATTGATACCTCTACCTGCGGTTTTATGCCTTGGGGTGTCGCGAGGGGTGTTGGGGTATCGCAAACTGACCTTGGGTTTTGTGGGTGAAAAAGCAGGGAACTTATAAAAGGTGTAAATAATTTCGTCACATCTTCTTTCATTTTAAACGCTTATTTTTCAAAACCCTATCGTGC
>CAVLCC010000057.1:1525-11882 GCA_963661535.1 Senegalimassilia sp.
GCTGCTGACCCGCATCGCCACGCATGGCAAGAGCGAGGTGAACAAGGTCTACGAAAGAATAACGTCTAAATTGATACCTTTACCTGCGGTTTTATCGCTTGGGGTGTCGCGAGGGGTGTTGGGGTGTCGCACCGTCTGACCTTGGGTTTTGTGGGTGAAATTGTAGGGAACGTTAAAAGGTATACAAAAATCCGTCATATCTTCTTTCATTTTGAACGCTTAATTTTCAAAACCCTATCGTGCTAATATAAGTTATAATATATGCACGAAAGGACGTGAGCAAAATGACCACTCTTTTAGAAGCAAAAATCAAGGGTGTTGTGACCACTAAAGAAGCAAAGTCAAAAGGATTGTCGAAACAGCAACTGCGCGATTTTGTGGATTCAAACAAACTAGAACGAGTAGGTCATGGCATGTATGCCCCAGCAGACGCTTGGGTGGATGAACTCTATATCATTCACAAAAGATGCCCAACGGCAGTCTTCTCACACGATGAAGCATTTTATTATCACGAGCTAGTCGATAGAGAACCTATGCTGCACACCATTACTGTATATAGTGGCTTTAACGCTCATAGGCTAAAAGCGTCAGGCAACCTAAAAGTTTACAGCGTAAAGAAGGAGTTGCTTGATGTTGGAAAGACCACTGTGGTTGATTCGTTAGGTAACAAAATTCCGATGTATAATTTAGAGCGAACAATATGCGATGCGCTCAGAAGCAGAAACTCGATAGAGGCGCAAGACTTCAATTCAATCCTAAAATCCTATGTTGCTAGAGCAGACAAAGACCTAAACAAAATGATGGAATATGCAAAACTTTTTAGAGTTGATAACGTTGCACGCAGGTATTTTGAGGTGTTGCTATGATAGCCTTAACTGCTCCTCAAATTAGAGGCAGAATTAAAAACCTCGCTCGTGAAAATAATGCAGACGCACGTGTTCTCATGCGCCTTTACATGATGGAGCGATTTTTAGAGCGCGTGTCTGTTTCAGAATATCGCGACAACTTCATCATCAAAGGCGGCGTGCTGGTTACATCGATGCTTGGCGTGTCGTTGCGCTCGACCATGGACATAGATACAACTATTCAGAATTTCGATTTGTCGATTGAAAACACAAAGCGGATGATTGAGTCGATTAGCCTTGGAAATGTGCTCGACGGTATAACTTTTGAAATAAAGAGCGTCAAAGAGATAATGGACGAAATGGAATATCCAGGCATACGGTTCGGATTGGAAGCCCGCATCGGAAGCATGGTAACGCCAATTAAAATTGATGTTTCAACAGGAGCCACAATCACGCCGAGTGCTGTTGAATATGAATATAAACTCATGCTAGAAGATCGCTCGATTACTTTGCTTTCATATAACATTGAAACGGTGCTGGCAGAGAAACTCCAAACAATTCTTGCTCGAGGAGTCTTGAACACGAGAATGCGAGACTTTTATGATGTGCATGTTTTGCTGACCGCACGCAAAAACGAAATTGACACTAGCACTTTAAAACAAGCCTTTCTTGCAACCTGCAAGAATCGTCAAAGCGAAAGCGTGATAGAGAATTCCACGAAGATCTATAACAACATTGCCACTGATGAGCATTTAGCTTCGCTTTGGAAAGACTACCAACAGAAATATCCTTATGCCAATGACATCAGTTTTGAAGATGTGCTGGGCAGTTTTAACACACTAATGAAGATGGCAGTTTAGAGCCAATCAAGAAAGATGAAAATAGGGTTTATTATAGGTTTGTGTCTTGCTCTGTGGTTGATTTGTTACCTCAACACAGGCAGTGACGAGAAGAACATGCGTAGCTTTAGGTCTTATCCAAAAGAGGTGAAAAAACTCGTCAGAAGAGATGCTGTGCTCTGTCAATCTGCACCGTTAGAAATCAATTCAGTAAAAGTGCTTGTATGCAATTTTGTTTTATTCACTGGTGTTTTCTTAATTGTAGGTCTCGTCATAAAGCACACGGTTGGCTTTGATGGCTTTGCAGACACTTTTATATACCTCTTGATTATGGGTGAAGTTTTGAATTTGTTTGACTTAGTCGTCATTGACTTATTGTGGTGGAGGAACTCGCCAAGAATCCGTTTTTCATGTGCGCAAGACAAGGAACTCTACCAAGATCCGTCAACTCATATTGCTTCATTTTTGCGAGGAGCAGTTATGTATATTGTGGTCGCCTTTGTGGTAGCAGGAGTTTTGACTTTGCTTTAATTTACAAAAAAACAAGCGTTCTACTTACTCCCTCTCCCACAAAACGCTGATGAAGGGTTTGAAGATGCCTGGAAGTTTGGCAAGGACAAATAAGGCAGGGCTATAAATTCAGAACTCTGCCTTTAAACTTATTAATTGACGACTATTTATTGACGATCATTTGCCCCAAATTCATCTATCTGCTATAATTTAAGCGTAAATTTCAGCGTATGAATAAGGAGGGACTATGCCAACACTAACGGCAACAGCAAGTGAAGCAAGAGCAAACTTTTCGCAGATTGCAAGCGGTGTTTTTGAAACTGGACAGCCAGTCACCGTTTTTAAGAATTCCAAGCCTTGGGTGAAAATTGTGCCGTCGGGTTATTCAGAAAGAGCCACAGAGGAAACTGATGAGTATGTTGAAAGAGTGGCTGCCGCAGTGCGAAAAAGCAAGCAGGAATTCGCAGCGGGAAGAAGTTATGAAGGTAGCGACACTTTGTTCGAAATGCTTAAAGAGAAAAAGCCAGAAGTGTGGGCATAACTGTCGAATTTTCGGAGCAATTTCTTGCAGATGCCGAACAAATCTATTCTCCCAAAGTTGCAGATGAGTTAAAAAATGCAATCGCTCTGTTTGAGATTGTTCCAACCATCGGTTCAAAAATTGTGAGGGACTCACTCAAAAAAGAAATTTGGTGAGGACATTTATAAATGGATAGTTGGATCTTTTGACTTGATCTACACTTACGATGAAAATAGTCAAGTTGTGCAACTGCACGCATTAATTCCGCAAAGGATGGTGAAGTAATGCAACACGAATGCAAAATAACGGTTTTGGAAGAGTCTTCGTTAGTTTGTGTGGATGAAATTTCAACAAAACGGCGGGCATATACACCCGCCGCAATTTTTACATAAATCTTAATTGCCCTAAACGTAACAAATCCTTAAAACTGTCATACATAGGGATTGTAACATAATAGGACAGATTCAGTTCTTGTTCTGTTTCGCTCAATTCATCTATAGTCAAGGAATCAACGATTTTATCAAAATCAATACGTTCCAAAACTTTCTTTGTATACGGTCTTTTTGCGTCTAAAAAAGCAATACTTGTTAGAAAGCCTTGAACCTTTTCAGAGTTAAGCAGGAGCATAGCAACATATGCCATATCATAGCTATCAAAGCAAATAAAATAGCTTGTGTCATCTGTCATAACTGGCTTTCCATCGTCTGAATATAAGACCGAGAACAAAGGCTGCTTGTAAAAGCCGCTTACCCCAACTTTGAATTTTGAGTAGGAATAATCGCCCACGCCGAACATTGAGAAGAGCGGTGCACCGCGATATATAGAACTTTTTCTGTTCTCAAATAATTCTATGTTATCGCTTAAATATTCCCACGTTTTCGGCAATTCCTGTTCAAGATGTTCTGTTTCTTCACGGGCTTTCTTTTGTGTTACAATAACATATTTTGAAAAGCTGTGAATTATAGGCGCTTTAAACATACTGCTTTTGATGAGTGGGAAAACAATATCATCTTCAATTTGAACTGTTTCCCCTTGACCGTTTTGAAGCAATCTGTTCCGCATGGTTAATTCCATTACTTTAGAACAATCGTGCTTCACGCCTTGTCGCCATTCAAAGCAACATTGGCCGTCAAAATTCTCTGTTTCGGCATCCAAGTTACTATAAAACTGACCCTCGGCATAACCGAACTGTGATTTTACTGTTTCGGGGCTTCCAAAATCATAGACATTGCAAATGTTGGAAGAAGCCGATTTTTCCGAAAGTTGTATTACTAGCACGCAAGCACTGGCGCTAATGCCGAAAACTTTTGCTGCATCAAATTCCAGTATATCGCAAGCTGTGAAATTTATATAATTTCTCTTTAGTTCCTTGAAAACGTTCCTTGCGACAGAGGTTTTGCAGAGCATTGCAATAACGGTATTAGTATCTCTGTATTCGTTAATAAGCTGCAAAATTATGTATTCGCAAATATCGAAATTGCTTGCACCCGTTATTGCGTCAATCCCTTTCAGCCCCTTGAAATTCGCCTTTAATGGCAAGTTATCGGAGCCAAGAGCAGAAAGCGTACTGTTCGTTACCCAAGGGGGATTGCCTATAACAAGAATTTGACTCTTGTTTTGTATTAAAGACTTTGAAGAAAAAGCAAAGAAATCTGAATTGATAATCTTTACTTTATCGCTGTTAATTGAATCACGGCAAATATCACAATATTCGGGGTTAATCTCAAACCCATAATATTCGTCCGCATCAAATGACAGACTGCTTTTCAGAAAGCCTCCAACACCGCAAGTTGGTTCGACGATTGCAGTGGGTTTTATGCGGCGGTAATCCTTTAGATATACACAAACCTTTTCCGCAAAGTCAATAGGGGTTTGGTAATCACCATATTCGCGCTTACCACTCATAATTCACAACCCCGTCAACCTGATTATTTAAGGCAATAACTCTTGCATACTGCAACCGCCATTGCAGCGCATTACTAATAGTCAAATAGCCTTGTTCCGGGGGATAATCAAGTATTTCGTCTGCAAGGTCATTGTAAACAATTTCATCACCGGGAACATTCTTGTCTTGCAGGAAACCTATAATATCTTCCTTGTTTGCGCCGTCATAGACCATTTCACGCAAACGCTTTGTAATTGTGAAATCCGCTGTTCTTTCCTTGTCCATGAATGTGCAATGTGTGAAATGCAGGGTGCAAGAGTTGTTCGTGTCCTGCTTGTTATAGACAAAAACAAGCAGATTATAGCCTAACCCGAAAACCTTTTGACGTGCATTTTTGAAAGGGCAACTTGATTGCGGCTGCGTGATAGAAGTAACCTTTATGTCTGTTTGAATATCAGCACCCGGCAAGTCAATTCCTTTTGCACTGCTACCTACGTCAACCCTGTATTGTGATTGCAGAAAATGCTGGAATTTGTGTTCAACATAGGTTCCAACGGCTTTACCGTCTGTAACACCTACCAGTTCAAAATGGTTTTCTCTACTTTCTATTTCACAAAAACGCCTTGCGGCATGAATCAGTTCATCTATCGTCAATATCGGTTTCATGATAGTTATCTCCCATTTCTGCCCGCAGGCATAATTACACATGTAATTGTATAGCATGGAGCTGCCCAGTTTTCAATGGGCAGTCTGTGAATTTCTTCTGATATCTTTCAGTATTGCCTTGCAGATTTGTGATTGAAAAGATTTTTGAAAACAGAGTCTGAGTTGAAAACATTTAGGTTAGTTGATACCAAATGCGATACCACATATAATCGAATAAAGACAAAAAGAGCAAAGATGTCGCAGTGGGATAAATTATTGAGCAGAATTACAAACCTGTCGGCAGACCTGCGTTTTTCTGAACTGAAGAAGGTTCTAGAGAATTGCGGTTATGTCATGCACGCACCAAAGGGTGGCAGTTCGCATGCAACGTTTAGAAAGAAGGGCTGTTCACCGATAACAATTCCTAGGTACGATCCTATAAAGAAGGTCTACATTGAAATGGTGACGCGAGTGGTTGAAAGCGAGGACGACAATGACAACAATTAATGAATATTTGAGCATGCCATACAAGTTGGAAGTTGAGCCCGACATGGATGAGGGTGGTTTCGTTGTAACTTATCCCGACCTGCCAGGTTGCATAACATGTGGTGAGACTATTGATGAAGCATACAAAAATGCAGAGGATGCAAAAAAGTGCTGGATTGAAGCGGCGCTCGAAGAGGGCATTGCAATCCCAGAACCCGCGACCGCAAAAAGCTACTCAGGGCAGTTCAAGCTTCGCATACCTAAAAAGCTACACAAGTCTCTTGCAGAGCACTCCGAACAAGAAGGCGTTAGCATGAACCAATATTGCGTATATCTTCTTTCAAGAAACGACGCACTTGAACAACAGAGATTGAGTTCGATAAGCTAGAAAATGCAGAAAGCAGAAAAATGAAAACAGAAGAATATAAGAAAGCGGTTGAGTTTTGGAAAAGCAAAGAGTGCAAGGAAATGCCACTCGAACTCTTAAAGCCTGCTGTGGAGGAGTTTCTTTGCAACAGCTCAGTGTGCGCCTTGGCAACAGGAACTGGCGATTATGTGCGTTGCACACCCCTAGAGTACAGTTATCACGACGGCAAGTTTTGGATCTTTACCGAAGGTGGAGAGAAGTTCATCGGGCTTGAGCAAAACAAGAACGTCAGTCTTGCTGCGTTTGATAAGAACCCAAGCTTTGGTGAACTCAAAAGCGTTCAAGTCATGGGCACAGCAGAACTTATTGAACCAATGTCAGATGAATACCTAGCACATGCGGAATATAAAAAAGTGCCAGTTAGTGCACTTCAGAAACTTGCTGATAAGGGAGAGCCAATGTATTTACTGTGCATCACGCCAACTAGAATGGATGTGCTGTTCTCTGATTTCAAGAAACAAGGCTACGACAGCAGACAGAAGATTGATTGTCTTTAGGGTATTTTGTTTTTACAATAAACTCAGATGGCGAAATTAAAGCTATCTCCAAGTGCCGAGGGCTTATCCCTCGGCTTTCTCGTTTTTGCGTTAATGTCAAAACATTACCAAATGTGGTAAGGTATTGACATGACTAATTATGAGAAGATATACGAAATTGCAGCCGATAACTATGGCTTAATCACCTCTGCACAGGCAAAAGTTGCTGGCATTTCTGACAAAGAAATGTGCGTAATAACCAAGCGTGGCAGGATGGACAGGGTCGGTCACGGGGTTTACAAAATTCGTGACTACATTCCAGTTAAAAATGATCCATTTGCTGAAGCGGTCGCTCTAGTTGGCGCAGATGCCTTTTTGTTTGGTGAGTCTGTTCTTGGAATGCTTGAACTTATGCCTTACAACCCAAACTACATTTATGTTGCAACGACTAAGCGTGTGAGACGTCAACTGCCAAGAAACATAAAACTCGTTAATGCTCTTTTACCAATGAACGTTGCTACCTATGACGGAATTCAAGCGCAGAGTGTTTATGATGCAGTTCTTTCTTGCATAAAAAGAGTAGAAACGTACAGGCTTGCAGGCGCTGTCAGAGAAGCACGCAAGCAAGGTTTTATTACCACGCAAGAGCAAAGAAAGCTAACAAGAGAGATCAGTAAATGCAAACTCCAAATTTTAAAAACTGAAACCTAGAGTGGCATATACGAAACACAGTCAGAAGATGTAGATGTAATTAACGACATTGATGGCGCGCTGGCTTGGGTCAATGAACTGGTCGACAATATTGCAAGCACAACAAACTGAGATATAAATTTCGCAGGACATCAAAGTGCCTTTTAAATTGAATGGAATTACTAGAGTGGAAGACACACCTGTGCACAAAGCAGTTAGGGAAGCCTTGATTAATTGTCTTGTTAATGCAGATTATTGCTTACCACAGGGCGTGGTGATTAAGAAAGACGACGCATGTCTTGCCATCGAAAATCCAGGAAGCATTAGAACAGGCAAAAAGCAGATGCTAAGAGGTGGTATATCAGACCCTAGGAATAAAAACTTAAGCAATCTTACCCTTCGTTGACGACACAATTATGCTTGAACTGACGCTTTTGAGGATGGAATTTTTTATGCCTACTCCCCTCTTCCATAAAATGCTGATGAGGGCGTTTGAAGATGCTAAGATGTTTTGCGGGATGTCTTAACAGATGTCGATAATTAGGCTGCTAAAAAAATGCCACAGCGATGTTTAGAGACTGTATTATGCCGCAGAATACCAAGAGACGATTGAAAAACTATAAATGTATAATTATGCAATAGCAAATTTTGTAAAAACGTGTGAAGTGCTTGAGAATCACAAAGCGAAAGAGAAAAATCTTGCGGCGTTTACAGGGCTTAGACGTGAGTAGTGTCTAAGAACCACAAAACGAAAGGACACAAATGGTCGATACACAAACAACACAAGAGCGCGACGAACTACACCGTGCAATTTGGGCAATTGCAGATGAGCTGCGTGGGGCAGTTGACGGCTGGGATTTTAAAAACTACGTTTTGGGCACAATGTTTTATCGCTATATTTCTGAGAACTTGTGCAACTACATAAACAAAGGCGAAAGAGAAGCCGGTGATACAAATTTTGACTTTGCAAAAATGAAAGATGCAGACGCAGAACAGGCAAGAGAGAGTCTGGTAGAAGAAAAGGGCTTCTTTATTTTGCCTAGTGAGCTTTTTTGCAATGTTTGTGCAAATGCCGCAAATGACGAAAACCTAAACGAAACGCTAGAGCAAATATTTAGAAATATTGAGGAGTCGGCAAAAGGAAGCGAAGCAGAAAGCGACTTTGCCGGACTCTTTGACGACTTTGATGTAAACAGCAACAAACTAGGCTCAGGAGTTAAAAACCGAAACGAAAAACTTGTTAAACTCCTAGAGGGCGTTAGAAAAATGAACCTAGGAGATGTTAAAGATCACTCCATAGATGCCTTTGGAGATGCTTATGAATATCTCATGACAATGTATGCATCTAATGCTGGAAAATCCGGCGGCGAGTTCTTTACCCCTGCAGAGGTGTCCGAGCTGCTCACGCGCCTAGGAACAGTGGGAAAAGCAGAGATCAACAAAGTATATGATCCGGCCTGCGGTTCTGGATCACTGCTGCTAAAAGCCGAAAAAATCCTTGGCAAAGACGCCATACGCAATGGATTTTATGGGCAAGAAATAAACATCACAACCTACAACTTGTGTCGCATCAATATGTTCTTGCACGACGTGGGCTTTGACAAGTTCGACATTGCTTGCGACGACACTCTAATTAACCCAAAACACCTAGACGACGAACCTTTTGACCTAATTGTTTCTAATCCGCCTTATTCGATTAAGTGGGCTGTTGACGAACACCCCACCCTCATAAATGACCCGCGTTTTTCTCCAGCTGGAGTGCTCGCACCAAAAAGTAGAGCAGATATGGCATTTATTATGCACAGCCTCTCTTGGCTCGACACTAACGGCTCTGCTGCCATTGTATGCTTTCCAGGCATTATGTATCGCGGCGGCGCAGAGCAAAAAATCCGCAAGTATCTTATAGACAACAACTATATAGACTGCGTTATTCAATTGCCGAGCAATCTATTTTTTGGAACTTCTATTGCTACCTGCATTATGGTTTTAAAGAAAAACAAGGTAGATAATAAGACTCTATTTATTGATGCCACAAGTGAGTGTACAAAAGTTACTAACAACAACAAACTAATGCCAGAAAACATTGAGCGCATTGTGGATGTATTTGCAAAGCGCGAAGACGTGGAGCACTTTTCGCATTTAGCAAGTTATGAAGATTTATCTAGTGAAAAAAACAACTATAACTTGTCTGTTTCGACCTATGTTGAAGCCGAAGATACCAGAGAGAAAATTGACATCGTTGAACTTAATGCGCAAATAAAAGAAGTTGTTGCTCGTGAGCAGGTGCTTCGTGATGAAATTGATAAAATCATTGCAGAAATTGAGGTGGATGAGTGAGCAACGGGCTGACGATTTGAAAATATCTGGGATTTGCAAGCAGGCTGATGATGAATTTTTAGCTGCAAATTGTTTTTTGTATCCTGTGGGAGCATCGTATGTTTTTTTGCTTGACAAATGCAAAGCAAATGTTGGTGCGGATTTGTTTTTTTGCACATATGATGTTTTTGTGGATGGATTGGTAACTATAAGACGAAAGCAAATTAAATGAGCGTTGATAAAAAATGTAGCAAGTTAGACGAACTGCTAGAGAGGCTTTGCCCCGACGGGGTGGAGTATAAAAAAATCGGTGACATAGCAGATTATGAGCAACCCTCAAAATATCTTGTAAAGAATACAGACTACAATGACGATTTTAAGACACCAGTATTAACTGCAGGTCAAACTTTTATTTTAGGATATACAAATGAAACTGATGGAATTTACAATGCATCTTCAGATAAACCAGTGATTATTTTTGATGATTTTACAGGTGCTTTTAAATGGGTAGATTTCCCATTTAAGGCAAAATCATCAGCCATGAAAATGATTACAGCTAAAAACTATGTTTTAATTCGATATTTGTTTCATCTAATGGGACTTATAAACTATTCCTCTAACGAGCATAAGAGACTTTGGATTAGCATCTACTCTGAATTGAAGGTGCCGGTGCCGCCGCTAGAAGTACAACATGAAATTGTTAGAATTTTGGACAATT
>CAVLCC010000058.1:0-10861 GCA_963661535.1 Senegalimassilia sp.
ATTATCTCTTGGCTTGTGACCTTGCTTCTAGCGTTATTTGTGAGCAGGCGTTTGAGCCAATTTCTGATGCTGCTTTTGATGAAGCAATTAAGTGTTTGGATAAGTGCGAAAAACTAATTTGCTGCATAGATAAGTTTGGATCTTGTAACTCCAGAAATGCTAATCTAATTGAGCACGCAAAAAATGCAGGTATTCAAATTGAAATGACATCTAGAGCAGGTGAGTGTTAATGACATTTGACCACTATATTTACTCTGGAACAAAGCGCTTGCGCTGCGGATATACAACGGGTAGCTGTGCTGCAATGGCTGCACAAGCTGCAACAATAGTTGTTTTTGAGCAACACGATGTGGATACTGCAACCATTATGACTCCTAAGGGTTTGCAAGTTCAAGCCGATGTGTTAGATATAACAACGGGAGATGGCTGGGCAAAATGCGCTATAAAAAAAGATGGCGGAGATGATGTGGATGCAACTGATGGAATGTTGGTATATACCAAGGTTCAAATTGTTGCAGACTCTGCTGACGGCCAAACTCAAAATTCTACGCCTCAAATTGTAATAGACGGGGGTCAAGGCGTTGGTCGTGTGGGTATGCCTGGCTTAGACCAGCCTGTGGGCGCAGCAGCTATAAATCATGTTCCGCGTGAGATGATTGAAAAAGAAGTTAAGCATGTATGCGACCAACATAAATTTAAAGGCAAAATCCTAGTAACAGTTAGCGCACCTCAAGGCCAAGTCATTGCTAAAAAAACCTTTAACCCGCGTTTGGGTATAGACGGTGGAATATCAATCCTTGGAACATCAGGGATCGTTGAGCCCCAAAGCTTACAAGCTCTAAAAGATAGCATCACAACCGAAGCCAAAGCCTACGCTGCACAATCTAAAAAAATTATTATTACACCTGGCAGTTACGGTGAGACCTTCTTGCAAGATTTTAATATGCTCAAAGGTGTTCCAGAACTCAAGTTCTCTAACTTTTTAGGTCACACCTTAGATCAGCTTTCAATTGATGGATTTAGCGAAGTGCTGCTTGTTAGCCATATTGGAAAGCTATCTAAAGTTGCTGGTGCAATTATGGACACACACTCACGAACGGCAGATTGTAGATGCGAAATATTTTGTGCACATGCTGCTTGTGCGGGAGCAAGTCAAGATACATGCATAGAGATAATGAACTCCGCCACAACAGATGCATGTTTGGATATCTTAGAAGATACAGGGCTTCTAGATAAGGTCTTACAAAGCATATCGTGTGCAGTTCAAGACAGGCTAGAGCATCGTGTGGCAGAGGCATACAAAATAGGGGCAGTAAGTTTTTCTAACAAAAGAGGACTTTTGTTTTCCACACCTCAAGCAAAAGAAATTATTGATAATTGGAGGGCAATGTGAGTGCAATTTTATATGGAGTTTCTGTAGGACCTGGAGATCCAGAGCTCATAACACTTAAAGCAAAAAAAGTTATAGAGAGTTGCGATATTATTGCAGCTCCAAAAACCAAAAGCGGCGAGCATCTTGCACTAGATATTGCAAGTGGTGTAGTTGATATGCAGCACAAAACTGTTGTTTTTATTGAGTCATTGATGACACGTGATAAAGATGAGCTAGATCGTAGTCATAAACAGCAAGCCTCTATGTTAGAAAAATATCTTCAAGAAGGTCACGATGTTGCACTTCTAAATATTGGAGATGTTTCGGTATTTTCCACATTTTCTTATATCGCTCAAAATCTAAAAGACAGCTTTGAGATTGAAGTGATACCTGGAGTTACTAGTTTTTGTGCAGCAGCTGCTGTAGCAGGGCAAAGCCTAACGACCATGAATGAACCTCTGCATATTATTCCAGCTAGTGGCACAAGCGTAAAAGACGCGTTAGAACTTAATGGCACAAAGGTCTTGATGAAGAGCGGAAAACACCTCAACGAAGTGCTTAGCGAAATTAAAGATAAAGGTTTGTCTGGCAGCGCATGGATGGTTCAAAACTGTGGACTCGAAAACCAAAATATCATCTTTGATATAGAGAATACTAAGCCACAAGACAGCTATTTTTCACTGGTTGTAGTTAAGGAGAACTAATGATTTATTTTGTAGGAGCAGGAAGCGGAGCAGTAGATTTAATCACTGTTAGGGGAGCAAACCTCCTAAAAGAGGCAGATACTATTGTTTATGCTGGGAGTTTGGTAAATCCCAAACTTTTGGACTATGCAAAAAAAGATTGCAAAATCTATGACAGTGCAAAAATGACTCTAGAAGAGGTTCTAGATGTGATGCTAGAAGCGCACGCTAATGGAGAAAAAGTTGTGCGTTTGCACACTGGGGATCCTTGCTTATATGGTGCAATTAGAGAACAGATGGATGTGCTAGATCAAAAAGAGGTTCCTTATGAATACACCCCTGGAGTGTCTAGTTTTTGCGGTGCAGCCTCTGCTCTAAAGGCAGAATATACGCTTCCTAATGTTACTCAAACTGTGATTATTACGCGTATGGAGGGCAGAACCCCCGTTCCTGAACACGAAAAGATGCGCACGCTTGCTTCTCACGGCTCTACCATGGTGATCTTTTTGAGCATGGGTCTTTTGGATAAGCTATCAGAGGAACTTATTGCAGGTGGTGTGTATACAGCAGATACACCAGCGGCAATTGTTTATAAGGCAACTTGGCCAGAAGAAAAGACTTTCTATTGCACTGTTGGAACTCTTGCCCAAACAGCAAAACAAAACAACATCACAAAAACTGCTCTTGTTTGCGTGGGTGATTTTTTGGGTAACGAATATGACCGCTCAAAACTCTACGACCCTTCTTTTACAACCGAATTTAGAAAAGCGAGTGTGTAGAAGTTGAAAGTCTCTATTATCTCATTTACGCAAAAAGGTGCAGATCTTGCCTCACAGATTGCCAGGTTGTTAAATACAACAGGCGATGAGGTAACTTGTGCCTGCGGTTTTGGAGACAATAAGACTAACTATAAAAGTTGGACAAGCGAGCAATTTAATACAAGCGATGCACTTGTATTTGTGGGTGCTTGCGGGATTGCGGTTAGAGCTATCGCACCCCATATTCAGCATAAAACTCTAGACCCTGCAGTTGTTGTGGTAGATGAGCTAGGACAACATGCAATCTCGCTTTTATCAGGACATATTGGTGGAGGAAACAAGCTTACGTCAAAGATTGCGCAAGGCATAAATGCCGATGCAGTTATAACAACAGCAACAGATGTGAACAATTTATTTGCAGTTGATACGTGGGCTGCATCACAAAATATGTGCGTTATAAATCCAGAAAAGATAAAGAGAGTTTCTTCAAAAATTTTATCTGGAGGGGATGTAAGCGTTTGGAGTGAGTTTGTAATTGACGGACAAATGCCTGCTCATCTAAAAATTGCAAGCACACCTTATGATGCAGATGTTGTTGTGAGTGTTCACTCGCGTTTTGGTGATGGATTTGACTTGCAATCATCAGCCTTATTGCTAGCTCCAAAGATTTTGGTCTTAGGAATAGGGTGCAAGAGAGGAACTCCTAAAGAACACATCCAAAGCTGCTTTTTAGAAGTTTGCAAATGTAAGCACCTTAATACAGAGGGATTTTGCAAGCTTGCAACCATAGATATAAAGGCAAACGAAGAGGGTCTATGCGCTTTTGCTCGCGACTACAATCTAGAGATGTGCTGCTTTGATGCAGCTTCGCTTAAAGCGTGCGAGGGTCAATTTCATTCTTCTAGTTTTGTTGAAAAAACAGTTGGAGTCGATAACGTTTGCGAACGCTCGGTGGTGGCAGCCGGAGCAAAACTTATAGTTAGACGTTATGCAAACGACGGGGTAACAATAGCAATAGGTCAGCTAGATACAAACTTAAAGTGGAATTTGGATTAGATACAAAACAAAAACAGCAAAAGGCACAAGATAAAGGAAGGAAACAAACATGGGACTTTTATATGTGGTGGGTCTAGGACCTGGAGATCCTAAATATATGACACAAGAAGCGCTATCCGCACTCAAAGATGCAGACATCATTGCTGGATATTCTGTTTATGTAAAGCTTGCACAAGAGGTATATCCAGACAAGCCAACTATTGCAACTGGAATGCGTCACGAAGTTGAAAGATGCAGAGCCGCTCTTTGTGAGGCTTCTAAGGGT
Organism: Senegalimassilia sp.; assembly: GCA_963661535.1. GTDB lineage: Bacteria > Actinomycetota > Coriobacteriia > Coriobacteriales > CADBOM01 > CAVLCC01. The sequence goes on from CAVLCC010000058.1 coordinate 4,135, forward strand.
TCTAAGGTTGCGATGGTTTGTAGTGGCGACTCAGGTGTGTTTGGAATGTCTGGACTTATATATGAGCTGGCTTGTGAATATAGCGGTGTTGAAATCAAGGTCATAAGCGGAGTTACAGCCGCCTTGTCGGGAAGTTCAGTTTTGGGTGCTCCTCTAACACACGACTTTGCAGTTATTTCTTTGTCTGACCAACTAACCGAATGGGAAAAGATAGAAAAAAGACTCATCTGTGCAGGTGAGGCAGACTTCTGCATTGCTTTATATAATCCAATGAGCAATCATCGTCCTGATCATCTAAAACATGCTTGTGAGATATTGCTTCGTTATAGGCAGCCTAGCAATGTATGTGGATATGTGAAGATGATTGGTCGTGAGGGTCAAGAAAGCGCAGTTTGTAACCTAGGTGAGCTTAAGGATATGCAGCTTGATATGTTTACAACGGTCTTTATCGGAAACTCGCAAACACGTGTGATAGATAACAAGATGGTTACTCCACGTGGATATCAAGCTAAAGAAGATGGACCAAAATAATGGCAATTTTGCTCACGCATAAATGATTTGGGGGTTTTAAGGTTTATGTCTACTATGCAAAGAGATGGCGCATTAGAAGAAGTTTATAACATGTTGCAAAATGCAAAAAAACCATTGCGCAATTTATTGTTGTTTGGGGGAACAACAGAAGGACGCGAACTAGCTGTGGCTCTGGTTCGCAATGGTCTAAATGTTCGCGTGTGTGTTGCTACGCACGTAGGAGCAAATCAGCTGCCAATTGGAATGCCTGGGCTTGAGGTCACATGCGGCAGATTAGACGCAGACACAATGGTTAAGCTTATGCAAAACAAATATGGAGCTGTTATAGATGCAACGCATCCTTACGCTGTTGAGGTCAGTGCTAATGTGCGTCTTGCATCTAAGATGGCAAACTTGCCTTACGTGCGAATTATTAGACCTAGCATTGATTGTTCTGATTGTGTGATGGCTTCTACAACTGCAGAGGCTTGTCACAAAATTCCAGACGATGGCAAAAACGTGCTAGCTACTACTGGAAACAAAGAAATTCTCGACTACACGTCTATACAAAATTTTAAGCAAAGGGTGTATGCTAGGGTGCTTCCAGACGATGCCTCTATTAAGTCGTGTTTAGCAGTCGGACTGCCTAAAAATCATATTATTGGAGAAAAAGGTCCATTTAGTCTTGAGCATAATTTAGAGACTATTAAAAAGTTTGATATCAAACATATGATTACCAAAGAAAGCGGAGCAGCTGGTGGATTTTTGGAAAAGCTAGATGCTGCTAGACAATGCGGCGTGAATATTATTGTCGTAAAGCGCCCTCAAGACGAAGATGGCATTTTGCCTCAAGATTTAATCTCAATTCTTTCGGATTTGGCACCCAAAATTTCTGAAGAGAGATGATTGCCATGTCTTGTGTGTGGATAGTGGGTCTAGGACCTGGAAATATAAACATGTGCACAAGAGAAGTTGTAGATATTGTGGGTGCAGCAGATGTATTTATTGGTGCTCCAAGGCTCATAGATACGGCACAACAAATTGCACTAGAAACTGCTTGCTGTGTGCGTGAGTCTAGACGAATCGAGGAGATATCTCCTTCAAAAATTCGCGCTGCGCTAGATGAACTTGGTTTTAAAATTGCATGTGTTGTTTGCAGCGGCGACAGCGGATATTATAGCTTGGCAACCTCTGTTCGAGAAGCCTTGACGGGATATAAGGTTTATACCTTGCCTGGAATTACATCTATACAAGCAATGGCTGCAGCCCTAGGCAGACCTTGGCAAAACTGCACTCTAAGAAGTGCTCACGGAAAAGAGTGCAATGTTGTTGGCGAGGTTCTTGCATCTAAAGAAGTTTTTTTTCTAACAGGTGGAGATATTGTTCCAAAAACAATTGCGCATGAGCTAAATGCATGTGGTTTGGGTTTTGTAGAAATGTCTGTGGCACAGCGCCTTACTTATCCTGACCAAAAAGTAGAAGTTGGAAAAGCAAGCGACTTTATTAATACAGATTTTGACTCACTTTCTTGTGTGTGGATTAGAAGAACTGAACTAGCCAGTGAAGAACTGCAAGACTATGGATTGCTAACTTGCGGAATTGCAGATGATGCTTTTGTGCGTGGCAAAGTTCCTATGACCAAACAAGAAGTTAGAGCAAGCTGTATAGCAAAGCTAGGTCTTAGCGAAGGAGATGTTGTATACGACGTTGGGGCCGGCACTGGATCTATGAGTATTGAGGCAGCACTTGCTAGCCCTATGAATAAAGTCTACGCGATAGAAATAAACCCAGAAGGCTGCGATCTAATTGACACAAACAGACGCAGATTTGGAGCATACAACATAGAAGTTATTAGTGGTTTGGCACCTGATGCATTTCTAGAACTTCCCGCACCAGATGCTGCATTTATTGGAGGTTCTAAGGGCAACTTGCAAGAGATCATTGAAGCTTTGCTCCATAAAAACCCAAGGTGCAAGCTTGTCTCTAGTGCTATTGCCCTAGAGACCATAGCGCAAACACAAAATGTATTTGAGTCTCTTGTAAACTTGGGATACATAGATAACTTTGAGGTTTCGTTTATAAATGTGAGCCGCTCCCATAAAGCAGGCTCATATCACCTAATGATGGCACAAAATCCAATTGCTATATTTTCTGGACGAGGAACTGGAGCTTATGATGCAGGTGATGAAGCATGAGTTTGGACATTCCAAGAGTTTTATTTGCAGCTCCTAACAGCGGGGGAGGCAAAACAACAGTAGTTTGTGGAATGATTAGCGCCATGATGCAAAGAGGACTTAAAACGGTTGGGTTTAAGTGTGGACCAGATTATATAGATCCAATGTTTCATCGCAGTGTGCTGGGTTCTCCAAGCTTTAACATCGATTTATTTTTTTTAGACGAGCCTAGAGCCTTGTCACTAGTTGCGCATAATTCTTGCAATAAAGAGATTGCAATTATTGAAGGTGTGATGGGTTTTTATGATGGAATGAGTGTTGATAGCACACATGCATCTGCATTTCATGTTGCAAAAGTTACTCAAACACCTGTTATTTTGGTTGTGGATGCCAAAGGCGCATCTCTATCTGTTGCTGCTACTATCAAGGGCTTTATGGATATGCGCAACGATAATAATATTTGTGGTGTTATCTTAAATCGTGTTAACAAATCTATGTGTGAGATGCTAGCTTCCGTTATAAAGAAGGAGTGCGGGATCCCGCTTTTGGGATGCTTGCCTCAAAACCCTGATTATTCGCTAGAAAGCAGACATCTAGGTCTCATTGGTGCTAGTGAGGTTAAGGACTTGCGCAAAAAAGTAGATTTAATTGCAAGTGCTATAGAAGAAAATGTTGATATTGACTCAGTTATAGAGATAGCTAATTCTGCGTGTGCTGTGCCTTGTGGTCTTTGGAGAATTGAGCCAGTCAAAAGTGCTTGCTCAAGTACTGTCCCCCCTGTAATTGCTGTGGCTGATGACCTTGCTTTTTGTTTTTACTACGCAGAAAACTTGCAAATGCTTGAGGATCTAGGAGCAAAAATTGTTAGGTTTTCTCCCATAAATGATGATGCGCTTCCACCTGAGACTTGTGCAATATATTTGGGTGGGGGATATCCCGAGCTACATGCCAAAGAGCTTGAGAGCAATATATCTATGCGGCAATCTATATTTAGGGCTTGCAAAAGTGGGATGCCTGTATTTGCAGAATGTGGCGGATTTATGTATTTGCAAAATAGCCTAGAAGATCTAGACAACAACACGTATGAAATGGTTGGCTTTATTGATTCTTGTGCACAATACACGGGCAAGCTCACAAGATTTGGATATGTTAACTTGAAGTGTATGTGTGATGGTGGATATTGTGAGATGGACGAAGAATTTCGCGCTCACGAGTTTCACTACTACAACAGTTCAGATAATGGAAAGTCTTTTGTGGCTACCAAGCCATCTAGAAAGCGAAGCTGGGAGTGCTTTGTGCAAAAAAACAATGTTTTAGCCGGATATCCGCATATTTATTTTCCTGCTGCACAAAATTTTGCATCTCGTTTTGTTGAGGCAGCTTGTGAATATAGTTTGGCTTTAGGGCAAGGTCAAGATCAAGCCACAAAAAGCTCCAATGAGCAAGAAGCTAAAACAATCTCTAACTAAAGGTATATAAGAAAGGCGCTCAAGAATGACAAAATCAATTATGATTCAAGGCACTACATCCGATGCTGGCAAAAGCTTTATTGCAGCTGCGCTATGCAGAATTTTTGTTCAAGATGGATATAGCGTTGCGCCTTTTAAAAGTCAGAATATGGCCTTGAATAGTTTTATTACAAATGATGGTCTTGAGATGGGTCGCGCACAAGTTATGCAAGCAGAGGCTGCAAAAATTGAACCTGATGCTTGCATGAATCCAGTGCTTTTAAAACCTGCAGGAGATGACGGCAGCCAAGTAATTGTGCTAGGCGAGGTTATAAAAACCATGAAAGCGCAAGAATATTATGAGTATAAAGTGTGTCTTCGTCCTCAAATTGAAAAAGCATATTCTGCGCTTGCCGCACAAAATGACATTGTTGTAATTGAGGGGGCTGGAAGCCCTGCCGAGATTAACCTGCGCGACGACGACTTTGTAAACATGGGTATGGCAAAGATTGCGTCTGCTCCTGTGCTTATTTGTGGAGACATAGATAGGGGAGGAGTTTTTGCAAGTCTCTATGGCACAGTTGCTCTGCTAGACGAAACTGAGAGACCCTATGTAAAGGGCACAATTATAAACAAGTTTAGAGGCGACGTTGAAATTTTGCGACCAGGATTGCCTGAGCTTGAGGAGCTGTGCAAAGTGCCTGTTTTGGGCGTTGTTCCAATGTTAAATGTAGATATTGATGATGAGGATAGTTTGTCTTCTAGGTTGACCAAAAGACAAAGCGGAGCTGCAATAGATATTGCTGTAGTTCGCTTGCCGCATTTATCTAACTTTACGGATTTTAACTCGCTAGAGAGATTTGAGCAGGTAGCCGTGCGATATGTTAGAGATCCACATAAGTTAGGACAGCCAGATTTGGTTATTGTTCCAGGTTCTAAAAATACAATGGGAGATCTTGTTTGGATGCGTCAAAGCGGAATGGAGTCGTATGTTGTAAGGCTTGCCCAGGCGGGGGTTCCAGTGATAGGTGTTTGCGGTGGATACCAAATGCTGGGAGCTGAGCTTTGTGATCCAGAAGACATTGAATATGGAGGTACAATGCGAGGCTTAGGTTTGCTTCCAACAAAAACTGTGTTTTGCCAAAGCAAAACCCGCACCCGCGTTAGTGGCAAAGTTAGCGAACTATCTGGATTTTTTTCTCCTTTGTCAAATGCCACATTTAGTGGATACGAAATTCATATGGGCAAAACTGATTCGGGTTCTTTTGCTGAGCTTGTGGTTGATAGCAATTCAAAACAAGCTGGTGTTTATGCTCTTCAGTCTGGAGAGGGGTCTTGTGCGACTGCGGAAAGTTCTGGTGATGGGTGTGTGAGCAACAACGTGCTTGGAACATATGTGCATGGCATTTTTGATGAAGGCACTTTTGCATTTCGTTTGGTTGAGCTTTTGGCAGCTCGCAAAGGAATTAATATATGCAGCACGCTAGATACAACTTATGCTGACTACAAAAATACTCAATATGATTTATTGGCAGACGGGGTTAGAAAAAGTTTGGATATGGATGCAGTTTATAGAATTTTAGAGCAGGGAATTTAGATATTTATTGGTGAATTATAAGTGGCATAAATTGCCAAAATACTAGGGGGATATAAGGATAAATGAAAGTTCAGTTACAAAATGTGCTTCCTAAAGATATTGAAAACAAAAGCATGCAAATTATAGAAGAAGAATGTAAGGCTAGGCATATAGATTTAGATCCTAAAACTTCTGCTGTTGTAAAGCGTGTAATTCATACTACGGCAGATTTTGATTATGCAAAAAATCTTGTATTTGCAAACAATTCCTTTGAAGCTGCCCTAGAAGCTCTAAAGGGTGGAGCTAATATTTTTACAGATACAAAAATGGCATTTTCTGGAATTAACAAAACTGCTCTAAACAAACTAGGCTGCAAAGCTCATTGCTTTATATCAGATAAAGATATTGCAACTACTGCTAAAGAACAAGGCACAACGCGTGCAGTAGCTGCGGTTAATAAGGCAACTGAATTTGGGAATAGTCCCATATTTGTTATTGGAAATGCTCCTACAGCTTTAATTCGCATATATGAACTAATAGAAGAAGGTAAGTTAATGCCTGCTCTTGTGGTGGGTGTTCCAGTGGGTTTTGTTAACGTTGTGGAGAGCAAAGAGTTGATATTGCAGACTTCGGTTCCTGCTATAGTTGCTCGTGGACGCAAAGGCGGAAGCAATGTTGCTGCTGCAATCGTAAACGCTCTAACATACACTGCCACGGGTCGCACAGTTTAGAGCAAAAATTTTTTGAGCCTTTTTGTATGTCTGCCACAAGCAAGCACACAAAATAAATAGGTGAATTTTTTATTGTAAGTTGTATATAAAATATGCCTATATAACTCAGAAATCTGAGAAATACCTGCGTTTATCTAGAAAACTTTATTTGAAAGGTCGTGTTTTATAAGCGGGGGAGTATACTATAGAAGATTGTATAGAAACGGATCTACATATAACACACAGTCTTATGTATAGGGAGCTCCCAAAATGAGCAACAAAACACACAATAAAACAAAGCTTAACTCA
>CAVLCC010000059.1:0-10450 GCA_963661535.1 Senegalimassilia sp.
GCAAAGAAAATTCTCTGTCGTGAACTGTTGTTATAGAGGTATTTAATAAATTAAGTATTTTCTCTGCACCACCAGATATGTTGCTAATTCTTTCTGTATTATGAACCCAGTTTGGAACATTTGTCCATCCATCTTGTGCCAAATGGCTAGATCCATTAAAAAGCTTTTGCGGAGAAAATCTCCATTTATTTAAATCCTGACTAAACTCAAAGCCAAACTTAGAAGCATAATTTCCTCGAATTGTCTCCCAACTAAATGAAGCTATCTTAGTGCCGTTTTTTAGTTCCTTAATAAATCCCGAACCAAAAGATCCTAAAATTCCTGCAACTTCTCCTGAAGTATTAAGCACACTCGCAGCTGTTTGCAAAAATTTATCGTTTGTATGTTTTTGCGCATAATCGGATATATTGCTTGTTTTTCCATAATATCTAGCAAGACCCGGGTCTGTATCATTTAAGCTCATGGTCTTACAATTATCCGCTATTGTAAATACACTATTTACAGCTGACACACCTGCAGCAAATACCGAAAGTCCTGCCATAATTGCTGCAAACACTCCACTTACAGGAAAAGTAAGAATAGCAGCTGTAATCGCTCCAATAGTGCCCAAAATACTTAACGTTATATTCAATACATACTGACCATCTCCATGAACAAACCAATTATAAGCTTTCTTTATCCAACTATCACGCCAGTCTTTGTAGCTATTAATACAATTGTCAATAAATGCGCCCAGCTCTGTTGAACCAATTTTATCGTTATACAATTTATCTAGATAATAGCAAATTTGCTCCCACGGAGAATCACCCAAATAATCATGAGCAAGACAATCCATTTTATCAGAAACATTGTTGTCTGCTGCTTGTGCATTCTTAACTAAATTGCTCATATTCGATGAATAGTTTTTATATTCTTGTGCTTTTGTACGAAGCAAATCCGCCTTTTGATTTGCCAAACTAATAGCTGAACCTATATATCCACACGGATCATTATCAGTTAAATCTGAAAGACGTTTGGTTACAGCATAGGGAATATTATCAGCATATTCGTCTAACCCTTTTGATGCTGAATCTGCCCATTGAGCTGAGTCAGAAAGCTCAGAATATCTAATAAATACTGTAGTCATGTTGCACAAAACCCTGCCAATCTAGTTGTGATTTATTACTAGTTGAATTTTTGCACTGGAAAAACCAAATCTGTTGCGCAATGAAAATTTAGTTTGCATATTTTTTTGCAAAGAAAGCGTAGTTATGCACTTGAAGAAGTTAGACAGCATCGTGGCTAGGCAAATAAAAAATGCGCCGCGGGATTAATCCTACGACGCAAAATAATGCTACTTAATTCTATTTAACTAAACTCAAAAATTCATGAACAAATTAACTACTAAAAGAAGAAGAAATTTGTTCGTCCGCTTGCTCTAGAGTATCAGCAGCGCCGTTTAGCATAGACATAATTCCTTCAATGACCTCCGGAAGTTGTTGCTCTAACATTGGCAAAAGATTCTCAAATGATTGAACAAAAGAATTTTGAGCTGCACCCTCCCAATTGCCTGTTGTTTCTTCGATCTTATTCTTTAATGCTTGAACCTCAGCACCAATATTTTCTTTCTTCTGTCCTAAAAATGTGGAAGATTCACGAAGTTCTTCAGGGGTAATTCTAATTTGCGACATTTAGCATCTCCTAACAAAATAGATATATGCAGTTTAAATGAATAACTGCAACTTACTTGCACTATGATATGTAGCAAAATTACAATTTCGTTGCGCAATGAATATTTTTTATAATCCTAATTTCAAGGATGTATTTTCATCTTCTTGATGCGCTACTTTAGTTTAGCACCATTTGTATTGGGTTCCCTCGAGTTTGTAGGTTCCACTACTTACTTTACCTCCAGTTCCAAAAATCTTGCTGTAAGACAATAACCAAAATTGATCATCTGATGAGTCATCAACACTACCAGACCAAGATAAAGAAGAATAGTAACCAGTTGTTACTTCCTTTGTTGGTTTTATAGCAGCTGGAGTAAGTCCAGATAAACCTTTTGCTACGTAATCTGTCATTACTGTATTTTTCATATTTCCTGACTTCCGACTCACAACTTAATTTATTGTGCTATCAATTCTTTAATTAGTCAGTTTTTATTTTGACTTTCGCATTCAAGATTTCTTTTACCTGTGATTTTGATAAATAATAATTGCTGAGAGGTAAATTGGTTAGAGCTTCCAGTTTATCAATAAAGCTGGAAGCTTTTGTAATGTTGATATACTTTTTATCAGAAACTTCCACTGCCTTAAATTTTTTAATAAAATTCATAATCTCTTCAGTACTGAAATTATTGTCTAACACTTTTACTTGAAAAAGTCTCTCAAGTAAAACAGAAATATAACAAATTAGAAAATGTCCTTTTATAGAATCTGGTTTTTGTAGATATACAGGTCTAGCATCAAGTTGTGACTTCATAGCCTTAAAAGATTCTTCTATGCGCCAAAGTTCGTGATACGTTGAATAGATTTCGCTATCAGTCATATTTATTTCTGATGTAACAATCATATTGTAGCCAGCAAGATTTCTTGCACGCTCAATAGCTTCATGATTAAGCATAGCTATAACTTTTCCATCTTGCTCTTTCCCTTTTTTATCTGTTGCTCTAAATGTTACAAACTTTGCGCTATCACCGTATTCGGCCCTCTTTGCATTAGACATACGCAAATTGCGTGCTTTTTCAACTTGTCGGTTAATCTCAGCTTTTTGTTTGCGTGCAAGATAAGGATTATAAGTTACTACACGCTTTTCTGGAATTGTTACCTTTTCTTTTTTGCCGTGTATGTTTGTTACCATGTAGTCAAAATCTGCAACAAAAGATTTGACTTTGTAAGCAATTTCGCCGTCTTTTCCAATTACTTTAGAAAAGCCTTCTTCAGATAATGCCCATACTTGATCTTTTTTTGAAAGTTGTTTTATAGATTTAGAGAAGATATAGCCGTCTTGTGCCAAAATTGCATCTGCTATATTATCAGCACAGTTCAAACCCTTATCTGCAACTCTAACAGTGCGACCACTCATATTGTGTCTGCGTTTTACTTGTGATATTACTTCTCTTAAAACAGGTTTTTCTGATTCGTTTCCAGGATATATTGCCATACCTAGTGGTATACAGCTAGCATCTAACAATAGTCCCATGCCAACAATTGGGCTTTTTCTGTTTTCTTTTGATGGACCTTTTTTCCTAAGTGTATCTTCACGATCAATTTCAAAGAAAAAATTAGTACAATCAAAAAATGTTTTTGATGTATCACGGACAAACATATCTGCAATATGTGCATTATAGATTTCTATAACCTTTTGGTATTCTTGACCCAAAAAACAAACTGCATCATAGAGTTGATCTAGAGAATATTTTTTATTTGAACTTGCTAATTGCGGCAAAACCTCTGTATATGTTTTTCTTTTTGAACAAGGCAAAACAGCACGTGCATATATAAGATCTGACAAAAGATCATACAAGTTAAATTTAAAGCCACCTACAAGTTCTAAATATGAAATATCTTTATCAACGCCAAGTTGTTCATTTATTGAACGTAGTGGGAAATGTCCTAAGAAACACTCAGGTGTAACATCTCCAATTTTGCGTGTTTTGCTTGTATTTTTTTCTTCTTTACGAAGTTTATTCATCTCATCTATTTCTGCCTTAAAGTGCTCTATAGGATTTTCTATTCCAGATTCTATAAGTTCATGTTCATAACCTATTGGTCTAATAGATTTATGTACCGTGTGTCTACGAGCTGGATCCCAATGACTTTCATAGATTTGTAAATATAGCCCTTTTTTGTTTTTAGTTTTCTTTAGGAAGTATGCCATTTTTCTCTCCTCGCTAAATACAATAGATACATATTCTATTATAGCACCATAGCACCATGTAGTCAAGAGGAATTTAGCAATTTTGTCAAATTTTTTTAGAAAATAAAAAAGCTAGCAAATCGCTAGCTTTTAGTGAGATTCAATTAGTATTACTCTAAAAATTCTTGGTGCTAAATTCTAAAGACGGAATTATGAACGATAATCGTGTGATAAAATCCCGTCTTTGACACTTTCAACCCTAAATTTTAACGTTTCTGCATGTCAAAGACTATGTTGTAAAAATGTGACATGTAGTAATATGTGACATCTATGAATTTAATTTAAAAAATTTCTGATAGCTTTTAAAATTGAAAAGTCTTGGTTAACACTTCTTTGTTTTACGAATAATTTCTTTCATAGAAGCTTGTGAGGTAATCTCATGATCTGTACGAAACCCAAATGATTCATGCAGTGCATCTGTAATTTCTGTTCGTATATAAAGAGGTCTCCAACCTTCTCCACGCACTTGTTCCATGCGCATTCCTTTTAGTGTATCTATTATTTGTATGCAACTAAATTTATTATCAAGTTTCTTTTCTAAAATTCGATAAACCAAAAGAGAAATAAAACAAGTTAAGAAATGAGCACATATGCGATCTTTTCTACTCATAAATGCAGGACGCGCTTTCATTTCATTTTTCATAATTCTAAAACACTCTTCTATTTCCCATCTACCTGCAGCCACTTTTAGTACTCCTGGCAAATCATCAACATCTAAACTAGTTGCTAACCCATAAAAACCATCAAAAGCAGCCTCTTGTGCTACCTTTTCTTCATCAATTTCCCAAATATCTTTACTCGCTGTTTCACCTTCTTTTGTAATTGAAGTTCGCTTAGCAAAGCGCAAAGGATCATTTTGCCCTTTTCGATGATTTTTAACAGATCCACTTTTAATTGAAGATACTGCTCGATTGATCTGTCCTTCTCTTATTAGGCGTGCATAATCTCGATATTTCAAAGAAAAAGTAGAAACTAAATTTTGTTCAAAGTAGTTTCCATTTGAATCTTTTTCTTTTATGCGTCTAGTTTTATAGAATGTTGTGTTATAAAGCCTATTTCGAGTTTTAGGATCAGTATTTGGATCATCTACTAGGGTACAAACCTCATCTAAATTAAACACTTTGTCACCTAAATTGCACTGCCAACCATTTACGTCAAGTGCCCACTGTTTAAGGTGTTTTTTGAGCTTTTTTAAAGACTGCGTTGTGATAAAGTGACGCTGGGCAAAAGAATTATATTGTCTATTTGTAGTTGATGATAAATCCGCATCGGTACACATAATAAATTTTAATATACCAAAGTCCTTCATCACACGTTCTTCTAGTGGAGTTAAAGTAGATTGTTCAGACGTATTTCCAGGTTGTATATCAAAGGCTAGAGGCATGCCGTCAGCATCCATAAGTAGACCCATTTGTACTAAAGGTAGGGGTTGGTGTTGTTTGGATACCCCATAACGTCTGAACTCGTCTTCTTTTTCTATTTCAAAGAAAAAATTAGTGCAGTCATAGTACAAAATTTCAGTTTTTCGTCGGTTTTGCTTATCAGATGATTTATAGAGTTGTTCTTGGATTATTTGTGAGTTTTCTTGAAGTACGCTTAGAGCTCTATAAATATGGTGCTGCTCAAAATTTGGCTGTTCTATCAGTTCATGACAAAACTCAAAAGTAGCTCGTTTAGAAGTTGGTTCTAAAATACGCCCATATATAAGGCAAGCTAAAATTGCATTTAAATCATAATTAAAGCGATGTTCATTAGAAATCTTTTTGCATACATTATTTAAATTAAGTGAGCTATAAATTGATTGTAAAAATAAATATCCACAGTTAAAAGTTATGCGCTCTCCAGATGAAATTAAAGAATTTGGATCGTAGGTAACGGTAATTTTTCTTGACTTTTCTTTTTCTAGTTTCTCTAGTTCATCAGCACGTGTTCTGCACCACTGCATAATATCTGCATTAGGCCCAATCTTTTCACGTATTGATTCTTCGGTACCTAGCTTTTCTACAATCTTTGTAGTAGCTCGTTTAGTTTTTGGATCACGAAATCCTTTTGCAATGTAATAAGAGCAAGAGTTTTTTGATTTTGATACCTGTACTTTCATTGACACTCTCTTCCTAGTCACATAACAGTACATATAGTATAGTGTATATTGCTACATATTACAACAAAAATAAAGAAATAACTTGACAATTGGCGCATAAAAAAAATCCCCTGCATTAACAGGGGATTTGTAACGTTATGTATGCTGATGTTGTTTAGTTAAGTGTCAAAGATCCGTGAGATTCTATTAGGATTACTCTAAAAATTCTTGGTGCTAAATTCTAAAGACGGAATTATGAACGATAATCGTGTGATAAAATAGAGAAATCGTAAATAAAAAAAGAGCAACTGTTGGTGCCAGTCACTCCCATAACGATTATAAATTTTGCCATAAAAAAATAAAAGACTGACACCTTCAAAAGTTCCACGAAAACACTTGAGGTGGTTTTTATGAGTAAAAAAAATAATCGAATTAACAAGGCAAGGTATTGGACAGCAGTTCTCTATCCCGATAATATGGTCGAAAATTGGGAAATTCTAATTGGTGATATCGTGCAATATCCATACGCATATTGTGTGCATAATGCCGATATAGACAGCAAAAGTGAGCATAGAAAAGACCATGTTCATATCATCTTGGCAATGCCAAATTCAACAACTTACAAGCACGCAAAAAACATTTTTGACTTGCTAAGTGCAGAAGGTAAGCAAGCACTCAATAAGTGCGAAGCAGTAGTTAGCATTAGGTATTGCTATGACTATCTCATACACAACACGGAAACATGTCGTAAACAAGGAAAACATCTCTATGACGCAAGTGAGCGAATTACAGGTAATAATTTTGATATACGTGCTTATGCGCAGCTTGCTTATGAGCAACTATCAACAGTTGAAAAAAATGAGATGTTCGTTAAGTTGAGCAAAGCAATTAAAAAAAACAATATTTACAACTATATGGATTTTTTCGAGTTTGCACTTGAGGAATTTGTGTCTAAAGATGTCAACTACATCGAGGTTATAAAATCGAACAGTAGTCACTTTGAAAAACTTGTACAAGGGAATCTGTCGTGTTTCATGATGAAATCGTACCAACAGAGTGGTCTTTTTGGTAATATGTCAAGCTTGTACCACCTGTAAATGCAACTGTTACATTAGATAGATTGAACTTGTTGATTACCCATGTGCAATCCGTTGCGCCTGTGAAGTTACCAATACCTGTAACAGTTACTGTGTATCCTTCCTCATTTGCATTTGTTAGTGTATCAGAGTTGTCAGCTACTATGTAGTCTGTATCTTTTACAAGATTAGTTAGTTCACCTGCTGAAACAGCTAGTGTTGCTGCTTGTGCTTTACCTTGATAGGTAGAAGTTGTAGCTGCTACGCTGTTAATTGTTGCAGGTTCGATGTTCCACTCTGCAGACGCTGAACTTGTGTAGTTATCACTATTAGCTGTAACTGTTGCAGTGTATGGATTTTTCTCTTCGTAATTTACATCTATATGTTTATCAACGCTAAATGTGTAATCAGATGCATCTAGTGTGATATCTCCTGCCTTTACAGATTTAACTGTATGTGCTTGGTTTTGACTGTGTATACAGGATTATCACTTAGTACAAGTTGCGTAATTTCAATAGATGTAATTGACCAAGAAACATTATCAATTGAACCTGTGAAGTTAGCGCACTTATCCTCTTCTACAGTAACTGTAGCTGTGTTATAAGTACCTGCATTAGTTTCTTCTTCTGTAACAGTTGCTGTGCAAGCATCTGCATCCATCTTTAAGTTACCTGCATATGCACTTGTAACTGCTCCAAGACCTTGAGGTGCGTTTGTAAATGTTACATCAGCTATAGTAGCAGAAGTAATTTTAGCTCTATTGATTGTCCAAGGTTGTTCTATTAGTTCACCTTCGAAGTTTGTGCTGTCAGACAAAGTTACTTTAGCGCCTTTGAAGCCTTCACATGTGCCAGCGTTTGTCTGCTCGCCAGCCTCTACAACATATCTACCATCTGTAATTTCGGTTATTGTATTGTTTTCGCCTAGCTCTGCCCAAGCACTTGCAACACTAGGTGTATGTGGTTTTGAATCATATGTAAGCTCACCAAACTATACGTCTTTAATTTTATTATTTAATGAGAAGTATTGAAGTATAAAAAATAAACAACCAGTAGATTAAGCAGAATATTTCAGCCATATTTGATAGACATGCTCAACAGATAAAATTTTACAGTTTGCATGTCACTATAAAGAACTGTTGCGTTTTACACGAAGAATTAAACATAAAAAGTTCTCCTCGACAATAATTTATCGAGGAGAATTTAATTGCTACAAGCTAAATTTTTGCCTCAAGCTTTTGAAGCTTATATATTCACTTATATAAATTATTGATTACTCTTTTGCTGTAAAAAATCCTGGATTTCCTTCGACATCAATATGTGCATCTTGCTTAGTATAATTTCTACCCCAACTGCTATATGTTGTACCATTTTGTCCTTGCAAATTGTTACACCCGATGAACATATAATTAGATGAAGTAACTTGATCTACAACAAAATCATCACTTGCAAAAATTGTCACTAAATTTGAGCAATAATAAAACATACGAGTCATATTTGTAACATTGGATGTTTTAAATTTTGAAAGATCAAGTTCTGTAAATTTGCAACCATTAAACATGTAACTCATGTCTGTAACTTCACTTGTATCAAAACTAGTAACATTTAAGCTCGTTAAACCAGTACAATTACTGAACATATATGTCATAGTTGTAACTTTGCTTGTATCAAATTTTGAAAGATCAAGTTCTGTAACTGTGCATTCATTAAACATGTAATCCATGGCCGTAACCTCGCTTGTATCAAAACTAGTAACATTTAAGCTCGTTAAACTATTGCAAAGCTCAAACATACATCTCATATTTGTAACTTTGCTTGTATCAAAGTTTGAAAGATCAAGTGTAGTTACTTTATAATTTCTGCAGAACATGGATTGCATATCAGTGACTTTGCTTGTATTAAAGCTCGAAACATCATACGATTCTACAGCATAACACCAATTAAACATCCATCCCATTTTTTCTACATTACTTGTATCGAAATGGGAAACATCTAATGATTTTACACTGCTGCAAACAGCAAACATTGACGTCATATTTTGGACGTTTTGTGTATCAAAAGTTGAAACATTGATTTCTGTTGCGCCTTCATTATAGAAAAACATTCTAGACATAGTAGTTACATAATGGGTGTTCAAATTGCTACAATCAATAGTTTTTAATTGATTGCCATATTGGATACCAATATCACCATGTTCTGTAGTATCTGTTGATGCCATAAGCAATGCATAACTATCCTCTGGTGCATATACTGATGCATCATTATTTGCGGGAGTTCCATCATCGTTCATTGGAGCAACAGCAACAACAGAGTTGTCATCAGACTGAAACACGCCTATTTTACTTGTGCCTGTTACCTGAATACCATCTGCATATTTATTTGCATAGCCACTTTGAATTTCGCTTCCTTTAGCAAATTTAAGTGTCGTAGGCTTTTCAGATAGAGATTTCAGAGCAGTCCATAGAGAATTCTTATCAATAACACTATTTAAAAACGTAGCTGTGCCATCGTCTGTTTCTGTAATCTTTGTCCCTCTGTCTCCATTTGTATCAGAAACTGTAACATTTGCACCTGTAAGCAATGTTGTGGATTCACTGGCTGTGCCTGCTGCAGTAGCTTTTTCAAGCTTAACTTTTGCAGGTAATTGATTTGCTGTATCAGACAAAGTTACTGAATAGTTGCCGTCGGTATCAATCTCTATAGTAGCACCTTGCAATAAAGTGAACTCGCTAGATTCAGTTGCATCATAATCCTCCGAATAAGAAACAGTAGCTTTAATTGTATTGTTGCTGTTATCTACGATATAAGCTGTTCCTGCACTGCCCGTAGTAGCTTCTGTATTTGCTTGCCACACTGCATAAAGATTTACTGTTGCTCCTTGTGTAGAGGTTAGGTTGTCTGTAACTATTGCTTTATCTGCATAATCAACAGTTGTGCCACCTTCTGTTTTTGACCAGCCTTTAAATGTATAGCCTGTTCTAGCATAGGTGTTTTCACTAAGTTGGTTGTTAGTGTCATCAAATGTAAATGTTGTATTTGCCATTGTGCCAGTTACTGCAGTATCTGTTGTGTTTTTGTTGTAAGCAACACTATATGTATTAGCTTGCCAATAAGGATACAAAGTTATAGTTCCATTTGCTTCAGATGAAAGATTTTCAATCGTATCACCTATTGCATGGTCTTTTGTTGGATTGTCTTTGTTTTCAGACCAGCCAGCTAGTGTATAACCTTCTTTTTCTAGATCTGGAGCTGCAGGATAGGTTTTATCTGTTGCATCGTATGTAGCAACAATACTGCTAGGTGTACTACCTTGTGCACCATTTGCATCAAATACTACTGTGTATGTATTTGCTTGCCACACTGCATAAAGATTTACTGTTGCTCCTTGTGTAGAGGTT
>CAVLCC010000060.1:0-9808 GCA_963661535.1 Senegalimassilia sp.
CTGATATTGCAAAAGCAAAAGATGTAAAGGTTAACCTAGAAAACAGAACTACAGGTAAACCTGTAGCAGATGGAACTAAGGTAGGAGCCACAGACTCTGATGGCACAAAGAGAGTAGACGGTCAGACCAAAGACGGTGAGGTAGTCTTCTACAAAAACTCAGGCACAACAGATAAAGATGGCAAAACTGATGTAGAAGACAAAGATGGCAATAAGACTCAAGTTCTAGTTGAATATGATAAGGATGGAGACGGCACTTATGTGGCGCTTCCTGGTGCTACAGTTACAGCTAATGATGACGGAACATTTGATATAGACTTGCCACAAGATGCTAAGGGCAAAGACGTAAAATCCACCCTTACAAACAAAGAGACCGCAAAACCTGTAGCAGATGGAACCCAAGTTTCTGCTCAAGACTATGATGGCAACAACCGAGGCACCGGGCAGACTAGCCAAGGTGTAGTTGTCTTTGATAAAAACTCAGGCGTTACAGATAAAGATGGCAAAACTGATGTTGTAGGCAAATCCGACAAGATGGCTGAGGCAACTGTGACATATGACAAGGAGGGGGATGGCAACTACGTGCCACTACCTGGAGTCACAGTTACATATAGCCCAAATGATGGAACCTATACACTAGAGCTACCTGAAGAGGCAAAAGGAAAAGACGTAAAAGCTCACCTAGAAGAAAAAGAAACTGGCAACCCCATTACAGATACAACAGCTAGTGCTATAGAGGCTACAGGTGCAGTTCGCTCAACTGGTGTAACCGATCAAAATGGTGATGTGGATTTCCCTGTATCTTCTTCTATAACAGACAAAGATGGCAATGCTCAAGTAACAGATAAAGACGGAAATGTTACAAAAGCACACGTTGAATATGATAAGAATAATGACGGTAACTTCGAGCCTTTAGCTGGTGCTAAGATTGCAGTTAATCTAGATGGAAGTTATTCAATTGATCTTCCAGATACAGCTAAGGGCAAAGACGTAAAAGCTAAGTTTGTAGATCAAAAAGATAATCCTGTAGAAGATGGCACAAATGTTAGCGCTACAGATGCCGATGGCATGAAACGCGCAGACGACCAAACCAAAGACGGAGAGGTATTTTTTGATAAAAACTCAGGCACCACAGACAAAGATGGCAAAACTGATGTAACAGATGAAGATGGCAATACCACAAAAGTAACTGTTACATATGATAAGGATGGAGATGGAGACCCAGAAGAGCCACTTGCTGGTGCTAAAGTTACAGTTAATGATGATGGAACCTTTGATGTAGAGATACCTGAGGTTGCAAAAGGCACAAATGTAAAAGTTAAGCTAGAAGACAAAGATAACAATCCTGTGGCTGATGGCACTAAGGTTAGCGCCACAGACTCAGATGGCACAATTAGAGGCACGGGTGAAACCAAACAAGGCGAGGTTATCTTTGATAAGAACTCTGGTGTTACAGACAAAGACGGAAAAACTGATGTAACAGATAAAGACGGCAAAACAACTGATGCACTAGTAGAGTATGACAAAGATGGCAATGGCAACTATGTGCCACTTGCAGGTGCTAAGGTCACAGCTAACGATGACGCAACCTTTGATGTAGATTTGCCGCAAGATGCTAAGGGCAAAGATGTAAAAGTAACACTTACAGACGCAAAGAGTGGAGAGCCTGTAGCAGATGGAACTCAAGTTTCTGCCACAGATAAAGACGGAAACAATCGAGGCACCGGAGAAACTAAAGACGGCGTTGTTGTCTTTGATAAAAACACAGGTGTTACAGATAAAGACGGCAAAACCGATGTAGCAGGCAAGTATGACAAACTAGCCGAGGCAACTGTGACATATGACAAAGGAGGAGATGGCACATATGTAGCTCTTCCTGGAGTTAGTGTTACATACAATTCAGATGACGATACTTATACTCTAGAGCTACCTGAAGAGGCAAAAGATAAAAATGTAAAGGCACATCTAGAATACAAAGACTTTGCAGATCCAATTACTAATACCACAGCTATTGCTGTAGAAGCTACAGGAGCAATTCGTACAACTGGTGTAACCGATCAAAATGGTGATGTGGATTTCCCTGTATCTTCTTCTATAACAGACAAAGATGGCAATGCTCAAGTAACAGATAAAGACGGAAATGTTACAAAAGCACACGTTGAATATGATAAGAATAATGACGGTAACTTCGAGCCTTTAGCTGGTGCTAAGATTGCAGTTAATCTAGATGGAAGTTATTCAATTGATCTTCCAGATACAGCTAAGGGCAAAGACGTAAAAGCTAAGTTTGTAGATCAAAAAGATAATCCTGTAGAAGATGGCACAAATGTTAGCGCTACAGATGCCGATGGCATGAAACGCGCAGACGACCAAACCAAAGACGGAGAGGTATTTTTTGATAAAAACTCAGGCACCACAGACAAAGATGGCAAAACTGATGTAACAGATGAAGATGGCAATACCACAAAAGTAACTGTTACATATGATAAGGATGGAGATGGAGACCCAGAAGAGCCACTTGCTGGTGCTAAAGTTACAGTTAATGATGATGGAACCTTTGATGTAGAGATACCTGAGGTTGCAAAAGGCACAAATGTAAAAGTTAAGCTAGAAGACAAAGATAACAATCCTGTGGCTGATGGCACTAAGGTTAGCGCCACAGACTCAGATGGCACAATTAGAGGCACGGGTGAAACCAAACAAGGCGAGGTTATCTTTGATAAGAACTCTGGTGTTACAGACAAAGACGGAAAAACTGATGTAACAGATAAAGACGGCAAAACAACTGATGCACTAGTAGAGTATGACAAAGATGGCAATGGCAACTATGTGCCACTTGCAGGTGCTAAGGTCACAGCTAACGATGACGCAACCTTTGATGTAGATTTGCCGCAAGATGCTAAGGGCAAAGATGTAAAAGTAACACTTACAGACGCAAAGAGTGGAGAGCCTGTAGCAGATGGAACTCAAGTTTCTGCCACAGATAAAGACGGAAACAATCGAGGCACCGGAGAAACTAAAGACGGCGTTGTTGTCTTTGATAAAAACACAGGTGTTACAGATAAAGACGGCAAAACCGATATAGTAGACAAAGACGGCAATACAATTGAGGCCAACGTTTACTACGACAAAGATGGCGACGGCAAGATGGACGACCCACTAATGGGTGCCAAGGTCACAGCCAACGATGACGCAACATTTAGTGTAGAAATACCTGAAGAGGCAAAAGATAAAAATGTCAAAGTTGATCTTAAAAATGCAACTACCAAAGAGCCTGTAGCAGATGGAACTAAGGTATCTGCTAGCGACTCAGACGGAGCAAACAGAGGCACAGGACAAACAGAACAAGGCACTGTAGTATTTTTGGGAAACTCTGGAATTACTGACAAAGAGGGCGAAACCATTATTCCAAATCCTGATCCAGATCCAGATCCTACCAAAGGAGAAACCTCTCTTGTAAAAGCAACTGTTACTTATAGAGAAGAAGGACAAAGCTATCAGCCTTTGCAAGGAGCTAGGGTAGAAGGAAGAGTTGATGGCGGATTTGCCCTAAGACTAACAGAGCCAGCAAAGTGCAAAGATGTACAGATCAAGCTTCAATATGTAAATACAACAGGTGTGGTGGTTTCTGACTTTGGTGCAGGCACCAATGTTTATGCAACCGACTATGATTCAAACTATAGAGGATGCGAGCAAACCGATAGCACAGGTGTAGCTACATTTTTGAAAAACAAAGGTGTGACCGATAAAGACAAGGGTCAAACCGACATCAGTGGCAAAGATGGAAATGTAATTGAAGTTACGGTTACATATGATAAAGATGGAGACGGCAACTTTGTGCCACTTCCTGATACAACAGTTATCTATGACAAAGATAGCGATACATACAAAATAGATCTACCTGAGGCTGCAAATGGCAAAGACGTTAAAGCAACTCTTGTAGATGATACAACCGGAGATCCTGTAGCAGATGGCACACTTGTTAGTGCCACAGACGCTAGTGGAAACAGCCGAGGCACTGGGCAGACCAAAGACGGCGAGGTTACATTTGCTAAAAACTCTGGCACAACAGACAAAGACGGCAAAACCGATGTAACAGACAAAGACGGAAACACAACAAATGCTTTAGTTGAATATGACGAGAATGGAGATGGTAACTATGTGCCTCTTCCAGGAGCAAAAGTAACTGCTAACGATGACGGCACATTTAGTGTAGATTTGCCTGATAGTGCAAAAGGCAAAGATGTAAAGGTAACGCTAACTGACGCACAAACCGGAGATCCCGTTAAAGAAGGAACTGAAGTGTTTGCCAGCGACTCAGATGGAGTTAAAAGAGCAGATGGCAAAACTGATTCAGAAGGCGTAGTTTATTTTGATAAAAACTCAGGCACAACAGATAAAGACGGCAAAACTGAGGTCACAGACGATGAGGGCAATACAACAAATGCTCTAGTTGAATACGACAAAGGTGATGGCGTATATGTGCCACTACCTGGAGCTACAGTTACTGCCAACAACGACGGAACATTTAGCGTAGATTTGCCTGATAGTGCAAAAGGCAAAGATGTAAAAGTAACACTTACAGATGCTAAGAGTGGAGATCCTGTAGCAGATGGAACCAAGGTTAGCGCCAAAGACTACGATGGCAACAACCGAGGCACTGGACAGACCAAAGACGGCGTAGTTTATTTTGATAAAAACTCTGGCACCACAGGAGACGATGGCAAAACTGATGTTGTTGATGGAGACAACAAAACACTGGTTAGTGTGCTAGTTGAGTGCAGTGATACAGAAGACAACTGGCAAGCAGTATCTCAAGCTACAGTAGAGGCAAAAGAAGATGGCAGCTACTTTATAGAGATACCTGAGAGTGCAACAGGCAAAAATGTTAAAGCAACGCTTATTAACAAAAAGACTCAAAAGCCAATGGGTTCAGGCATCTCAGTATCTGCAATTGATGCAAAATCTGTTTTGCATGGCCCTGAGCTAACCAATACGCTAGGTGAGGTTATCTTTAAGAAATCAAGCGGCACCACAGATGGCGGCGGACAAACAGAGATTCCAAACCCAGATCCAAATCCAAACCCAGATAAGGGCGAGACCTCACGCATCAGAGCAACAATCTACTACGATGTAGACAACACTGGTGTATTTAGTGCACCTCTAGCTGGCGCTAAGGTAGATGGACTAGAGGATGGTAGCTTTGCTATAGAGCTACCTCAGAGTGCAAAAGCAAAATCAGTACAAATTACACTTGAGTATGTAGATGAGAGCAGCACACATGTAAGCTATGTTGCACAAAAACAGGTTTCTGTGACAGACTATGACACAAATTATCGCGGACAAAAGACAACCAATGATCTAGGTGTTGTAGTATTTCTAAACTCTGAAGGTGAAACAAAAGATGATGATGGCAAAACTGATGTAGTAGACCAAAGCACAGACGAGCTAGTTAGCGTAAAAGTCGAGGTTAGAAATCCAGATACTAGAGATTACGAGCCACTAGGTGGAGCTAAGGTTGTAGCCAACGAAGATGGCACATTTGATATTGTGCTGCCCGGGGGCGCTAAGGGCAAAGACGTACGAGCAACACTTACAGATAAAGACGGCAATCCAGTAGATGATGGCACTGTAGTTGGAGCCACAGACTTTGATGGCAACTACAGAGGCACAGGCAAAACTCAAGATGGTGTAGTAGAATTTCCTAACTACAAAGGTGAGACCAAAGAAGACGGCACCACAGAGGTCATAGATCAAAAGACAGACAAATCGGTTACAGTTACTGTTTATGTTGCAGATGATGAGGGCAAATATAGCCCAATTGCAGGAGCTAAGGTAACATCTAACGAAGACGGAAGCTATGACATTGATCTGCCTCAGGGCGCTAAGGGCAAAGACGTTAAGGTCAACCTAGTTGATAGTTCAACTGGTGAGCCTGTAGCACAAGGCACTGTGGTTAGCGGATATGATTACAATGGCACATGCAGAGGAGTAGGACAAACAGACGAGGGTGGAAATGTCTACTTTGCAAAAGAAAAAGGCACAACAACTCTTCCTGATGGCACAACAGAGGTTCTAGATCCTAAAACCAACAAGATTGTTCGCACAACGCTTAGCTATGACAGAAGAATAGGTCTAGGATATGAGGCACTTGCAGACGCTGTTATTACTGCTATTAAAAACGACGGACAAGCAACAACTTATAGCATAGAGCTGCCAGATGGCGCTAAAGGTTATAGTGTTAAAGCTGTATTTGAATATGTCGAAGGAGATACAACCACAGCATTTGAAGCAGGGGTTTTGGTTAGTGCAACCGATAATGATGGAGCATATAGAGGATCTAGGCTAACCGATAGTGCAGGCACAGTTATCTTTGAGTGCACAAAAGGAACAACCACCTTACCTGATGGCACAACTGATGTGGTTGACCCTGTAGATGAAGAGCTAGTTGAGGTCACCGTAGAATACCTAGATGACAATGGTAACTGGGTGCCACTAGCTGACGTTGATGTTGAGGTTATCAAAAACACATCCATAGATCCTGCTGTAACACAATATGCTCTAGATCTACCCGTAAGCGCTAAAGGCAAAGATGTAAGAGCTACACTTCTAAATAAACAAACTCAAAAGCCAGTAGCACAAGGCACTAAGGTTACAGCTACTGATGCAAATGGAAATATCCGAGGCATTGGATCAACGGATGCAAAAGGACAAGTTGTATTTTCTAAATCTTCAACAACAACAAAACCAGATGGCACAGGCACACTAATTGATAGTGATGGCAAAGAGGTTAATGTTACA
Organism: Senegalimassilia sp.; assembly: GCA_963661535.1. Classification (GTDB taxonomy): domain Bacteria; phylum Actinomycetota; class Coriobacteriia; order Coriobacteriales; family CADBOM01; genus CAVLCC01. The sequence goes on from CAVLCC010000060.1 coordinate 6,801, forward strand.
GTTACCCTTCTAGATGACAGTGGAAACGAAACTGGAAAAGTTGAAGGCGCACAAGTAACAGCCCTAGATGACGGAACATATACAGTTGAGCTACCAAGAGATGCTAAGGGTCAAAATGTAAAGGTTCACCTAGAAGAGGCAGACGGCACACCTTTGATTAACACAACTGTTCAAGCTAGCGACTATGACCAAAACCGCAGAGGAACAGGTGTTACAGATAACAATGGTGATGTTGTCTTTAGCAAAAACGAAGGTGAAACAGACGACAAGGGCAAAACTGATGTTATTGATCAAGACAACAACACAGTTATTGCAAAAGCTTATTATGAGCTAAATTACAAGGCAGAAAACTATGTTGCACTAGAAGGTGCACACATCAAAGTTGACTCTAGCGGAAACTGGACGGCTAACTTGCCTCAAGAAGCTAAAGGCAAAAATGTAAAAATCCAACTACAGTATGCAGATGGCAATGACTATGTGGTAGGTGCAAAGGTATCTGCTTATGATGCTGATAGCGGAAACAGAGGACGCGAGACCACAGATGGCGAGGGTTGGGTCTACTTTACAATTATTAAAATTGACTTTAGCAAAAACGCCAACCAGCCTAACCTAGAAGGTCTTGTCTTTAACAGGCAAGCACAAACTCCTGAGCTTACAATTGTTGCAGATGGAACAACGCTTGTGGCTGGATCTGACTACATTGTTAGCTACTCTAACAACGTAAACGCAGGCAAAGCAACTGCTAAAGTTAGTGGAATGGGCCGCTACTATGGATCTAACACATATGAGTTTAATATTGCTAGACGTGAGATCACAGACGTTACAACAACTGCTACAGATCTAACCTATAACGCAGTTGAGCAATATGTAAACGAGACTAGTGTTGTAGCTACAGGTATTGCACTTGAAAACACAAGCAAGGTTACAGAGTATACAGTAGATGGAAATCACCACACAGACTCCAACTACAAAGCAGGAATTGACCCCTATATCATGACTATTACAGGTCAGGGTAACTTCTGTGGCAAACAAGAAATACGCTGGACTATTGCTAGAAAAGATATTAAAGATGCAACCGTAACACTAAGTGTTGCAGACCAGATTACCTATGATACTGAGGTCCATACACCTACTATTACAAGCGTAAAAGTTCCTGGCATGGGAGCAGATGGTACAGTTACAGCTACCTTGGTCTTAGGCACAGAATACTCAAATACTACGATTAAATCTCGTACACACGTGGGATCTGAGACAATCACAGTTTATGGTGTAGGCAACTTCTGTGGTACAAAAGATAAGTCATGGGAGATTTTGCAAAAAGACATCAATGATAGCGATGTTGAGTTTGCACTTAACTCCACTGAGTTTACTTACAATGGAGGCTACCAAGGACCTAGTGTAAGCAAGCTAAAATACAAAAACGAAACACTTACTACTACTGCAAATGCTTGGGGCAGCAGATACCAAGTTGGCGAAGATGTCTCTAGGAGAGATTGTGGCAACTACACATTCACGGTTACAGGTTATGGTGACTATAAGGGAACAATCTCAACTTCTTGGAAGATAAACCAGCTATCAATTAAAGACAACGCAACCATCACACTTGATCCTAACCAAAGTTTGGTCTATAACGATGGTTTACAGGAGCGCAAAATCCAAAGCGTTAAGACAATAAGTCCTTCATCGCTAGATGTAACCTATGATGTTGTTAATAGTTCTAACAAAGCAGAAAATGCAGGTAACTACACTCTAACGATTCAAGGTACCGGCAACTTTAAAGATCAAGCTTCTATTGGCTGGAACATAGAGCAAGCTACTATAAATAGTGTCACTTTGCAAAACTATTCTTTGATTGATAATGGAGGTTATCAAAGCCCAGGTATCGCTAGTGTTAAAACAACAAATGGACTAGATGTGCCTTCAGGAGGCTATACGATAGAAGGAGGAAGTTCAAATGAGGTAGGAGATCACACTCTAAAGGTTACAGGTCAAGGTAACTTTAAAGGAAGTGCAGAAGCTACATGGACTATTAAGGCAAACAACAAACCTACTGAGAGCACTCCATTTTGGGGAGGCAAGAGTGGAGACGATCCACTAAATCCAACTGACTATGTTAGCCCTGAGACTATTAAAGAAGACGCTGAGAAGATCCGCAATGACAAAGACCAAGCAACAATAGACAAGTGGACAGAGTATATGAATAACGACTTTATCTTATATGTAAGATGGAATGGCTATGCTAGAAACGAGGCAGAGCAATATGTTGCCTTCCGTGTTATTCATGTAGGAGACCATGACGGAGATGGATCTGCTATTACATTTATGGCAACACATTCACTGCCTGAAGCAAAACAGATAAATTACAGTAATGCTGCCGGTGTAAAATTGGGATGGCCAGATACATCAATGTATAAAGAAGTACTTGGATCTGGCGGTTATGTTGAAAGTGGATTAAATCAACTAACGCCTTATGTAAAAGCAATTGACAAAGTATCAATAACCGAAGATGGATATGGAGCAAATCACCATTCTGTGACTACTCATGATAAGTTCTGGATTTTGAGTAACAGTGAAATTACACAAGATTGTGACGGAAAGGCTTTCTATAGGTATACCAACCATCAATATAAATGGTTTGAAGGTAAAAAACAGACTGGGGGACCGCAAGTTACGTATCCAATTGCTAGTTTATGTTACACGCGTGCAGGTATCCTTCCTGAACATAATCAACGGGGCGACAAATTATGTTGGCTGCGTGATATACACGAATATTTAAATAACCAATATGCCAGAGTAAACTGGTGTGGAAGTGTAAGCTACGGTTATACTAGTGTCGTAAAAACAGGAGGTGTTGTTCCTTGCTTTGCATTCTAAAAGCAGCAACTAGGGTGTGTAAGGCAAGGCTTACAAGGGGATAGGTAAGTTATAATCCAATAGCTCCTCGGTTTTGGAATCCAAGATCGAGGAGCTTCGTATTTATGCGCTAATTGTGCTGTTCGCGTTCACTA
>CAVLCC010000061.1:0-9249 GCA_963661535.1 Senegalimassilia sp.
CAGCTAGAGCATCGACCATTTTGTAGATATATACTCCTAATGAGATAGTTAGCATCTCGCCAGAATACCCACGTATAGCGCAATATCCCACACCAACTAACACCATTGCGATGCATGTAATTATGCGATTAATCTGGTAGTCAGCAAAAGTATGGCGTTCGTCTAGGTCACTAACTTGATAAGTGCGCACACCATAGTTTGCCAAAATCATTAAAAGCGAACCTGTTACAAAAGCAAGCGAAAACATACCAGCGCGTTCAACACCAGCAATTTGGGTTATAACAATTGTTAGGAGCGGGAAGAGTGCCCCCCATATTGCCGCGCCCACACTATTGCAAATATAATCACGTGAAGTTCTATGAGACTCATATATCTCATCTTGTTCAGAAAATGAACCCTCAGCCATGCCGCCCAAAAGGCGATTCCACCAGTGTGTTGCAATTCGGGTTATAAAATTTTGCTTGTGTGGTTTGAGATTATTTGAATTTGAGGTGCGCCGAGCATTCGTGTGTGCGCCTCGTGTTAACCGCTCACGCTGAGAACCTCGACTGCCTCGCATATCATATGCGTCATATGCGACGTATTCATCTTGCCCAGCGTATCCGTCACGTCCCTCGCGCGTATCATACCCATCACGCAAGTCATCTGAACCATACACATCACCTGCATCGTATGACCCGCGAGGAGAGTCATACGAATTATACGCATCATCTGCACCATAATCAGAGCCGACGCTCCAAGCAGACGAAACGGTGCGTCTTTTGCTCGAGTAGTCGGCTCTTCTTCTAGAATTTTTTTGACTGCGATCACGCGTCAATTTATTGCATTTGCCTTTCGCTTAAATACTGTGCAGAACAAGAGACTAGTTCTCGAGCACAAAATCATCTTTTCCATTAAATACATCTAGGGCTTCTTGTGCATCGTAGTCGGCAAAAGTAATTGCGCTTATAGCTTTTGTTAGACGCACAGCCTCGTCTAAAGAGCGCTGGTGAATGTTTCTGCCTGTAGCATTTCCGCAAGCGCCGCCAGTGTGAATTTGCTCATAGAGTTGAGTTAGGAATTGCTCAGCATCAACAGTAGAGCCTCCTGCGCAAACCAAACCTGTGCGACCAGCTGCTATAGATGCACGGTGTAATAGCTCAGCACTTGTCTCACTATCGGTTGCCGCAGGTGGGTTGACCTTTACAAAGTCTGCGCCCAAGCAAAGCGCAACACCAGCAGCTCCTGCAATAAGGTCAGCATCTTTTTCTGCTTTAACTGCTTTGCCTCGTGGATATATCCACAGAACAACCAAAAGTCCATTAGCATGAGCCTCTGCAATAAGCTCGCCTGCCTCAGACATCATAGTCGATTCATATTCGCTACCCAAATAAATTGTGTAGCCCAAACCAACAATGTTTACTCCCGCTTCACGCATTGCAAGAACAGCATCTATCGATGTTAATTGTGGAGAATATGGATCATCTTGATCGGTTTTTACCAAGTTGGTTTTTGAGTTCATCTTTACAAGATAGTTTATATTTGGATAATCTTGTGCATACTGAGCAATCAGACCTCTTTGACCAGCCAAAACACCAATTGTTCCCTCGTTTCCAATTTTGAACAAATGCTCAGGGTCTAGGTCGGCAATATCAATGCCCTCACCATAAAAATCTTTGTTTAGGTGTTCAACTTTTTGGTCGCACGCAAAGAGCATTAAACGACCTGTGCCTCTAGTTGCAGCCATATAATTATCAACATAAGTATCTTTAGACTCTGGCATTACGTCTACAGGAATACGAACTTCTTCACGAGTTATGCTTGGCATTTAATCCTCCTATTAGTCTTGATTTGCCATTATTTATGCACGCTCAATCCAACAACTAGTTTTACGCAAATATTAAATAATATGGATAAAGCGTGCTATTTGCTATGTAAGAACTTTTTAAATTTTAAATCGGTGTTCTAGCTGTGCAGTTACATAAATGTTTTTTATTTAAGTGCATTCAACATGATATTGCAAATATTGGCTACTTTGAATATGCCGCACTCAAAATCTCCCAAACTCTCCGTTTGTGGCAATTTAGAAGCACCAGATTTCATTAGTTCTTCAAAGTTATTCAATCTCTGGAATTTTTTGCAACTGACACCTTGCCTTAAATAAATGCAACCTACAAAAATTATTCTCTTTCAATCCAGCCGCGCTCTGCCCCAATTGTGGTTGGATCATTGTGTCCAGGCAAAACATGAACATCATCTGGAAGTTCAATCAACTTTTTAAGTGAATTTTTAAGATCCTCACTATTTCCACCTTTAAAGTCTGAACGTCCACAGCTTCCGCAAAAGAGTGTGTCACCAGAAAACAGAAGACCTGCATCTTTTTCATAGATACACATTGAGCCTTCCGTGTGTCCTGGAGTATGTAGCGCCTTAAAATGGAAATTGCCAATTTCAAAATCCTCTTGATCGCCTACTTGTTTGTCAACTTTTGACACAGGCTGATAACCATCGTATGCGCTATCCATCATCATAGCGATGTCTGGATTTAAGACTCTATTAACCTCACCCACATAAGACAAAACTGGAGCTCCCGTTGCTTCAATTAGATCTGGAAGACCCCCTATATGATCCATGTGTCCGTGTGTGATAATAATCATGTCTAATTTATGGCCATCTAGATGCTTTGCAATTTCTGCTCCCGAATAACCTGGATCAAACACAACGCAGGCTTCATTGTCGTATACAACATAGCAATTCGTTTGCAAAGGACCTACTTTTAAGACTTTGATATTCATGTTTAACTCCTACAATCTAAATAACTTCTTACGCTACTTGCTTACCTTATAGATATCTTACATATTCTAAAGAAGCTTGCTTCCAACTTTGCAGCACCCGTCCCACTTGCGCTACTTGCTCGTGGTCACGCACCCGCATAACATCTACCTACAACCACCTACCAGCCACCATGCAATCTACTTATGCTGCCTCTTCTGAGATGACTCACCAGGCTTCATACGCCTAGCCTCAAACACGCCATCAATTTGTTTAATCGATCTAACAATGCTATCAATGTGTTCTGTCGAACCCGTCTGAATCATAAATCTCATCTCAACAAATCCGTCTTTTAGAGAATTTGTATTTGCAGAAAGAATATTTGTACCCAGGTCGCTCAGTTTAATTGCAACGTCTTGCAAAAGGCGCGTGCGGTCAACTGCTCCAACATATAGCTCAACAGAATATGCAACATTTTTGCTGCTCTCCCACTCAACCTCAATAAATCTCTCAGGATTTTCTTGCAAGTTACGCACATTCGGACACTCTGCGCGATGCACAGTAACACCACGGCCGCGCGTAACAAACCCCACAATTTCATCCCCTGGAACCGGATTGCAACACTTTGAGAGATTTACCAAAGCATCGTCAACGCCTTTAACAACCACACCAGAATTTCTCTTTTTGCGATTTTGAGAGGTGTGCTTTGTAATATTTTCGGTCTTTAAGTCCATTCCAGCAGTTTCGTTGAGTTTGGCTTGGCTTCTGCTCTCCTCAACTGCAGAGTCTTTTTGCAGCTCCTTAAGCATCATATTTGCAACTTGTTTGCCGCTTAATTTGCCCGAACCAATTGCTGCAAACACATCATCTACCTCTAAATATTGCAAAGAAGCAGCAATCTTTTTTAGAGCAGCAATTGAGCGAGACGACGAGATACCTAGACCACTTTTGCGCATCTCTCGACCTAAAACGTCTCTGCCATGGAGCAAATCATCTCCCTTGGAGGCCTTTGACAAATATCCGCGAATTTTAGATCTAGCACTCGGGGTTTTTACGATATTGAGCCAGTCACGCGATGGATTCGAGTTTTGCTGAGTCAAAATTTCAACTCTATCTCCACTCTGTAGCTCATAACTTAGCGGAACAATCATTCCGTTAACTTTGGCTCCAACACAGTGGTGTCCAACTTGCGTATGAATTGAATATGCAAAGTCCAAAGGTGTCGACCCAGCGCGAAGACTAACCACCTCACCTTTTGGGGTAAATACAAAGACCTCGCTCTCAAACAAATCAACCTTAAGGGCTTGCATAAAGTCTTTTGGATCGGTTGTATCGTCTTGCCAGTCAAGCATTCTGCGAAGCCATGTGAGCTGACTTTCAAACTGCTCATCGCTAGACTTGTGTCCCGCATTTGCCTGCTTATATCTCCAGTGAGCAGCAATGCCATACTCGTTTATTCTGTGCATCTCTTGCGTGCGAATTTGCACCTCAAGAGGTCTGCCTGCAGGACCTATTACAGTTGTATGCAAGCTTTGATACATATTGAACTTTGGCATCGCAATATAGTCTTTAAAACGCCCAGGCATTGGCTTCCACAATGTATGCGTAACACCTAGGCTCGAATAGCAATCTTTTATAGTGTCAACAATTATGCGCAGAGCAATAAGGTCATAAATCTCCGAAAATCCCTTACCACGCTGCGTCATCTTTTGATAGATCGAATACAAATGTTTTGGACGACCCGAGATCTTGGCATCAAGTCCAACCTTGTCGAGCTCTTCTTGCAACACATCAATTGCCTCTTGGAGATATTTCTCCCTAGCCTCTCTAGACTCAGCCACCATGCGAGATATCGACTCATACTTGCTCGGCTCCAAATAATAAAAGCTTAAGTCCTCTAGCTCCCATTTAATTGAGTTGATGCCTAGGCGATTTGCAAGCGGAGCATAAATCTCCATAGTTTCTTTTGCCTTAAAGATGCGCCTGTCTTCGCGCAAAGCCATAAGTGTTCGCATATTGTGCAAGCGATCTGCAAGTTTTATTACAACCACGCGCACGTCTTTAGACATTGCCACCAGCATTTTGCGGAAGTTCATCGACTGAGCTTCTGTGAGTGAGTCAATTTCAATATTAGAAATTTTTGTGACTCCATCAACCAATGCTGCAATTTCTTCAGAGAACGTCTCGGATACTTCTTCTCTTGTAACCTCGGTGTCCTCAACCGTATCATGCAGTAAAGCCGCAACGATTGATGCAACGTCCATGCGAACATCACTTAGAATATATGCAACCTCTGTTGGGTGATTGATAAAAGGTTCCCCTGATTTTCGGCATTGTCCAACATGCGCATTTTTTGCAAACTCATACGCCCTAGTTATAAGAGCAATATCATCATCGCCAAGATAAGTTTTTGCTTGTTCTATTAGCTTGGCATAAGTATCTTCTGGCTGTTTTAGCCTTGCATCAAATTGTCTAATAGGATCATCGTACATCATAAGATTACCTCAATTTAAGGGAATTATCCCCTGTAAGCCTTTACACACAAGATATTCCATCTTGTATGCATTTATTTATATAATTTAAGGAAGAAGTGGTCTGTTTATTCCTCCCAATAAAACATCTTCACATTCGTCCAAAAGCCATTGAGCAAAGTTATCAAATGCTTCCAAACTACAAAAAGCCTCTTGATATCTTGTGCTCGATGTAATATCAACTCTATTTTGTGCATGCCCCACTGCAAAACTTGGATTTAGATTATCTCCCACAGTCTTGGCGAGACCTAGCTCAACAAAAGTTCCCATTGCAGCGCCCACCATATCTGCAGATATCTTAGCACCCTCTTTTGTATCATTGCATGCTTTGAGCAATTCGTCTCCGGTAATAGGGCAACCTTTATAATCATAAAGTGCTCGAGACATCTTATACAAAAATGCCAGCTCATCTCGAGTGGGGCAAGACCTCTGCAAAACCCGATGATTAACTCCAATATCTGAGATATCAAACAGCAAGTGTATATACGCGGGTTTTCCATCACGACCACATCTGCCTGCCATCTGATTATAAGCCAATCTAGACAACGGCATATGGTAGAGAACTATATGCCTAACATCGGGCACATTTATTCCCTCTCCAAATGCGCTAGTGGCTATAACAGTGGTGATTTGCCCGTCGCGAAACAACTCCTCTATGCCGAGACGTGTTGGTCGGTCAAGCGCACCATTATAAAAAGCGATTTGCATAGCTTGATTTGGAAGTCTTTTTCTAAGCATTCTGGCAAGCTCTATGCTTGATTCTCTAGAATTAACATATATGACTGTTTTTTCGTCTGTTGCAACAATAGACGATATATATGTTTGCCTATCTGCAATTCCGCGCTTATTATCTATTCGCAAGTTGTTTCTGCAAGTTTTGTCTATTACAACGTTGCTAATCGAAAGCTGTGAGCGAATATGCTCAGCCACTTGCGTGGGCGCTGTTGCAGTAACGGCAAGTATAGTTGCCTGCGGAAAAGCGCTCCTAACAAATCCCAACCTAGAGTATATGGGTCTATGAGTTTTTGACTCACCCATGTGATGTGCCTCGTCTATCGCTATAAATCCAACATCGCTCCCAGAAAGCTTATCTTTATGCGCATATAAGAACTCTGGCGTAGTAAGAATAATTGGAACCTCGCCTGTATCCCACTGTCTATAAATGATCTCTCTATCTTCTTGACTCGTTTCTCCAGTAAGAGTTTGAACAGCAATATCGAGCTTGGCAAAATTTTGACCAACATAATAAGCTTGGTCGTTAATTAGCGCACGCAGCGGATATATAAAAATGCTTTTTTGTTTATGAACTAACGCGGTAATAGCTGCATAAACATAGAATATAAGAGATTTTCCTCGTCCTGTAGCCATAACTGCAAGAGTATTTTTTTGCCAACACAGAGACTCAATTGCTTCTCGCTGCGAATTGTGCAAGCACAAGTTTGCATCCCCTGTAAGCTTGGTTGCCACCTCGTCAATCATACTTATACATTTATCAGTAAGTTCTTGGGGGTTGACTTGGTTTTGATGCTGCACATATCCGCTGTCTCTCAATTGACAACATTGACCTGCCGAAATATTGGGCAGAGCGGCTCTAAAAATTGTTGGATTAACAACTTTGTTTGCATTGCGATTATCTGCATAGAGATTTTCAACAAGTTCACTAACGGGTTTAGAGCTTGCATTTTCTGCCAAAGAGGATGTTTTTATATCTTTTACCCTTAGCTTAACTTGCTTTTGACCTCTCCACTCGTCTATCTGAGCAGCAAATACCAAGTCTATCGGAGATACATAAGAAATGTACTTTTCAATATCGTTGCATTTAAAATATATTGCTTTAGCGCACTGAACTCCATTTGTAATACCAAAAGAAAAATGATCCTTATTTGCACCAACAGCGCGAGCATTATCCAAAAATACATTATCTATTTCAAACAGAGGCTCTTCGTTATCTTGACCACATGGCTCTAACATTTGCAGCGAGTCAATATCTCTTAGCTCAAAGTCATCAAAATTGGCAATTCCATCAATATCTAGACTCGGTTCAAATTGTTCTGGAGGAAGCTTATCGAAATATTCTTCTAGCCTTCTTCTAAATTCATCGATATCCTTTGTTTTAACTGTAATTCCTGCGGCAAATTTGTGCCCACCGAACTTGACAGTCAAATCCTCAACTGTGCTCACAGCCTCAAATAAGTCAATCTTCTCAAAACTTCTGCCCGAACCATGTGCAATATCTCCCTCAATGCTAAATAATACAGTTGGAACCTTAAACTTATTAGCCAAACGAGATGCAACTATTCCCTTTACTCCATCATGAAAATTTGTGCCCGCTAAGACCATAACGCGCTTTCCGCTATATTGTGCTTTTGCAAGTTCCTCTGTTATTTTTAGAAGCTCCATCTCGGCGTTGCGCCTGAGCACATTTATTTCTTCTAAACGCTTAGCGTATCCTAGTGCCAAAACTGGATCCTCGCATAAAATAAGGTTAAGCGCATCCATGGCATTAGTCATTCTGCCTGTAGCATTTAGCTTTGGAATAACAGAAAACGAGAGCTTATTTGAAGTAAGCGAATTTATATCCACGCCAACATCAACCAAAAGTGCTGCAATTCCAGGTCTTGGATGTTTTTTTATAAGCTCAATGCCGTCTTTTACCAACGCACGATTTTCACCCAAAAGAGGCATTCTGTCTGCAATTGTGCCTAGAGCAGCAAGATCTGTTAAGCCTTTCCAAATATCAGGTTTTCCAAATCTTGCACCTAGAACTTGAATTACCTTGAGAGCAACTCCCACTCCAGCAAGATTTATTGAAGGGCTTTTAGGATCTAGCCTTGGATTACATACAGCAACATCACGTGGCACAGACTCCATGGGATTATGATGATCAGTTACAACAACATCTATTCCCAAAGACTTAATATATTCAACTTCTTCATCTGATGTAATACCACAATCTACTGTAATTATAAGCTCAGGAACAAATCCAACCGCGGGTTCTTTATTAGGCTCGGTAGGACTATCTTGTATTCCCATAATGCGATTGGTTGCCTCACGACTAAGCCCATATCCCTCATCCTGGCGCCTAGGAATAAACGGTTTAGCCTCAAGACCACACGCACGCAAGCCTAGAAGCATCACTGACGTTGCCGTAATGCCGTCTACATCAAAATCTCCAAAAATAAGAGTTTTCTTGCCTTGCCTTATGGCTTGTTCCAAAGTGTCAACCGCATCTATAAGCCCTGGAATATCTAGTGGATCATTCCAGTCTCTATCTAATTGCGGGTGCAAAAACCGACTCGCTTCTTCAACACTATCATGACCCCGTGCCACAAGCGTGCAAGCCAAAATTCTAGGGATTTCTAATGTGTGAACTAAGCTATCAATTTTATGTGTATCTGTAGTTTCAACATGCCAATTGTTCTTCAAAAAAATCTACCTCGGTAATGTGCTCTTCTTTTTTATTATTTTCTTTTAGAAATTATCGCAGATGATGCGGACATTTATTAGCTACATAATGGCAAACCGCATTAGTTCTTATAGTTTTTAATGTATAACTTTATATCTTTTCTAGGAACTACAATTCACTACTAAATAGTAGAATTTAGACCATAGTTTTTATTAGGGATTATATAAAATGAATATTTTTTATAATAATTGCAAATATTGTGAATATTTTCTTGATAATTATCAATTGGTAATTGCATTTAAGTGCATTTAAGGTTATAACATAGATACACGAGTTTCTTCCTCCTGCAAACAAGGAAGCCTCTACCTCTTAAAAAGAGGATTGCCTACAGTAAGACGCTGCGACTCTCCACCGCAGCGTTTTGCATTTATACAAATAAATTTCAGCAACATACAGATAGCAGAAATCCCAATTGCAACATACACGTCATCTACACATGTATATCCATAACTAGCTATATCTATTAAAACTGATTATCAAAATACTGAGTATTGCATATTC
>CAVLCC010000062.1:0-8845 GCA_963661535.1 Senegalimassilia sp.
TCCCATAAGTGATTCGTTCAGTCCATGTTGGAGAAGAAGAGAAGAAGAGCCGCTCAAGAAAATACGCAGGTCACGCTCCGCCCATTTATCTTCGTCATAAAGAGATTTAACAATTGTTGACCACTGAGCAATGCTTTGCACTTCATCTACAACAAGAATTGCGCTTTGTGAATTTTCGTTTATTTGACTACGTGCAAAACTCCACTGACTTTTGAGCCACTCTACTCTGTTACTCGTTGCTTCATCAGCACTAACATAATGATATGGGATTTTTATTTCTTGTAGTGCTTGCTTAAGTGCAGTTGTTTTTCCGCACTGTCTAGGTCCATTCACAATTTGAATGTAGCTACACGGCTCGTTCATTCGTTGAATTAAAACATCAACCATTTTTCTTTGAAACTTCATGCCTATTCCTTTTTTGTGGAGGCTATTGTTTCAAAAATTTTACTACTAGTGCATCAATTTTGCAACATCTACTGCGTCAAATTTGTTTCAGCTAATGAGTCAATTTTGCAACACCTAGTGAGTCAAAATTGTTTCAACTAGTGCGTCAAAAAAACTATTCCACAAAGCCAACTTTTTCAACTGCTAGTTCGAGTTCCAAATCGTGAAGCCCAGCATATGCTATCTTCAAAAAGCTAACAGGAATCTTTTTCACAACTTCACTACTCGCAATGTCGTAATACCACTGGTAGTAAGCATAAAATTCGCCTATCAAGTCGGGCATAAAACCCCTAAGACTTTTGCCATCTTTGAGCAAAGTCGCCTTGGTGTAGTGTGGTAGTGCGTGCGTTCTTCTACGCGTTTAATGATTTGTAGGGCGTTTAGCTTGATGATGTCGTCGATAACTGAGTCGAGAAGAAACACGCGCCTAGGATTGCGCTTGGCTATGGCTTCTAGCACATCGATTGTGAGCCCTTTGTTCATACAACAAATAAGTTCGTATTGGCAGGTGTTAAGGAACTTTATCACATTTTCGAGGAAAAAATTTCAAAACCGAGGAAAAATTTTCACATTTTCGAAAAATAGTTTTCGAAGAATTGCACTGCGAACAATGGAGTAAGTATGAGGTGGGGCTAGGAGACGAAAAACGGTGTGCTTGGAAACAAGCAGGCAAACTTAATACCCATGCGCGGCGCATCTATAAGCCAACACTTGCTACACGCGTTATACTAAAACCTAAAGCAAACGCAAAATATAAGCAATAGCAACGCTTATATCGCAGTTCGTAACTATAAAAAACAATCATTCTCTTTAACTTTTGGAGGATTATTATATGTGTGGAATTGTTGGCTTTACAGGTCAAGGTGATACAAAATCATTTTTGCTAGATGGGTTGGCAAAGCTAGAATATCGAGGATACGACTCAGCCGGAGTTGCAATTGAGCCCAAAAGCGGCGGCATAAAGCGCATATGCAGTGTTGGTCGTGTGGCTGAACTTTCGCGCACAGTTAAAGACTCAAATGTATCTGGAACATGCGGCATTGGACACACAAGGTGGGCAACCCACGGCGTTCCAAGTGAGATTAACGCCCACCCGCATATGGACTGCGAGCAAAAAATTGCAGTTGTTCACAATGGAATTATCGAAAACTATGCAGAGCTTAGAGACGAGCTCATTGCACAAGGTCATAAGTTTAGATCTCAAACCGATACAGAGGTAATTGCTCACCTTATCGAGCAATATTATGAGGGCGACTTTTTTGAGGCCATGCGCAAAACTATCGAGCGCATAAGCGGCGCATATGCAATAGCAGCAATTCACGAAGACCACCCTGGAATCATAATTGTTTCTCGCAAAGACTCCCCCATAGTGGTGGCAAGCTCCATTAAGGGCGCGTTTGTTGCGTCAGATACTGTGGCTGTTGTAGACCACACGCGCGACGTTGTATATCTAGAAGACGACAGCATCGCCGTGCTCCACAAAGAGGGGCACATCGACTTTTTTGACCTCGACGGAAATCGCACATATCCAGAATCTGTGCACATCGACTGGGATCCAGAGGCGGCAGGCAGAGCCGGTTTTCCAGATTTTATGCTCAAAGAAATACACGAACAGCCTAGAGTTGTGGGAGACACTCTAGAGGGTCGCTTTGTTGACGGGCGTATTGTATTTTCTGAATTAGAAGACTTGCAATCTGAGCTCAACGAGATTAGCAACATTACTATCGTGGGCTGTGGAACTAGCTATCACGCGGGACTAATTGCAAGACAGCTTATAGAAAAATGGGCACGCATTCCTGTGAGTGTGGAGATTGCATCAGAGTTTAGATACCGAGATCCAATTGTTACGCCGCAAACTCTCGTTATTGCTATCACGCAGTCGGGCGAGACGGCAGACACCCTCGAGGCTATGAAACAATCTCACGACAAAGGCGCAAAAGTAGTAGCTATAACAAATGTTGTTGGCTCCAGAGCAACGCGCGAAAGCGATGCAGTGCTGTTTATTAAGGCCAAGCTAGAGGTGTCGGTGGCAGCCACAAAGTCGTTTTTGGCGCAAAATACATTGCTTGGTGTGTTTGCGCTTTATCTTGCACAGTGCAGAGGCACTCTTTCTGCTCAAGATATTAGTGCTATGTTTGGAGAGATGGAGAAACTTCCTTCGCAAATTGAGTGGGTGCTACACCAAGCAAGCGAAGCTAAACGATGCGCGAAGGCATGCTTTAGGGCACATTCAATTATGTATATTGGTCGAGGATTTGGCGAGGTTACATGCAAAGAGGGTGCTCTAAAACTAAAAGAGATTAGCTACATTCATGCGGAAGCCTATCCCGCGGGCGAAATTAAGCATGGACCTATTGCACTAATAGACGACACAGTTCCGGTTGTTGCTCTTGCTACCGCGAGTCCATGTTACGACAAGGTGATTAGCAACATCGAAGAGGTTAGAGCAAGAGGCGCCAAAGTTATTGCTCTAGCAACAGATGGCGATGAGAAGATTGCCAAGTATGCAGACTACGTTATGTATATCCCAGCCATAAGCGACTGCTTATCTCCAATAACTGCAAGTGTTCCGCTTCAGCTTTTTGCACGCGAAACCGCGCTTATGCTAAATAGGGATGTGGATAAGCCTAGAAATTTGGCTAAGTCGGTTACGGTGGAGTAGACTGTTTGGCGGTGGGGATTGAACTGTGGCTGTGCAGCAGGCATGCCGCAAGTTTATAGCGGACGTGTGGGTAGCTAATTTAAGTTTATTAAAAGGTTTCATATGGATACAGATGAACTAAAAGATACAGAGCAAAAAGATACAGATAGCGGCGGCGCATCTTCGATAGGTAGTCAGGACGCGTCTTCTAAAGATCACCAAAACGTGTCTTCTACAAACCGTCAAGACGCATCTTCTGCGCAAGCGCACTCAGACTCTTTAGCGGGTTTGGGTGTAGACATAGTTGAGATTGCACGCATGGAAAATATCCTAAAACGAACACCCAGGTTTAAGCAACGTGTGTTTGTGCAATCGGAGCGTGATTATTGCGAGTCTAAGCCAAATCCCGCAGTTCACTACGCGCTCTTTTTTGCCGCTAAAGAGGCTGTGCTAAAAGCTTTGGGAACAGGCTTTGCAGGCATGGGGCTAAACGACGTGCAAGTTGCTCACGATGGACGCGGAAAACCACTTGCAGTCCTCCAAGGTAAAGCCAAGCAGGTCGCAGACGATGGGCAAATTGCAGAGGTGTTTTTGTCGCTTTCTTATACGCATGAAACAGCTGTGGCATCTGCTGTGGCGGCTCGCAAAGAGAATATTCCTTCAAAACAAACTGCTGAAGATCCTAACAAAAAAATTGAAGCTCAATTTAGAAACATGAGAGCAATGTTAGATGAGATAGATGCAAAACTTACAGAGATTGAAGAGTCTAGGGAGGCTTAAGGGATAGATGATACAAGAAGACTCATCATATCGAGATACATTGAGCGTTGGCGGCCATAGTTATGGGCACGGGTATGGGCACTCCGAGGGACAGGTCGAGCATGAAGCGGATGGCGATACTTTGCATGATCAAGGGCAAGACCAATCGCAGAACCAGAGCAAGAGTCAACAAACGCAAGCTCAAAATCAGCAACAATCCGCCGATAGCCTGCTAGAAGACATGGATCCGCGAGACCTAAGGTGGGCGTGGGTTGAGGTCGAGCGCAAGGCTATCATCCATAATGTGCGTGAGTTTAAAAAGCGCATTGGAGCTCGTCCGATGGTGCTAGCAACCGTAAAAGCAGACGCATACGGCCACGGTGCTGTGCAGTGTGCAAAAATTGCGCTTTCGGCAGGGGCAACATGGCTTGGAGTGGCCACTGTTGAAGAGGGCGTTGAGCTTAGGCACGCAGGAATTAACGACCCGATACTAATCTTGTCGCAGCCACCTGCTGCAACAATTCCTGTTCTTTTGGCGTTTAATCTCGTTCCATCCGTATATACCGTAGAGTTTGCAATAGCCCTAGGCGAGGTTGCGGCGGCGCACGGCAAAGTCGCAGACTTTCATTTAGCAATAAATACCGGAATGAACCGCATCGGAGTTTGGTGTGGAGATGTTGGGGAGTTTGTTTCTACAATCTCTTTCCATAGGGGTATAAATATGCAGGGGGTATTTACGCACTTTGCAACTGCCGACTGCGGCGAGGACTATGCTTTTCGGTTGCAGCTAAAGCGTTTTTGTGAGGCAGTGGCTTGCATTCACGATATGGGAATTAAGCCTAGGATCGTGCACTGCGCTAATTCGGCTGCGGGCATTAGATACAAAGATAGCAATTTTGATATGGCTAGGTTAGGCATTAGCATGTATGGTTTGCATCCGTCAAATATCACGCACTCGATGATAGATTTGATGCCTGCAATGTCTGTGCATGCTAGAGTAACTGCTGTAAATAAGGTTCCAGTGGGTGAGGGCGTTGGCTACGGACTCACCTACAGATCTGCTGGTGGAGTTAAGATTGCAACTATTCCAGTGGGCTATGCCGACGGTTTGCCTCGCGCAATTTCTAATCATTCGAGTGTGTTGTTTAAGGGCAAGCTTTTGCCACAAGTTGGAAACATTTGTATGGATCAGTGCATGTTTGAGGTTGATTTGCGCTCGACTCTGCTCACATCAGCAGTGGATGTTGAAATTGGAGACGAAGTGCTTTTGGTGGGCAGTCAAGGCGAACATAAAATCACGCTTGACTCGATAGCTTCACAAATTGGAACTATCAATTATGAGCTTGCATGCAGGTTTGGAATGAGAATGCCTAGGATTTATGTGTAGGCTGCAAGTTGAGTGTAAGCTGCGAGTTGACGCGCAGGTTGCGAGTTGACGCGCAGTTTACCAGCTCAACTTGCAGCCACTAGTTATAAAACAAACAGAGTTAAATTATGACTTTAGATAAGACCTCTAACAACATAGAATCAAAGTCTTTAGAACTGCTAGAGCAAGAAGTTTTGCAATGCCACAAATGTTTGCTTTGTCAAACTAGAAACAAGGTAGTTTTTGGAGTAGGCAATCCAAATGCTGAGGTAATGTTTATAGGAGAGGCACCAGGCAAGCAAGAAGACCTAGGTGGGGAGCCCTTTGTAGGAAGCGCTGGAAAGCTCCTCAACCAAATGCTTGAAATTGCAGGTCTAGAGCGCAAAGACATCTACATTGCCAACGTGCTAAAATGCAGACCTCCATCAAACAGAAATCCTAGGTCGCAAGAAATACAAGAATGCACACCATATTTGCGAGCACAAGTTAGCGCGATTGCTCCCGACATTTTGGTAACGCTTGGCAATTTTGCAACTAGGTTTATACTCAAAACAGACAGAGGAATTACCTCTTTGCGAGGTCGCGCATATACGTCTGGCAGATTTTATGTGCTGCCAACTTTTCACCCCGCAGCGGCAATATATGATAGAAAAAAGATCGAAACTTTGAAGCTAGACTTTGAGCTTTTAAGGCAGCTTTTAGAGGTGGAAAGACAACGCAAGGCCAAAAATGCTGAAGATTAAGGGTTCGATATAGAGGAGTTTGCAACGTGTTGTTTGCCTCTAATTGCCTGGAGCGTTTGACAGCTACTTTGCATGCAATGTCTAAAAGGAAGATGTTAGATGAGAATTGAATCTCAAAATGTAGATAGCACGATAGAGCTAGGGCAAAAAATTGCTCACAAGCTTTTGTGTGGCGACGTGCTCATACTATGCGGAGACTTGGGTGCTGGAAAAACGCACCTCTCCAAAGGCATTGCCAAAGGTCTTGGGGTGAAAGATGAAATCACAAGTCCCACGTTTAATATCTTGCGTCTCTATGATGGAGCAGCAGGATATGACGATGTATCCGGAAACTTTGGAGGAAACTCGGAAGCTCCGCAGCTAGCGCATTGGGATTTGTATCGCTTGGAAGACCCTGACCAGCTAGAAGATGTTGACTTTTTTGGAATTTTGGAGTCGGGCGCAATTTCTCTTGTGGAGTGGGGGGATAAATTTGAGGATGAGCTCCCTGATGAGTATTTAAAAGTTAGCATTGCCCTAGGCGAGAATGATGTTCGCAAAATTGATATAGACGGAGTTGGAGATAGAGGGAAGCGTCTTGAAGAAGCATTGCGAGAAGAGGCATAATACATTGCATAATGATTTGCTTATAGCACTAGACACATCTACCGAGGCTATTGCAATTGGAGTTGCAAATGATTTGGAGGTTTCAGACCTTAGCGATGGCATGTGCGTTGATGCAAACACAGACACAGACATAGAAGCAAATGTGTGCCAACCAAAAACGCAAGTCATGCTAAATGCGATATTGGCAAGCGACTCTATATCTGCAAGACGCTGTGCCAACGAGCGGCTCCTGCCTTGTATCCAAGAAATGACTGAGGCGCTCAATATAACACATAAGCAGGTTAAAACTGTAGTTTGCGGGCGAGGTCCAGGTTCATTTACGGGAGTGAGAATTGGCGTTGCAACAGCCAAAGGAATGGCTAGCGGGCTAGAGTGTGCGCTATATGGAGTGTCTACCCTAGACGCTATTGCTTGGGAAGCATGGATAGCAGGTTATCGCGGACGTTTGGGCGTTGTGGGAGACGCTCTTCGCAAAGAGGTGTATCCAGTTAGATATGATTTGTTGGATAGCGGAGTTGTTCGACTCGACTGCGACAATGTAGACAAGCCCGCAAATACAAGCGTGCGCTGGGCTGCCTCTAGCCATAATGCGGGTTCTTTGTGCGAGGGCATGAGTGTGGAGACGTATTTGCAGGCTGCGCCATCTGAATCGAGTGCGTCCTCTGCATCCTCCACAGCATCAGCACACTTTGTAACAGACCCCGCCGCAAACACCCAACAAAACATTATGATAGCCGGAGACGGCCTCTTAAAGTTCGCAGACGTGTTCCAAGCTGAGTTTGATCGAGCGGGCATGAGCGTGGAGACTCTCCCTCAAAATTTGTGGAATGTTACAGGACGCGGACTCATCTTTGCATATTATGATCTTAAGCGCAGAGGCGAGTTGGGGTCGGGCAATCCACAAGAGCTGCTGCCAGTATATACGCGCTTATCAGATGCTGAGGAAAACGAAAAAGCACGCTTGAGCGAGGGTAAACCCATGCGTGGAGTTTTGCTCAATCCCGTTGATTTTGTAGAGAAATCAGACACCGCAGGCGGTCTAGATCCAAGTTCAACAAGTGATATTCCGCAGTCGGGCGTAGCCCTAGAAGAAGACACAACATTTATGCAAGGTGGAGCATCTGCGGGCACTCTCGAAGATGCCGACATTGACGCAGAGCATCCTCTGATCTTGGCTATTGAGTCATCGTGTGACGAAACTGCTGCCGCAGTAGTAGACGGCAACAAAAACATAGTCTCCGACCTAATTGCTACACAAATTGATTTTCACAAGCGTTTTGGAGGGGTTGTTCCAGAAATTGCCTCTCGCAAACACACAGAGGCAATTGTTGGACTGGTTGACGAAACCATGGAGCAGGCAGGCGCAGCACTAGGACTCAAACGTGCACTGCGCTGGAAAGACTTTGACGCAATTGCGGTAACACAAGGACCTGGACTTATTGGAGCACTTGTTGTGGGGCTCGCATTTGCAAAGGGCGTAAGCTGGGCGACTGGGCTGCCCCTTATAGGTGTAAACCACCTAGAGGGACACATTTATGCCAATCAACTTGCCAATCCCAACATAAAGCCTCCGATGGTTGTTAGTCTTTTGTCGGGTGGGCATACCATGCTAGTTCATGTAAAAGACTGGGGCGACTACGAAGTTTTGGGTCAAACTCTAGACGATGCTGTTGGAGAAGCCTACGATAAGGTCGCCAAAGCACTAGGTCTTGGATATCCCGGAGGTCCTGTGATTTCTAAATATGCTGTCCAAGGGGATCCCAAGGCTATCAATTTCCCAAGAGCAATGCTTCATAGCCACGACTATCGTTTTTCACTCTCGGGGCTCAAAACTTCTGTTATGACTTACATAAAACAAGAGGTAGACGCAGGTCGTCAAATAAACATTCCAGATTTAGCGGCCTCATTTCAGCGAGCTGTAATTGATGTGCAAGTTGCTAAGGCGGTCTCAGCTGTTAAGCAAACTGGTGTTCACGAGTTTTGTTTGGGTGGAGGGGTTGCTGCAAATCCCGAGCTTAGACAAAGTCTGCTAGATGCAATGGCAGAAATTGGAGTTAATGTTACGTTGCCGGGCTTGTCTGCGTGCACAGATAATGCTGCGATGATTGCTGCCGTTGCTCTAGATGAGTATAAAGAGGGCAACTTCATAGGAATTGAAGCAGATTCTATTGCTAATATGTCGCTTTGAGTTTGGGCTCGGTTGAATTTTATTATTTTGAATTATTCAGTAGGGGGGGGGTAGAGGCAAATTGCCGCAATTACATGGCAATTTGATGCAATTTTATG
>CAVLCC010000063.1:0-8737 GCA_963661535.1 Senegalimassilia sp.
AAAACACATTGACCTGCCAATTTTATCTGGCTTTGCAGATGCAATTAGACGCCTCCCTTGTGCTTTGCCAATAAATTGAATTGTGCTGCTAACGCTAACTGTGAGCATATCTTCTTGATTTGATGCAACAGCAAATGCAAAATCTGCAAGAGTAAAAATTGCTCCTCCCATTACACCGCCAGACGCATTGCAATGTTTATCTGATATTTCAAGAGAAACCTGAGCACAGTCTGGCTCAACATTATCAATAACCGCACCTGTTGCACATGTAGCATATTTGTCATTTGCAAAGCGTTTGCGCATGTCGTCAATATCAAGTCTACTCAGTGCGCTCATCTCCCCAAAAATATAGAGCAACAGTGCCAGGTCCTGTATGACTTCCGATTGTAGTTCCAACCCAGTTAATATCTACCTTGCCATTTAGCTTGTCAAAACGTGACTCAATTAAGCTAGCAACCGCACGTGCATCTTCTATACAATCTGAGTGTGTCATGGAGCAACGCCCGCTATAATCAAGACCATCTTGAGCATGTTGCTCCATCTTTTTTACAATCTCTTTTATAACATTTTTTTTGCCACGAATTTTAAAGCGTGGAATTAGATGACCCTTATCATCCATATTAAGAAGCGGGCAAATATTTAGAACGGTTCCAAACCAACCAGAAGCCTTAGAAATGCGACCGCCTTTTACATAAAAAGTGAGGTCTGTTGAGAAGAACCAGTGATGGACTTTTAGTCTGTTTTTACAAGCCCAATCTCTTAGCTCTTCGATAGACATGCCCTCATCGCGCTTGCGTGACATCTCATCTACCAAAAATCCATAGCCGCCTGAAGCGCCCAAAGAATCTACAACATACATTTTGCGATCTGGATAGCTTTCTGAAAGCTCTTGCTGCGCAGCACAAGCCGAGTTATATTCGCCAGAAATTCCACTTGACAAAGTTACATGCAAAATATCTTTTCCATCTTTTAGGAACTGCTCAAAGTATTTTACAAACTCGCCTTTGTTGGGTTGAGATGTTTTTGTTTCTCCGCCCTCAGCCATAGCTTTATAAAAATCTGGATATGGATAAGAGAGACCCAAATCATCTGGATACTGAACTCCATTTAGAGAAAAGTGAAAATAAATATAATTAATATTTTGCTTTGCAAAATGTTCTGCGGTCATATCTGCAGTAGAACAACAGCTTAAGACGTAGTCACTCATATTCAACCTTTCTATGGGTAGGAATTTTATATCTAGATATTAACATATGCGTGCGGCTTATCGATGCATATAAGCCGCACAAGTTATAAAAATTGTATCATTTTGTGGCTAGGTTCTAGCTAGGCACGTGTAGTTTGTGTTTGTGTGTTATTTCAATTAAATTTGTCTCTCACTTTGTCTCTAGATAACATATTTCAACGTGCTGGAGTCTTCTTCGGCAGTGATTCTGTAGGTTCTATTTACCGTCTATAATTAATAGTTCTTCAATCCTACAACATACACTCTCTTTTTTTACGCGTGGTCAAAAGAACCAAGCAGCAAACTAACTGACCCGTCACTTACGGGCTACTTCTCGGCGAAGTAGCCCGGGGTGTCTGCGGTGTCGATGCGGGCAGCAAATCTCGCCTTGCCGAGCGCGCCTGGCGCCGCGCCGCTCAGACAACGGGCGGCGCAGCACCTACATGGCGAAGCAAGGCACGATGCTTCGAACTAGAGTAGGGCCAAACGTATACAGCACGCCGCTGTTCCTTATAAACCAAAAGCCCCCATTGCCTGTGGAAGTATACGGCGAGCGCAAGTACCAATCCGTTGGATATGAAGAACCCTCGACGTTCAAGCCATCGCGTTTCATGCTTATATCGTTGCCGTAGCTTCCGCCATTCAACCAAGTGTATTGGGAACCCTCGGAGGTCGTGTATTGCCTGGTGAAATCGCCCGTGAGCTCGGTATACGACAGCAGCCAGAAGCTGTCGTTAGATGTGGAGCCCGTCACCCAGGAGCCCGCGCTTCCCGTGGTGGATGTCTTGCTCACCTTCTTGACATTACCCGAACTCACCAAATCGGAGAGCCCGCTCATGACGTAGCCACCACTCGCGTTCATGGTCTGGTACATGGCAGAGCCTGTCCAGCCATTCACGCTCGTTGCCGACGAATTCATCGGCTTGGCGGTCGGCAACGCGTGCGTCGCCATGAAGGTCACGGCCGAGCCGTCGCCGTCGTGTTCGCCCACCTGGATGATGCGGAACTCGACCCACTGGTTGGCGCCCGTCCCGGCATCCGAGCCGCTCCACTTGGTGTAGAGGTGCGTGTCGCCGTTCATGTAGCCTTCCCACTCCGTGGTGACGGCGGCCTTGTCTTTGCCGGCAGAGGTCTTGTCGAGCGTGCCGTGGAGCACTTTCATGTCTTCGTCGATTCCCGACTGGCTCTTCAAGATGCCCGACGACGCGCTCGGGTCGCTTGCGCCCGCCTCGGCAAGCCAGTAGTAGTTGGTCGGCTTGACCGCCACGTAGGTCCGCGTCTCGTTCTGGCTGTTGTGGAAGGTGGCCAGGTCGGCGGGCGTGTAGCCCGTGGCCGTGGCCGTGTCGTACCAGTTTCCGTCCGCGCCCGTGATGTCGCTCGAAGACGGTTCGGGCAAATAGGTGTTAGTCCCCGTGGTGAGGAAATCGAAGTTGGCTCCAAGTGTCACGCTTTGAAGCTTTGTGCAGTTATTAAACATAAAGTTCATGCTTGTTACCGCACCTGTATCAAAGCCGGACAAATCGAGGCTTTCCATTGCTGAGCATCCTGAAACCAAATATGACATATTTTTTACCGCGCTTGTATTGAAGTTGGAAAGATCCAGCTCTGGAAGTGCCTTACAATTTTGGAACATGCACATCATACTGGTAACTAAACTTGTGTCAAAGCTGCTCATATCAAGATCTGCCAGTGCATAGTTATTTGCAAACATCCCCGACATGCTTGTCACCTTGCTTGTGACAAAATTAGAAAGATTAAGAGAAGCGAGTGCTTTGCAACCCATGAACATACTGTCCATAGCTGTAACATTGCTCGTATTAAACTCAGACACATTTAGGTTTGTTAAAAGCGTGCACCCATAGAACATATAGCCCATATCAGTGACCTTATCCGTGTTGAAGTTGCTTACATCGAGGTTGGTTAATGTCTGACAATTACCAAACAAATTTCTCATGTTTGTGACTTTGGCCGTATTAAAGTTACTCACATCGAGTTTGGTTAGCGCCTGACAGTTATTGAACATGTAGAACATGTTTGTAACGTTGCTTGTATCAAAACCGCTAACATCAAGATCGGTTAGTGCTTGGCAGTTATTGAACATGTAATACATGTTGGTGACCTTAGCCGTATTAAAGTTACTCTTGTTGAAGGTTAGCGTTTTCAAAGCCGTGTCGTTAAAGAACATGTAGTACATACTCGTCACATTCGAGGTGTCTAGGTCGCTTATGTCAAGGGTTTCTAGTGTGCTCAATTTGCTGAAGGTGCCTTTCATAGATGTGACATTGCTTGTGTTGATCCCGCTCACGTTTAGGCTCGTCAGATCGCTGCAGCTGTAGAACATGTAGTCAATGTTGGTAACATTGCTTGTGTTAAAGTCGCTCACGTCAAGCGAGGTCAAACCCTCTAGATTTTCAAACATAGATTCCATGGTTGTGACCTTAGACGTGTTCAGGTTCGACAAATCTAGAGACGTTAGGTTTGTTTGTAAGTCGGTGTAGCTACTCGTGCCGCTAAGGAAGTTCGTGCAATCCACCGGCGCGTACATCGCGCGGGAGTTGTATACGGGATTCGTGGAGTCCTCTTCCATCGGTGCGATGTATACAGTGGAGGTGTCGGAGCTCTGGAACACGCCTATCTTGCCAGAACCTGTGTCTTGAATGCCGTCGGCCGCTAGGCTAGTCAGACCAGAGACTCCTTGGAGGCTCTTGCCCGTTACATACTTCAGAGTTGAGGGCTTATTCGCCAAGCCTTTCAGCGCTGTTTGCATCTTGCTCTTACTAATAGTGTAGTTCACACCCTTCATCGCACATGTTAGAGACACTCCGCGTTGCACGGTAGCGAGGTTGTGATCTAGGCGTCCGTCATTATATACGCGCGTGTAGGTCTTTTCGTTGTAGGCGCTCGGGCTGCGCAGCCACCAGCTCACATAGGTCTCTGTACCTGATGTGCCTCCATGGTATTGAGAGTAGTCTGTGTCTTGACCACTTGGTATTCCACCGGCACGTGTGCGGTAGGCCAAGCACTCGTTGGTGGCGTCACTCTTCGTCACGTCCTTGTCCGCGTAGTAGCTGTACTGAGTCGCGCCGTCGCTTAAGATGGCGCCTGAGCTCACCGCGCTCGTGCCGTAAAGTTCCTCTGCCGAGGCAATCCACAGCTTGTCGCTCGTGGTGGCGGTGCCGTCCGCCTTGCTACCAGTGTTGGACGTCTTGTCCACCTTCAAGATATCAGCGAGGAACTCATCGCTGAACATATTGTATATGTCGCCATTTTGTGCAATCTTTGTGTGCAGTGCGCTTGAGGCGTAGCCACCAGCATTAGTGTCACTAGCATTCATTGCCTGCGCGGTCGGCAGAACGTGAGTCATCTGCCAAGTGATAGTTGTGCCATCGCCGTCATGTTCACCAAGCCCGATAATGCGCCACTCTGCGTAGTCGTTTTTGCTGTCTCCAGTTGTATTTATTCCATTGGCTAGTTTTGTATAGAGATGTACCTCAGAAGCTAGAGTATTTGAGCTTCCATTCATATACTTTGTATATTCTGCTAGCACGCGGTCGTAGTCGTCTCCAGAACCGGATTGCAATATTGCAAGATCGTCTTGAATGTCACTCTTAGTTTTTAGAACTCCGGTTTCTGGACTGTCTGAGTTTGCATAGTTTAGCCAGTAGGAGTCTGATACATTTTCCCACTTAGCATATATGGTTGTATCTTTGGTTATTTGCGTGTTGTTGAAGTCAAACTCTTTGTCATCTGTGCAGGCTTCGTCGCTATACCAGCCCTTGAACATGTAGCCGTCGCGCGTCGGGTCGACCGGCTGCGTGGCCTTGCCTTCGTCCCTCAGCAGCTGCTCGTCCACGTCGCTTCCGCCCTTGCTGTCGAACTGCACCAGGTAGCCGCCCATCGCAAACGCCGGCTCCACGCCGCCGGACGTGTTCGACTTCGCGGAGACGACATGAAGGTTCCCCGTCGTTTTGCCTTTCCAGACGAAGTACTTCGTCCAGCCCGCCTGGGTCGTGATGGGCGTGCGGACCCAGACCCACGGCCAGCTGTAGCCCGTCTGGTAGCCGCCCGCGCGGGTCGTGACCATATACGCGTAGTTCGCCGTCGTGCCGGCATCGATTGTCGGGGCCGGCACGATGTTGTTGTAGAACGCGTACTGCGAGCCCTCGTCCACCGTCGTGTAGATATTGTTGGTGGAGCCCGTCAGCTCCGACAGCGACAAGATGAAGATCTTGTTGTCGCAGGTCTCGGTGGAAGTCGAGCCGCCTCCCTGCGAGGTCGTCTTGGAGACGGTGAACAGGTCGTCGGTGAATCCCGTGTTGAAGCTGTTGTAAATCGTCCCGGAATTGACGTTTTGGTACAGCAGCGAGCCGCCCCAGCCGCCGGTGTTGGTGTCGGTCGCGTACATCTGGTGCCCGGTCGGCAGCTCGAAGATCGACTCGAAAGTGAGGAGGGAGCCGTCGGAATCGTGCTCGCCGACGTTGATGATGCGGGCTTCCATATAGTCGTTGCCCGCCGTCGCCCCCTTGCCGTCGGCGGTAGCCCCGTTCCACTTCGTGTAGAGGTGGTACGCGTCGCTTGTCATCATGTCGTTGTACTCTTTGAGCGTCGAGTCGGCGGTCGCGACCGTCTTGCCCTCGGCCAGCTCCTTTTTCATCGTCTTGATGTCGGCCTCGATTTCGGCGTAGGACTTCTTTACGTTTCTGTCCGCGCCGGAATACGCGGCGTTCGTCTGCATCGCCGTGGTCGCGGTGTTGCCGGTCGTGATCTTGTATGACGGCCCGATCCAGTACTTTGTCGCGTCGCCGTCGGGCGCCCAGTTGGCGTAGAGCGTGGTGTCGGCCGTCGGCGTCCACGTCGAGAAATCCACCTTGTTGGCGGTCTGGCACGACGCCTCGGTGTACCAGCCCTCGAGCTTCAGCCCTTCCGCGCTGCCGTACTCGTCGGCCGCAGGCTCCGTGACCTTGCTGCCCGAGAGCACGGTCTGGGTCGCCACCTGCGAGCCGTGGCCGTTCGAGTTGAAGGAGATGTTGTACGCGTCCCCGCCGAAGGCAAAGCAGGGGGCAACGCCCATCATCAGGTTCGCCGCGCCCGTCGCACCGCCGAACTCGCCACTGCCGGTACCGGACGCGCTGTAGAGGCAATAGTAGTGCGAGGTCACGGACTGCTTCGCGTTCGGCGAGCGCAGCCACATCATCGAGTTGTTCGAGTTCGTCACGTTGCCGCCCGCCCTCGTCTGCTGAAGCGAGACGAGAGCCGAGTTTTGCTTCCAGTTGTTCAGCGGAATTCCATTCCAGAACTGATACACGTTGCCCTCGTTTTCCACGTTGACGCCCTGATGGCCTGCGAAAATGGAGGTCACGTGCTCCTGGTACGATATGAGCCACAGCTTGTCCGTCGTGTACTTCACCGTGTTGTCGACGGCCGTCGTGGAGGTTCCGGTCGAGGAATCCGTAGTCGTGGTCGAGCCCTGGCGGTAGAACTTCTTCACCGAGCAGATGTCGTCGGTGAAGCCTGTGTTGAACTGCGTGTATATGCTGCCGCCCGCCTGCATCGCCGTGTGAATCAGCGACGAGCCCCAGCCCCCTTCGTTCGAGGCGGATGTCTTGTGCTGATACGAGGTCGTCAGGGCGTGTATGGCCTGGAACGTGAGCGCTGACCCGTCGGATTGCAGCGTCGTTCCGTCCGCGCTGTCGCCGATGGCGGAATGCTCGCCCACGTTGATGACCCTGAACTCGACGTAGTCGTTTGCGTCCGTTCCGGTGCCCACCTTGGTGTAGAGGTGGTACTTGTCGGCCTTCATCAGCTTCGTGTAGTACGCGGTGGTGGCAAGGTCGCCCCGGCGGATCTTCGCCACGTCCGTCTTGATCTCCGCGGCGGTCTTCAGCACGCAGGTTGTCTCGCTAACGTAGTTGCCGCCGTCTGCTACCGCGTTGGAGCTCGATGCGACGTTTTGGCCCTGCGTGAGGTACTTGGACCCCGGCGAGATCCAGTAGGTCTTGCTCAAGTTGTCCGTTGGCTTCCAGTTCGCGTACAGCGTCGTGCTGGTGGTGAAGCTGAAGTCCGTGATTGCGTCGCCGCTGCAGGCCGCATTGTCGTACCACCCGCCAAAGACGAGGCTGTCGGCGTCGTATCCGGTGATGTCTGCCGCTGCGTAGCCGTCCACCTTGCCGTCGGAGATGAGCTGCTGGGCTACTTGGTCGCCGTGGCCCTGCATGTCGTAGGTGACGGTCGGACGGCCAAACGAGAAGCACGGCGAGAAACCGTGGGTCTCCGAGGCTAGGAAATCGTCGCCGTACGTGCCCTCGGGGGTGATCATGTGAAACGAGGTCGCGCCATCGAGGTCTTCGTAGCCTGCGGTGCGCAGCCTCCAATACGAAGTGTTCCACGCCTCGCCCGACGCGACGCTGCCGGCGCGCGTCTTCAAGGCCATGCACGGGTTCGCGGTGTCCGCGCCGTTGATCGTCCTGTCGGCATACCAGGCGTACTGCACGCCCTCGGTGCCGTAGGTCGGCGCCAGCTGGGTGTCGCTGCCGTCGGGCGTCCAGTTCTGCGTGGTCACCTCGCCGACCGACAGCAGCCAGAACTTGTCGTAGGTCGTGTTCGTCCTCTCGTTGATGGGCGTGCCGCCATCGATGGAGACCTTCTTGGTCGAGGCGAGAGCGCCCAAAAACGTCGAGTTGAAGTAGCTCGTCCCCTGCGTCATGTCGTTGATCGCCGCGCGCATGTCGCAGTCTTTCCAGCCGCCGGTGTTGTAGTCGGTCGAGTTCATTTTCAGCGCCGTGGGCATGGTGTGCGTCGCCTGGAAGGTCAGCACGGAGCTGTCCAGGTCGGATGCGTCCGAGGAGGCCTGGTGCGCGCCCACCTGGATGATGCGCGCCTCGAGGTATTTGTCCTCATCGGCCGTAGCATCGGAGCCCTTGTACACCGTGTAGAGGTGGTACTTGTCCTCTTTCATGAGCGTCGTGTAGTAGTTGATGGTGTCCGTGTCGCCGTCGATGATCTTCTGTATGTCGGCCTGGATCTCGGTCGAGGACTTCAACACGTTCGTCGTCGCACTGACGTAGTTGTCGGTGTTGGCCACCGCGGCGCTGTTCTCGCCTTCCTTCACGTACGTGGAGGAAGGACCTATCCAGTAGGAGTCGAGGCCCTTCTCATCATCTTCTGCTGGAATCCAATTTGCATAAAGAGTTATGTCTTGATTTATGGCAGTTGAAAAATCAAATTTAGAAGATGTAGAACACTTCGAGTCTGTATACCAACCCTCAAGGGTTAGCCCTTCTACTGTGCCTGCAGCTTCTTTAGCTTCGTCTT
The DNA here is from genome assembly GCA_963661535.1 of Senegalimassilia sp. GTDB lineage: Bacteria > Actinomycetota > Coriobacteriia > Coriobacteriales > CADBOM01 > CAVLCC01. Next base: position 8,537 of record CAVLCC010000063.1, read on the forward strand.
CTGTAATTGTATCTGATAGCGCAGAACCTTTAGTAACGTTTTTGTTTCCAACTTCTGTTCCGTGACCATTCATATCAAAAGTAACATATTTAGTATCTATGGTTATTGTATTTAGAACATCTGTTGTATCGCTTATATACAGATCACTCACAAGTTCGTTTGTTAGAGTGATTTTGCGATCATATACAGGTTTGTCTACAG
>CAVLCC010000064.1:0-3875 GCA_963661535.1 Senegalimassilia sp.
TAACAAGATTAAAGTAACAGTTAAGATGGGATATGGATTTCGTAACACTGATAACTTGGTCTCTTTATTGATGCTTCGATGTTCTGATATCAAACCTACATTACCAGGTCGTGAGAGTAAGAAAAAAGAGAAAGGTGTGGTGGGGGTTGCCTGATGTATTGTTTCTTACCCACACAAACTAACGAAGACTCAAAAGTTTGCTAAATTTGGTTGTTCAGCAATGGGCAAAGTAGTGGACAATGGCGACATGATTGTTGGCAGATCCTACGATCTTTACTATGGTTATAATCCTGCGTATATCATCAGAACTGATGTGGAAGGTTTTAACAAGACTGTAGGGCTTGTATACAATTCCTTTGATGGACGCACCTTCGACGACGTCAAGGAAAATGGAATCTCTCAAGATGAGCTTCTGACACTTTTGTTTTTCACCGCAGATATTATGAACGAAAAGGGCTTTTACGTGGAAGCTAATATGCGTCCAAAACAGCCAGAAGACACTGGAATAGCAATATCTACGGGCACAAATCCTAGTGCAGAGATAACCATGTCATTCCCTGCTTTGCTTAGATATCTAGGTGAGCGCTGCGCAACCGTAGACGAAGCGCTAGAACTTGCTAACACTTTAAACATTACCGCATTTAGCAATGGCGACGTAAACTGGTGCGGTGGCTTTTTCATGGCTGATGCGACCGGACACTTTGGCGTTTTGGAGCTTGTGGACAATAAACTTATCTGGAACGACATGCAAAACTGCCAAGCTAATTTCTATCTTAATGACGAATATAAAAACAGAGCTACTTTGGGCACTGGTCTTGGAAGATATGAACTTCTAAGTTCTCAAATTCCACAGGTAAAAACCCAAGATGATGTAACAGATCTTATGAAAAAGGTGAGATATTCGCAGATTCTTGACCCGTATAATTGCGCATTTGACCCATGCAGTGAATGTTGTGGTGACGTGATTCCAGAATCCGGCGAAGTTCTAACACTTAATATGTGCTCTGAATATAAAGACGTAATTCTTAAAGGGTTGGAAGTGTCCGGTGCTATAGAAAGAGCCAAATCTCTTAAGCAACGCAAAGATGAGGGCAAAGAGTGGCACTCTGTTTGGCAGACAACAGCAAACTGCAATAAGAAATCCATCAAAGTTATTTTTTATGAGGATGACAATCTCACCTTTGATTTTGTTGTTTAGGATTGAATGATTTAGACAACAAACTCATAAAGGCAAGAGGTTCGTGCTATTTAAGGCGCAATTAGTATATATAAAAGTAGATAGTTGATAGAAAGGTCAGATTATGGCAACTAGAGTTTTAACAAATGGTAAGTTTTTTACTGCAAACAAAAATGAACCTTGGGCGCAGGCCGTTGTTTTAGAAGGCAACAAAATTGCCTATGTTGGCAGCACAGAGGGCGCGCTTGATTTTGCTGGCGCGGGCGCGACTGTAGAAGACTTGGGAGGCAAGCTTGTTACTCCTGGCCTTATCGACGGTCACATGCACGCTTTTGCCGCAACCATGTTCGATGGGCTTCTTCGCCTAGACTCGCTAACACCCGAGCAGATGATTGAGGCAATTAAAAAAGATATTGAAGAACACCCAGAGCTAGAAGCATACTCTGGCATGGGCTGGGTCGATGAAGCTTTTGGTGAGGAGGGTCCGAGTAAGGCAGACTTGGATGCCATTTTCCCTGATAAGCCAATGGCATTTCTTTCTGCTAGCATGCACACAGTGTGGTGCAATTCTAAGGCGCTCGAAGCTGCAAAGATCGAGCGCGATACGCCAGACATCGACCCTGCTGGTGGCGTTGTATACGTGCGCGACGCGGATGGCAACCCAACAGGCTATTGCAAAGAAATTGCTTCTATGGATACAGTGATGGCTGCCGCTAAATATTTTGACGAAGATGCAATGGTAAAAGCAATGGAGGCATTCGAGGAGAATTGCGCTGCACATGGCATTACATCTATTGTGGATTGCGGAACCATGAGCTTTACGAAGTTCTTTATAAGCGACGACCTTTGCGAAAGTGTTGACACCGACGAATGCCCTGTGCGCGTTAATTTTTGTGGTTTTGCTGGTGTGGCTGGGCTCTATGAAATGGCATTTAATGATGCGGTCGAGTATTCTAAGAAATATAACAACGACCGCTTCTTCTGCACGTTCCACAAGCTCTTCAACGATGGTACAGCAGAAACCGCATCGGCTGCAATTCCTAACCCATATCCCAGTGGCAATGTGATTAAACCGATCATGACAACTGAGCAGCTAGTAGAAAAATTTGAGGCGTGCGTAAACGCTGGAATCGACGTTAACATCCATGCGATTGGCTCTGACGCTATCCACAACGTTTTAGAAGCTGCTGGCATTGTGCGCGAGCATGGCTTTAACGACCTGCGCATTGTTTGCTCACATTCTGCATATGTATACCCCAAAGACATCGAGCTATTTGGAAAATATGACGTTTTCTCCAACACCACCGGCCTTTGGGTGTCTGCACAAGGCGAAGAGATTGACGCTCTCACCAAGCAACTCACGGAAGGAAAGCCTTACCCAATGAGCAGCATCTTAAAAGGCGGTGCGCGCGTTGGTTTGGGTTCCGACTTCCCAACAGATCCAACCAGCTTCCCTCCAATGCAGAATATAGAGTGCTTGGTTACTCGCCAAAAATGTGGGCAGCCAGACGGCTTCATCCACGACGTAGAAGAGCGTTTAACCGTCGAAGATGTGATTTTGGGATACACGATTAACAACGCCTACCAAATGCGCAAAGAAGACGTGCTTGGATCGATTGAAGTTGGCAAATATGCTGATCTAACAGTGTTCGACCAAGACCTGTTCGAGATTGACCCATACGAAATTCACAACGTGGGCATCGCTGAGACCATTAAAGACGGACTCACAACATACAAAGCTTAAAACACTATAAGACCAAAAGCAAAAATGCACCAATGGAGGAAAAATGGCAACCAAAGCAAGTTTAACAAGTGATGAAATTAGCGAGGGGCAATATGTTACAACGCCTTACCAGTCGGGATGGGCAGATGTAACAAGATCTAAACGCTGGTTTGTGCGTTCCCTGTTGCTAACTTTATGTTCTTTGGTTCCAGTCCTCAATTGGTGCATCTGCGGTTTTGCAGCGCGTTGGGGCAGAGAAATATGCCTAGGCGTTAACCGCAGAATGCCTTCAACAATTGTTGATGACAACACATTTATCTCTGGTGCCAAAATTTGGGTTGTTAATTTTTGTTGGGGCATTGCTTTGGCTTTAGTTGCATGCCTTCTTTGGATGATTCCAATAGTAGGACCAATCCTAGTGTGTTTAATAGCTTTAGCCTATGCTTTTGTATCTCCACTTCTCAACTTTCAAGTGGCTCTAAGCTCTAAAATCTCGGTTGGTTTTACGGGAGTTAGCAGAGCTTTTGCGCTTCTACGCAAAAAACCAATCAAAACAATCGCTTCTACATTTTCACCAGTTTTGGTAGTTAATGTGACCGTGTGTTTGTTTAATGCTATTGTGGGTTGTCTTCTTGTTGTTTTGGCTGCAAGCTCTTTAATAGATGTGATTACAAATATCATTCCTCAGCTTGTTTCTGGATTTTTTGCAGGCGAAGACTTGCCAACTCTCATCGAATCATTCTTTAATAATATTGATGGTATATTTACTTTTACTACTTATGCATTTTTTGTTCTCTATTTTATTTTTAAACTTGCAGGAGTTTTTGCAAACCTTTGGACATATCGCTCAGTTGGGCACCTAATTGCTCGCGAGGCTCCAGAATGGCTAGAAGAAGAAGGACTCGTTGATACTTCTTGCATTGAGGTTTCAGAGACCGGAGTTAAGCCATATATCCCGCTAAAAGATGCCATAGA
>CAVLCC010000064.1:3885-8577 GCA_963661535.1 Senegalimassilia sp.
AGATGCGGAGCTAGAAGAAGTGGAGTTTCCGAAAGATTTGATTATGGAAGATGGATCAGCGGTGGCAGATGATGTGGTAGCTGAGGATGTAGCTGCAGAAGAAGATGCGGCGGCAGAGGAAGCTGCGGCTGAGGATGCTGCGGCAGAAGAAGCTGCTACAACAGAGGAAGATGAGGCTTCAGAAGATTCCGCGGAGGCGAAAGCTACGGCAGAATAAGATGCAACAAAAAAGCTGTTTAATGCAATATTAAGCAGCTTTTTTCATGCATGTTTATAGTTCGGCCTTAAAGGCTTTTTTCCGGTGGGGTGATTTGCTATGTGTAAATTAGTCCATCTTTTTTTGTCCACGGTTTAGCAAAACAATGCCAGCAGTAACAAGCACAAGACCAATAAGGACTGTTGGCCCAAATGGATCGTTCCAAACAACAATTCCTATAACGGTGGTGAGCGCTGTTCCAACTCCACCCCAAATGCCATAAGTTAGACCAAGAGGCAGCTTTTTTAGAGCTATGACCAGACCGGCCAAAGACAAGCCTGTGGTGACGATGCAAATTATGCTATATGGCATTACTGTAAATCCGTCAGACGCTTTCATGCATGTTGTTCCACATGTCTCCAAAATGATTGAACATGCAAGCGCTGCGTAAGGATATTTGGCTAATTTATCCAAGAATGACATTTTTTCTAACCCCCAATTTTCATTAAAACAACACCTGCAACGATGATTGCTATTCCTGCTAATTTTGTTAAGTTAAAGCCCTCTTTCCAAAAAATCGCACCAACGATTGCTGTGAGCGCTATGCCGAGTCCTGTCCACATTGCATAAGAAAAACTTAGTGGCAAATAAACAATTGCTTTCGACATCAAATAAAATGCCCCTGCATACCCAATAACAATGCCAATAATTGGTGCTTTTCTTTTGAATCCGTCTGACAATTTCATCATTGAGTCGCCAAAAACTTCTAAAATAACAGCAACTCCCAGAATTGCTAAAGCTCCTGTTGAGCTCATGTCCATACTAGTTCCTCCTTAAACTAGATTTTGTTTTACAATGGTAGATATCCTAAACTATCCCCCTAGGGTAGAGTCAAGCTAGATTTTTAAGATATTTTGGAAAGGCTGGTAATTTTATGAGGAATGAACTTCTAAGCATTGGTGAAATGGCAAAGCTTAAAGGCGTAGGCGTAAAGGCCCTTCGTTATTACGAAAAGATCGGGCTCCTTTTGCCAGCATATATTGATGAACTTAGTGGGTATCGCTATTACAGCTTAAATCAAGCAGCAGAAATTGACATAATTGTTACATGCCTTGACATTGGAATTTCTCTAAAAGAGGTTGCACAGCATCGCAATAACGATGGAACAATGGATATGCAATCGTTGCTTGATCTTGGAAAAGAGCAAGTTGAGGCAAAACTAGAGCATTTTAAGAAGCGTTCGCTGCAAATTGAGAGCTACATCAAAGGGATAGATGAGCGGGATGTGCTTGAGCGCAAAATAGCTGGAAGGCGTTTTTTGGTCACGCCGCTCAATAATGCGGATTTGGGCATCAAAGAATATATTAAAAAAGCAACCCAACTTTATCGACAGACAGAAGAATTGGGATTTGCCTCGCTTTATCTTGAGGGGATAATTTTTGATCCAAAAACAAACAAGCTACTATGTGCAGTTGAGATTGATAATGCAGGCTGCGAGCTAACTGAGGGGTATGAAATATATGTATATCCAAAAGGTAAGTATCAAAGAAAAGTTATTCAATGTAATTCGCTGAACACAAGCTTTGAGAATGTAATTACAGAAATTGAAAATAAAAAGGGGAGTGCTTTGCCAATTGGCGCATTTTCGATTTGGCAAGAACACCACAAACTAAATGTTACAGCAGTGGATTTGATTTATGGTGCCTAAGGCTAGCGAGGGCGCATGTTGTGTATTTATGCAGTTAAACATCTATTGGAACCGGGATGCAAAGCAACTCGCAGTTACGCACACAGCACAATAATTTAGTCCAATACTTTGTTTGGATTTATAATTGTATGAGCACCAATATCGCATCCAAAATAAATTGAGAAGGGCAAGTGTTTATGATCACGGGAGCAACCAAGAATAAGGTAGATGCCATCTGGCAAAAGATGTGGGAGGGTGGCATTACCAACCCCATTGAGGTTATTAATCAACTCACCTTTCTAATGTTCATTCGTTCGCTAGATGAGAAGGAACTCGAAACCGAGCGCATGGAGCAACTTTTGGGCAAAGAGCAGCCGCATATTTTTCCAAAAACTTATCAAAATGCTTATGGTGCAGAAATCCCAGGCGACCAGCTGCGTTGGAGCAGCTTCAAAGACAAGCCAGCAGCAGAGATGTATCGCATTGTGAGCGAGTTTGTGTTTCCGTTTGTCAAGAAACTTGGTGACGGGTCGGCATTCTCTAAAACCATGGAGAATGCAACTTTTGGTTTTCCGGCCGAAAAGCCTTCGCTTTTAGAAAAAGCGATTGACGGAGTTGAGGGACTGCTCGCGGAGTTCGACAACAATATAGGAGATTTGGGCGACCTCTACGAGTATATGTTGTCCAAGATCTCTACCGCTGGTACTAACGGACAGTTCCGCACTCCGCAGCACATTCGCAAGATGATGGTCGAAATGATTAACCCCAAGCCTAGCGAGCTCATATGCGATCCGGCCTGTGGCACAGCAGGATTTTTGATTTCTGCAGCGGAGCATATTCGCAATAACTATGAGTCAATCATGACTAGCGAGCAATGGGAGAGCTTTACGGGCGCGGGTGAGAAGCCAGCTCAGTTCTCGGGCTTTGAGATGGACCAGACCATGCTGCGCATCTCCACTATGAACCTCATGCTGCACGGCGTAGATGCTCCCGATGTGCGCTATCTAGATTCTATTTCTAAGAACAACACTGTGCGGAGCCGCTACGACGTTATCTTGGCGAACCCTCCGTTTAGTGGCACAGTTGATGTTGAGGACATCGACAAGAGCCTGCGTACAATTGTGAAATCTAACCAGACTGAGCTGCTGTTTGTTGCTTTATTCTTGCGTATGTTGAAGATAGGCGGGCGCTGCGCATGCATCGTCCCAAACGGAGTGCTGTTTCGTTCTAACTCCAAGGCTTATGTTCAGTTGCGTCGAGAGCTGGTGGACAACCAGAAGCTCGAGGCTATTATTCATATGCCCAGTGGTGTGTTTAAACCCTACTCTGGTGTGAGCACGGCTGTGCTGGTGTTCACCAAAACCGATGCTGGGGGAACCGATGAGGTGTGGATGTATAACATGGAGGGAGACGGCTTTACGCTTGATGATAAGCGTGGAGTGGATGAGAAGAACGACGATATTCCCAATATTTTGGCTCGTTGGTCTAATTTGGAGGGGGAGAAAGAGCGCGAGCGCACCGAGAAGAGCTTTCTCGTGCCTAAGGCAGAGATTATAAAGAAAGACTACGACTTCAGCTTTAACAAGTATACAAAGACCGAGTACGAGCGCATAGAGTATCCTCCGACCGAGGAGATCCTTGCCGATCTAGATGACCTCAACAAGCAGATGACCGAGAGCCTAGCCGAGCTGCGCCGCATGTTGGATGGTGAGGCATAATGAACAAATCAAGCAACATTGATATTAGCTGTGGAGAGTCTGCCGAGATTCCTAATGAGTCCAATAAGTGTGATGATTTTAACAAGACAACCATTGCGTTATATAAATCAGACGGAAAGTCTGTGCCCGTAGAAGTTCACTATATGAACGAGACATTTTGGCTCACGCAACAAGAAATGGCAAATTTATTTGGTTGCAGCTCAGACAATATATCGCTGCATTTAAAAAATATTTATGCATCCAAAGAACTTGATGAAATTTCAACTACCGAGAAAATCTCGACAGTTCAACAAGAAGGAACACGGGCGATACAAAGAAAGCGCAACTTCTACAACCTAGATGCAATCATTGCGGTGGGCTACCGCGTAAATTCTCTTAAAGCAACGCGCTTTCGCCAGTGGGCAACAACAACTCTTAAAGAATATATAAAGAAAGGCTTTGTCTTAGACGATGAACGCCTAAAATCCGGCCCAAACGAATTTGACAAAGATTATTTCAGAGAACTTCTTGAGCGTATCCACTCGATCAGAGCAAGTGAACGCAGAATATGGCAACAAATTACAGATATCTTTGCCGAGTGCAGTATCGACTACGATAAAGACTCTGCAATTACACATGCATTTTATGCAAACGTGCAAAACAAATTTCATTATGCAATAACTGGTCAAACTGCAGCGGAGATTATTTATGAAAAAGCAGACGCATCAAAAGAAAATATGGGGCTAACTACATGGAAAAATGCTCCTCATGGTCGAATTTTGAAAAGTGATGTTTCGATTGCGAAGAACTATCTGGATGAAAAGCAAATAAGGAGACTTGAAAGAGCAGTTAGTGGATTTTTTGATTACATTGAGGATCTTGTTGAACGGGGTAATGCCTTTACGATGGATGAATTTGTTAAAAGCGTTAACGAATTTTTGGAGTTTAGACGCTACGACATACTCGATGGGCACGGTTTGGTCTCAGCATCAAATGCAAAAAAGAAAGCTGAAAGCGAATATGATGAATATAACCGAACGCAGCCAATAGAGTCGGACTTTGATAGAGAAGTGAAGCGGCTTCTTGGCGGTGATTGTGATGAGTAACAAATC
>CAVLCC010000065.1:0-8339 GCA_963661535.1 Senegalimassilia sp.
ATTCTGGGTGCTGCAAAGGAGGCGCAAAATGACAGATAATGCATTAGAAATGGAGCTTGGCACTAGGCAGTATAAAGAAGTTAATGCCCAAATTAGAGATGCCATCTTAAATGGAACAACCCATTTCACTTTAAAGAATGTTTTAGGTCAACGCTATATTGCATGCGGAGCGCCTAGTGGAGTTAAGTTTGATATCAACGGAATTCCTGGAAACGACATGTGCTCATACATGAATGGAGCAAGTGTTGAGATATATGGAAATGCGCAAGACCAAGTTGGCAACACTATGAATGATGGTCAAATTATTATTCATGGACATTGCGGGGACGCAGCTGGATATGGCATGCGCGGCGGCACAATTATGATTAAGGACAACTGCGGTTGGCGCGTAGGCATCCATATGAAGCGCTACAAAACCAAAAATCCTACAATCTTTGTTGGCGGAGATGCAGGTAATTTCTTGGGTGAATATATGGCTGGTGGAAGGATTATTCTCATTGGCACCCCAGGTAACTATTTAGCAACTGGAATGCATGGCGGAGTTATTTATTTGCAACATGAAGTTGATGAGAGCAAATACGACTCATCACTGCTAGTACAAGAAAATGTTGAAGATCCAGATATTGAGATTTTAGAGAGCAAACTTGCAGAGTATGAGTCTTGCTTTGGACGTATTGCATGTGATACTTCGGCAGACAAATTTATGCGTCTAAGGCCAAAATCTCAACGCCCGTATGGAAGTATGTATGCATAAATGTAAGGTGCTTTTTATGGTTGCCTATTGAAGCACGTGTTGAGCAGCAACTTTTCTATAAACATTTGACGCGGGAGTCTATATTTTTTGCTCCCCCTATAATTTTGCGGATATCGCCGGTTGGTTTCTTTTCCATGTCGTAAATCCAACTGGCGATTCCTAGTTTTGTCTAAGCTAAAAGCAAGATTGCGTAAAAACTACTCTTGATTTTCTAGAGTCGAAAGCTTATATTCAATACGCTCGCTTACTTCCATCCATTCATTTTCTAGTTCTTCGATGGCACGCTTGACATCTCCATATTCAAAAGCCACATCGCGCGAACGTTCTTCATCGGCATATAGGCTCTCATCTGCCATCATATCTGTAAGCTCCTGTTTGCGCTCATTCAGCTTTTCTAGCTCTGCGTCTATTTTATCTAGTCTCTTGGTATCTTGACCGATTAGGGCATTTCGTTTTTTTCTGGCTTCTGCGTCTGCTCTCTTTTGCTCTTTGGTGCGATACTCGCTTCGCTTGGATTCTTCTTTAGTGGTGTTAGAGGAGCCTTGAGTTGTTTGAAAGCTAGATTTATGAGCTGAATTTAAGTCGCCCGATTTTAAAACAGAACCACCTGAGCTAGCATCTTGAGCCGTATTTTGCATAGACTTAGTTATGCTGCCCGCTTCATCAGCAAGTTCAGTTTTTGCCAAGAAATAATCATAGTTGCCATCGTATTGCGTTAAGTGACCATTTTCTACATGCACAACTTTATTTGCAACCGTGCGAATCAAATGACGATCATGGCTAATCAAAACAAGGGTTGAGTCAAATAACTTTAGAGCCTCAGCAAGCACCTCAACACTTGATATATCTAGATGATTAGTTGGCTCATCTAAGCACAGCAAAGATGTAGGGCGCACAAGCATCTTAGCTAGGGCAAGCCTGCACTTCTCCCCTCCCGATAAAACTGATACGCGCTTATCGGCATCTGAGCCCGAGAACAAAAAAGCGCCTAGAAGGGAGCGAACTTCTGAAATCTTCCAGCCAGGAGCTGCTTTATCAAGTTCTTCAAAAACAGTATTTTTTTCGTCAAGGTCTTCTAGTTGATGCTGAGCAAAATAAGAAATACTTACATTAGTTCCAATCTCAATTTGACCCCCCGTAGGTTTTTCAACTCCTGCAATCATTTTTAGCAATGTAGACTTACCAGCACCATTAGGTCCAACTAGAACAATTTTCTCTCCCCTATAGATATTGAAGTCAAGCGACTTATAAACAACATTTTGTCCATAAGCTTTGTCGACCTTTTTAAAACGCATAACATTCTCACCGCTGCGAGGAGGCTGCGGAAACGAAAATCTTATTTTTTTAGAACGCGATGGAACAACAATTCTCTCAATTTTTTCTAACTTTCTCACGCGATCTTGGACTTGCTTTGCCTTAGTTGCCTTATAGCGAAACTTCTCTATAAAAGCCTCCATATGAGCAATTTCTTCTGCTTGAGTTTGAGCCTGAGCTTCAATTTGTATAATTCGCTCTTCGCGTTGTTTTTCGTAAGACGAATAATTGCCTGTATAAGCTATAAAAGTTGCAGCTTCTAGCTCTAGGATATGATCAACCATTCCATCTATAAAATCACGATCGTGGCTAACGATAATCACAGCACCCTCATAGGTACGCAGATAAGTTTCTAACCATCTAACAGACTCAAGGTCTAAATGATTTGTTGGCTCATCTAGCAAGAGCAAATCGACCTTGCGCATAAGCAACTTTGCAAGCGCAATGCGCATCTGCCAGCCTCCAGAAAACTCATCGCAATGCCTTGCAAAATCTGCTTCTGCAAAGCCCAAACCCATAAGAATACTTCTAGCCTGCGACTCTATGGCATATCCGCCGCCTCGCTCAAATGCCTCACTAGTGCGCGAGTAACTTTCAAAGAGTTTTTGCTGCTCATCTGCGTTATTGCAAGTTGAGATACGCCGCTCAAGATTAGTCATTTTGTCTTGGAGGTCTAGAATGTCTTGAACACCAGTTAAAACCTCGTCTAAAACCGATATGCCTTTACCTAGCTCAATAGACTCCTGCTCCATATATCCAACAGACGAACCTTTGGATAAAATAATTTGTCCATAATCTGGAGACTCAATGCCTGCCATTATGCGCAACATTGTGGTTTTTCCGGCACCATTAGGACCCACCAACGCATAACGCTGTAACTCATTGACCATAAACGAGACTTTATCAAATAGGACGTTTGAACCAAATGATTTAGATATATCTTGAACTTGAAGAATCAAAAACTTTTTCGCTTTCTTAATTTGCTATTGAGGTTTATGTTGCTTTTGTCTTTTTGCTTTTGTGGCTGTTTATTTTTTTAAAGTAGCCACTGCGTTATTGATTTTATCAAGTTTACCTTGTGTTTTGCTTTTGCAATCTGCGTATCGCAAACTAAAATACTTGCAGCTAAAAGTTAGCTGCAAGTATTTTGCTAAAACTAGTTTGGGTGATTATTAAATTTTATTATGTAGCACCATTTAATTTTGTGGAACCGTAATTGTATTTACTACGCTTGTATTCTCTGAAGCATATACGTCGGAGGTTTTGGCTGTTGTAAGCGTTAGTGTTCTATTGGCTGAATATCCATCGAGCGTTACAGTTCCTATGGATGCTCCTGTTGCATCTGCACTCCACTCGCTAGCTGCATAGCCTGCATAGGCTGCTGCACTGTTAGCATATCGCCAGTTGCTTTGCGCCGAAACATCAGTAACTGTATAGCCAAATCCACTTTGCAAAACTAAAGTTGCGCTGCCTGAGGTTTGTCCAGCTTCAACTTTTATTGACTGGCGATAAATATCACCTGTAGTGTTGTTTACAAGCTGAACAGTAAACCAGGTGTCATCAGTTACAGCAGCAGGTATTGTCTTTGTGATTGTTAGAGGCTCTGTTGAAGACCAAACAACGCGGTTATAAGGGTCAGCCGCGCTCGCCAGGCCCGTCAGGCGCGTGTTCTTGTCGTTTTTAAAGACAGAGAGGTTTTCATAGTCCGTGGACTTCGTTGTGACAGTGCGCGCGAAGGTGTTGCCCGCGTTGTAGTTCGTCTTCGCGTAGACGCCGATCTTCGCGTCGTCGTTGAGCCCCGTCACGTTGCCCTCGGCGTCCTGGACGCCCACTTGGATCTGGGTGCCCACGTTCAAATCCGTGCTGCAGAAGACGTTTCGCTGGTTGCCGCCCGTCTCACCCGAGGCGTCCCAGTTGTCATAAATCTTCGGCGAGCCCGACAGCACTATCTGGCCGGCTGCTGGCACAGTCTCGTAGACGGCCACGGCGCCCGGAGCCCCCGTGGAAGTGTTAGTCGTCGTATTGCCCGTGATGGATGCATTGCCGCCAATCATAACCTTCGCCCCGTACAAATTCGTACCAGTCCCACACAAGTACACCGCTCCTCCCCGGGGCGCGGAGTTGCCGCTCAAGGACGCGGTACCCGTTATCGTGACTTGGGCATTGATGATGCCGATTGCACCTCCCCCGTTGTTCGCGCTGCACCCTGTTATGTTTCCCCCGCTCATGGTCAGCGTCGTGGCAGATGTAGTTGCTACGTCTAATTCAGCTGTTTTCTCGCTGGTGGCCAGACATATGGCGCCGCCGTTCGAGACAGCGGTAGACTTGCAGTTGGATATCGTGCCGCCCTCCATCGTGATGGTACTGTAGGCGCCGCCGTACACGGCGCCGCCGTTCCCAGCCGCCGTACACGAGTCGATCACCGCTCCGTCCTCTATATAGAGTTTGCTGCCGCTTGCAGCCGAAGTTGCCGGAACTATATAAACCGCTCCGCCAATCCCGGCATTCCCCGCATTCGAGTTCCTGATCAAGGTTCCCGATCCCAAGGTAAGGGACGTGCCGTTGTTCAAATAGAAGGCACGTAAAGACGCGGTGCCGCCGCTATAGGTGCCGCTCACCCCGTCGAAGACGATGTTTCTGGTCGTGAGGTTCGCACCCGAATTATTTTTCCACAGGGGAATCAATGAAGCGCCCGTGAACGCCCGCTTCACCAGAGCCCGCCCGTTCTCACTTGCAGCGTCGCCGCGGTAGGGGTAGCCGTCTTCGACATCGGTCTTGGCCGTGGTGAGCAAGACCTTCACATCGGGGCTCGAATCAATCGGCGCCGCCTCCGTCTGCGTGTAGGTGTCGACCAGACACTCCACGGGGAAGTAGCCCACGTAGTCCTTGTCGGTCACGCCATCGGCCTTCTTGCCCGCCACCACGTTAGACGCCGGCAGCTCCTTCACGCACGCGAACGCGTCTTTAATGGCCGTCGTGCCGCCGAAGGTATGCACCACGTCGGTCTGCGTGCCATCGGACGCCGTGACCGTCTCCGTCACCTTCACCGTGGGCGTGGCCGTCCCCCACACAACCTGGTTGTCGTCGCCTGCCATGCCGCGCAGCGGATAGCCTTCATCGTCGTTTGTGGACTGATTGTAGAACGCCTTCAGATAGCCCGCGTTGTCGGCATCTGCATTCACGGAGTAGGCAAAGAGCTTCGTGGCGTCGGTTGAGCCGTTCCTTGCGGCAATCGGCGTCATCCCGATGTAGGCATCGCTGTTCAGCGTCCCGACTTTTAGCAAAGGCGTGCCACTCTCGTTGGCCGAGGTATCCTCGAGGTTAATCTCCTTGTTGCTGGCGGTGTTGGTGTTGCCTTTGATAACAGGACTACCCTCGAGTGTAATGGAACCTAGATTTGTATTAGTAGAAAACCAGCCGAGAGCGCCTCTTCCTGCGCTCCTCGCATAATTGCCGACAATCTGCGTGTGGCCGCTGATCTTCACTGTGCCATAAGTTGCACGGGCGCAGACCGCGCCGATGTTGCCCGTGTTGCCCTTGATCAGGCAGTCCTTGATCGTGGTCGTTCCATTGCTCCAAACAGCACCGCAATCGTTGGTAGCAGTGTTATTCAGGATCTGCCCGCCGTTGATATTAACGGTTCCAGCCGCTGTGGAACTGCCCACCAAGCTGCTCACCCAAATTGCACCAGCACAGTGCCCCGTGTTGTTTTGTATGGTTCCTTTGTTCATAGTGAACGTTGCAGCAAACACCGAAATAGTATTGTCGCCAACAGCACCGTTGGCGGTCGTTTGCTTCTCGATTGTTCCTCCGTCCATGGTGAAATTTCCGTTCTCGCCATAGACGCACATTGCGGCTCCGCCTGAAATCCATCCGGATCCGTTTGCCTTGTTCCCACTCAGGGTGCCGCTACTCATGGTCGCGTTGCCCTCGATGCGCAGTGCTCCACCGCAGGTCGCAGCGTCCGCGGACGTATTATAGAAGTTCTCGATGACGGTTGCACAGGCGCTGCGCTCGGCGCCGCCGAGCAGGGTGCCGGCCTTCGTGGCCTCGTCGGCAAGCGTCGGCATGTCGGCGATGGTCAGGGTGCCGCTCGCCGCCACGGAAATGCCCGCCTGCGCGCGCGTGGTGGAGGCGGCCGCGGCGTTCGTGCCGTCGTAGTAGTAGCCGGAGAACTTCACGCCCTTCAGGTCCACCGTCACGCCCGCGGGGACGGTCAGCTGCATAGAGCCAGCTGCCGTGTCTGCGTTGCCGAAGTAGATCACCGGCTCGGCGGCGTCCGAATACGACGGATTGCCGTCGGCGTCCACGAAGGGGTTTTCAGCGGCCGAGGTCGGGTTCAAGATGTTGCGCACCGTGCAGCTTGCCGCGAAGCTCACGTTGCCCGACGTGCCGTCGGCAAGCGTCGTCTTCAGGGCGTGCGTCTTCATAATTTCGAGCGAATTGCCTGCCGTAACATGCGCTGCCGCTTCGTTTAGAGAGTCGTAGTAGGCCACAAACGCACCCGTGCCGTCGCTGCCGACCGTTTCTTTCACCACTGCGTTGCCCCAGTTGATGGCCGTGCCCGTGCCAGGAGTGGACAGGAGGTTCTTGTCCTTGTCGTTCACGAAGGCGCCCGCCAAGTTCGCGATGGTGGAGGCGTCGCCGCCGTCTGCCGTAGCGAACTGGCTGCCCGCGGTGTTGAGCGCGTCGGTCGAGCCGTAAACGCCCACCATCGCACCCGAAGCCAAACCGGTGGCCGTAGGCACCTTGATGGTGGTGTTGGCCGAAATCCAGATGTTGGCCTCGCCGCTGGTACCCGTGTTGCCCTGCACGACAGGGGCGCCCGAGATGTTTACGGTGGCGGTCGTCGCGCTCGCGTCGGCCATGATAGCCGCGCCGATGCTCGTAGAGCCGAGTGCTGCCTCGCAGGTGCAGGTGTTGCCCGAGATCTCGCCACCCGTGAGGTTGACCGTGCAACTAGAATCGCAGTCGATGACGCCGCCGCCGCCAGAGGTGTTGCCGGTTATCTTCATGCCGTCGCCAATCGTGATGGTAGCGTTGCGCATGTAGACCGCGCTTCCGTGGCGTGCGGCGGTGTTGCCCGAGATCTCGCCGCCCAAAAGCTCAATGACGTTGCCGCTCGCGGTGCCGGAACTGTAGTAGGTATTGACCGCGCCGCCGACCGAGCAGGTGTTGCCCGAAATCGTGCCGCTCTCCATATGAAAAGTTCCATTTTTACTAGGCATGTAAAACACCGTGTTAGAGCAATCGCCCGCATCAATTGTCGTTGCGTATCCATTGCCCGTGACCGTGCCTCCGCAGAGCTTGAAGGTACCACTCGCGCCGATGACGGCCACATGCCCGCCACCGTACCACTTGTTGTTGCTCGTCGCCTTGCAACCGGAGATGGTGCCGCCGAGCATCTCGATAGTGCCGTTCTGCACGTTGGCAAAGCCGCCGCCACTGGTTATAGCATCAACCGAAGTATTGTAGAAATTCTTCATCACTGTGGGCGTCTGTAGGACCGTAGTGCCATCGATACTAGTACCCACGGCACCGTCCTTAATTGTAAGGGTTACATCGGCATTAGAAACATACACGCCAGAGTAGACTCGCGCAGTGCTTTTTCCATCAAATTTGACACCCTCAAAAACAGCTCCTGTTTTAGTAACAGATAGACGCCCTGCAGCATCAAAAGTAATTACAGGCGCATCAGCGTTGCCGTTTTTAGTCCAATCCTCGGCACTGCACAACGGCGTATCAACATTTTTGAGTGTGAGATTAGTGCGAACTACACTCCAGTGTCCAGTTACAGAGCAGTCTTTGAAAACCTCTAAGGTGACTTTTGTGTCGGTATTAGAATTTGCTCCAAGCCAGCCTGCATACAAGGTCGCATAATACGTTGTGATGCCAGCCTGATTTGTGATTTTGCACACGTAGGCATCCTCAGAAGACGCCCAGTAGCCAGCGGAGACAGTCTGCGAGGTGTCCACGCATAGCGCGGGCGTCTTGTCGTTGCTGAAAACGTTCGCGTAGGGAATTGTGTTGAAGGCAGCATAGGTGGTACAGAACTGCTCCCCAGCCGCACAGATGGAAGTGTTCGTAGAATAGACGCCCACACGAGCCTCGGAGGTAAACGCACCCGCCACATTAATGGCTGTGTTCATGCAAGGGCACACGTTGGCTGCGCCCGAGGGGTTCGTATTGCCGATTATCTTGATGCTACCGGAGAGCACCAGCGAGCCAGCCGTCTTCGAGTTGGTGATCTGAATCGCGCCGTAGTTTGTGG
>CAVLCC010000066.1:0-8220 GCA_963661535.1 Senegalimassilia sp.
CTTCATATCTATCTCATCTAAATCAATTAGTGCCTCGATAGAAGAGTCTTTTGGAACAAGAAGTTGAATAAGTTCTTTTGAATCGTGACAAATAATCTTGCATGTTCTAAATATTTCTAAAAGCAAATCTTTGACTTGCTCATCTTCTACAATGCAAGCTTTTTGACCGGTATATACAATTAGTCGCTCAGATGTTCCAAAGAGTTTATTGCCGCCGGTTGTATCGTGATATAGAGATATATATCCTTTTTCTTCTTTACAAAAACGTTTGATTTCTTGTATAGACGCATCTTGTGTCAATATCTCCACAGGCTCCTGTAGAGGAATCCTGTTTGCATCGCTTGTTTGAAACTCATCAATTTCACTTTCGGATGCAATAGATAAAAACTTGCCCATCTGAGTCACAAATCCATACTTATCAAATGCTTTCATTACATTTTCTAGTTTATAAGATGGAAAACTAATTGAGTCAATATCGATATCGATATCAAGATCTCTAACAATTGTTGCAACAGTTCTGTTGGCAAAAAGTTGATCTTGCTTGTTTTCTAGCTTTTTGTGCATGTTGCCGCCAATATCTTCGATATGCTCAAAAATCCCTTCGATATTTTCATATTTGCGCAACAGCTTAGCTGCATTAACCTTTCCAATTCCCTCGATACCTAAAATGTTGTCGCTTGAATCTCCTTTAAGAGCAATAAAATCAGGAATCTGGTCAGGATTTATTCCATACTCACTATTAACTTCATCTGGGTCATAAATCTTTATGTTGGATAGTCCTCTTTTGGTAGCAACGATATTTGTATGCTCACTAGCAAGCTGCATAACATCGCGATCCCCGCTTACAAGAAGCATGCGCACACCTATGGCATCTCCTTTAGCTGCCAGTGTGCCTAGGATGTCGTCGCCCTCCCAGCCATCTAATTTAACAACTGGTATATTTAGAGATTCTAAAATTTCTTCGATAATAGGAAATTGTTCTTTTAATGCTGGATTTGTAGGGGGGCGTTGAGCCTTATATTCTGGTATGGCATCAAATCTAAATTGTGGTATTCCAGCGTCAAATGCACAAATAATAGCATCTGGAGAAAGCTGATCTATCATCTTGGTTAGCATGGAGATAAAACCAAAAGCTGCATTTGTATGCGTTCCGTTTGCATCTGTCATATATTCAGGAACTGCATGAAATGCCCTGTGCATCAAGCTGTTTCCATCAATTACAACAACACGTTTTTCTGGGGATTTTTGTTCATCGTCTAAAACGTCATCGTCTAAGTTTGAATTGTCGCTATCGAGGTTATCCAAAGAACTTACCATAAATTTATCTCTCCAAATTTTTGTATGATTTATATTGTCAGTTAAATATCTAGCGTTGTTTCATAAGACTTGCGCATTAACTTACAAAACTTATGAGCTCACAAATTGTAAACTAGTCAAATATGTCGCGCCAGACGCACTAGTTACTCTAATCGCTCTAATAGCTCCATAAATATCCAACGCCTCTAACAGTCTTTAGATACTGAGCCAAATCTGGACCTAGCTTTGCTCTAATGCGTCTTACGTGAACGTCAACTGTTCTAGAGCCTCCATAGTAGTCAAAGTCCCAAACACGGCTAAGAAGCGCGTCGCGTGAATATGTGTGACCGGGATGTGTAACCATAAAGGCAAGCAAAGCATACTCTAGATATGTAAAATCAACAGGTTCCTCCCCTATTTTTACTTGATAAGTAGATAGGTTTATAGACAAAGAACCTTGCCTTATAAAGTCGTTTGCGCCAATCTCTTCGCCTGGCCAAAGAAGTCTTCTAATGCGAGCAGAAAGTTCGTCATCGCTAGAGTCTTTGCAAATAAAGTCGCTAGTGATTTGAACTGGTAAACGCAAAGTTGACAAAACCTCGTTGCCAACAATTAGCAGCATCGAAAACTCACCTTCACCAGAAATAACATTTTCATTTTCTGTTAAGCGTTCAAGATCATCTTTTGTTACATCTGCAATCATTAAGTCAAAGTCATCAGAAAAGTGACCATGCAATGAGTCGGTAAATGAACCTTTTCCAAAGCTAAGAGAAGCTTCCATCGAACTGCAAACTTGCTCAATTCTTTTAACCAAACTTGGCTGAACTGTATAGGCAATTATCTTTTTGGGATGCATATCAATAAACCCCCTTAATTACAAAACTGAGAGGAGATTATCGATCTCCCACTGAGTAACGGTTTTGTTATATGCTTCACATTCTTCTTGTTTGGACTTGATTATGTAGTTAAAAATATGCTCTCCCAAAAGCTCGTGCATAAAATCAGACTCCTCAAATATATTTAGAGCATCAGACAAAGTAGACGGAAGTGCTTTTATGCCATGTTGAGCTAGATCTTTATGAGACATTGCAGATAGATCTATTCCGTCACACCCTTTGGGGAGCTCGAGCTCATCTTCAATGCCTTTTAGACCGGCTGCAATAGTTGCAGCAAATGCAAGGTAAGGATTTGCTGCAGGGTCTGCATTTCTGAGTTCTGCTCTAGAGGAGGCCTCATCATTAGGTCTGTATGCAGGAATTCTCACCATAGCAGACCTGTTTGATTTGCCCCAAGCAATAAATCTTGCAGTTCCCTTGCTAGACATAAGGCGCTTGTATGAATTTATATACTGATTTGTGGTTATAGCAAACTCGGGCGCATACTTCAACATTCCAGCAATGTAGTGCTTGGCTGTTTTTGAAAGCCCTAGTCCGCTTAAGTCTGATGAGTTAAAAAATACATTGTCTCCGTTTGAATTAAATAATGAATGATGCAAGTGCATGCCGCTTCCGTTAAAGTCCCCTCTAGGCATTGGCATAAATGTTGCATATACACCGTGTAGCAGGGCAGTTTCTTTAACAACAAGCCTGTAGGTCATAACCGCATCTGCCATAGATAGAGCATCTGAATGGCGCAGGTCAATTTCTTGTTGAGACGGAGAACATTCGTGATGTGAATATTCAACTGGGATCGACATTTTCTCCAAAGTTAAAATTGTATCTCTTCGCATGTCACTTGCGTGGTCTGCAGAAGTGAGGTCAAAATAACCCGCAGTATCTATTGGCTTTAGAGATTTATCATCTTCAAAATAGTAGTATTCAAGCTCTGTGCCGATATTAACCGTATAGCCCATAGACTTGGCTTTTGCTACAACTTTTTTTAGCACGTTGCGCGGATCGCCATCAAAGGGAGTTCCATCTGGATTTTTTATTTCACAAAACATCCTAGCTACGCCATTTGTGTTTGGTCGCCAAGGCAAAACCTGAAACGTACTAGCCAAAGGATAAGCTAAAATGTCTGACTCTTGCACATTAGAAAATCCAGAAACTGACGATCCGTCAAATCCAATGCCATTTTCTAAAGCACTCTCTATCTCACTATTAGTTAGAGCCATAGATTTTAGATTGCCCAAAACGTCGGTAAACCAAAGGCGGATAAAGTGAATATCTCGCTCTTCTACCTGCTTTAATACAAAATCTTTATTGTTAAGCATATTTATCTTCACTTTCTTAAGGGTTTTTTGCTCGTTCCCTCTAAAATAACTTTTTAATGAGCCTTGAGCGTTGTATTAAACAACTGTTAAATAACTAGACCCATTTATAATCTGTTCAAAACTGTATATAAATATGTTTATCAAATAATATACTTTAATTAACCATGTTGTGATTGCAAAATATTCGTTTTCGTTACCAAAACTAAAAACAATCGAAAAAAACTCGAAACATTTGAGCGTTAACTTAATTAACATATTGGAGGACAGTAAGAGCAAAAGAACAGATATATTAAGATTTTACAGACCATATGCTCGTAGAATAAAAGCGTCCTCCACAAGTAGAAAGGTGTTAGAGAATGCCCACAATTTCGGAAAACTATGGTAAGAAAGTTTTTAACGATCATGTTATGCAAGAGCGCCTACCAAGCGTAACTTACAAAGCGCTCAAATCTGCAATTGACAATGGAGACAAAATTAGTATAGAAGTTGCCAACGTTGTTGCCCATGCTATGAAAGAATGGGCAATCGAACAAGGGGCAACTCACTTTACTCACTGGTTTCAGCCTTTAAGCGGTGTTACTTCTGAGAAACACGATAGCTTTTTGGATCCATCAGAAGATGGTCGCGCAATGTTGTCATTTTCTGGCAAAGAGCTAATTCAAGGTGAGCCTGATGCATCGAGTTTTCCATCCGGTGGACTTCGTGCAACGTTTGAAGCTAGAGGCTACACAGCTTGGGACCCAACCAGCTATGCGTTCATTAAAGATGATGTTTTGTGCATTCCAACTGCATTTTGCAGCTATACAGGCGAGGCACTTGACAAAAAGACTCCCCTACTTCGTTCTATGGAAGCAGTTAATGACCAAGCACAAAGAGTTTTGGCATATTTTGGTGAGGATATTGGACGAGTTCAAACTTTTGTGGGACCTGAGCAAGAGTACTTTTTGGTTAAACGCGACGACTACAAAAAGCGCATTGATTTAGCTTTAACCGGACGTACTTTGTTTGGTTGTCCTCCTAGCAAGGGTCAAGAGCTTGAAGAGCACTATTTTGGAAACATTAGACCTAGAGTTTCTCGCTATATGAAGGAGCTAGATGACGAGCTTTGGGAGCTAGGGGTTCCTGCTCGCACTAAACACAATGAGGTTGCACCTTCTCAACATGAGCTTGCTCCAATTTATCAGCCTGCAAATGTTGCAATTGATGCAAACCTTTTGACTATGGAAATGATGAAGGTAATTGCATTTAGACATGAGCTTGTTTGTTTGCAGCACGAAAAGCCTTTTACAGGAGTTAATGGCAGCGGCAAACACAACAACTGGTCAATTGGTTCTAAAACCGTAAACCTCCTAGATCCTACTGATCACCCAGCTAAAAACTTGCGTTTCTTGGTATTTTTGTCGGCTGTAATTGAGGCTGTTAACAACTATCAAGATTTATTGCGTGCAAG
The DNA here is from genome assembly GCA_963661535.1 of Senegalimassilia sp. GTDB lineage: Bacteria > Actinomycetota > Coriobacteriia > Coriobacteriales > CADBOM01 > CAVLCC01. Next base: position 4,959 of record CAVLCC010000066.1, read on the forward strand.
TGTTGCAACCGCAGGAAACGATTTGCGCTTAGGTGCAAACGAGGCTCCTCCTGCAATTGTTTCGATTTTCTTGGGTGATGATTTGAATGCATTGGTTGAGTCGCTAATCGATGGAGTTGAATATAAGGAGACTCCTGAGGGACACATGGATTTGGGAGTAAATGTAATTCCTGATATCAAGCAAGACAATACCGACAGAAACCGCACTTCTCCATTTGCATTTACTGGCAATAAGTTTGAGTTCCGTATGCCTGGTTCTGCAGTTAATTTGGCTGACGCAAACTATGTTCTAAATACTGCAGTTGCAAAATCTCTAAAGACATTTGCAGACATCATGGATAAGGCAGAAAACAAAAAAGCTGCAGCTTATGACCACGTTGTAGAGGTTCTAAAGACTTGCAAAAATGTTATCTTTAATGGAAATGGCTATAGTGATGAGTGGAAAGAAGAGGCAAAACGCAGAGGTCTTTCTAATCACCCAAGCACTCCAGATGCTCTTCCAGCTCTTATTGAGGAGAAAAATATTGCACTATGCGAAGAGATGGGTGTGTTGTCTCGAGTTGAAATTGAGAGCCGATACAATGCTAAAGTTGAGCAATATGCAAAGGTTATTAACATTGAGGCACTCACAATGCTAAACATGGCAAAAACAATGTATATGCCTGCAGTTAGCAAGTTTTCTAGCGAAGTTGCACAATCTTTGGCTACCAAGAAAGGTCTTGGATTTACATGCAGAGGCGAAGAGCAGCTTTTGGATATGCTAAGCTCTGGTCTTACAAAGATTGCTGATGCTATTGAAGAACTTGAAGGAAAAGATGCTGCTGCCATATCTATTGAAGACGACCTGACACGTGCTAAGGCTTATCATGAGTCGGTTATTCCATCAATGCAAACTTTGCGTGAAGCAGTAGATTCGATGGAAGAGATTTGTCCTGAAGAAGAGTGGCCTGTACCGAGCTATAACAGAATGTTGTTCTACAGCACAAACACTTGCGCCAAGAAGTAGTTTTGATGGGTTGATGTTTGTGATCTTGGTGTTGGTTGTGGGCGCTGGATTTTAGTGCTTAGCGAAACACTCTATAAAGTATTTAAAAAGGGGGAGGCGCCTTGTTGGGTGTCTCCTTTTTGTTTGTTAATGATTATTTAAAGTTTTCCCTCTGCTATTATGTCTCCTACATCTTTGGATTTTCTTGCTCGATTTCTTTTTCTTCTTCTGCCATTTTTTCTTCCTTTCCGCCTGTGCAGGCGTGTCGTGTCCTAGAGGTATGCACCCCTAGCTAGCGAATATATGAAAAAACCACCTTTGCGGGTGGCTTAGTCAATAAAATAAATATGTTCAGTTGTCCGAATAACTCGGATAACTGAAATAACTGATTGTAACTATCGCAACTGTACGTGTAACTATCGCAACTGTTACATAGTTTGGTAGTATTCAACTGATAATTTAATGTCGCTAATGTCGTTAGCAAGTTGTTTTAACTCTTGGCACTTAACAGAAAACTCATCGCATTTTTTTACAAATTCATCGTAGTTTATTATTTGATGGTGGATATCACAATTTACTGTGTTGCTGGCTTTAATTTCCTTTTCCATATTAAACTCCAATCTTCACGCTCTACGTTTCCGCGTTAACTCTTGTTTTTTTAGGTATATGTATTTGAATATCAACTAAATCAACTAATATTCGCAACTTCCTCAACTCTAAAATAATAAGGTTGATAACTAAAACAACCAAAACAACTAAACTTGCTAAGTGTTACAACTATATAATGCCGTGCAACATAGAATTATTCATGTTTATTTCCTTGACTTTTTACTTTCTTAGCAACTAGTCTGAAATGAATAACCATTATAAATGTCGCTATTGCAGCAGCTCCAAACCCTGCAGTAGAACCAAACAATGCCCCTATAAACAAGATTGCAAAAACCATGCTAAGGCAAGTTAGACTAATAATAATCGCGCCTAAAACGAAAAGTTTATCTTCTTTGTCGTCATCGTCGAACATTTTATAATCCTTTCCTTGACTTTTTACAATAATAAGGGTATAAATAGTAAAACTTCCTTTACTCCTTTTTTGGGGTTATGGAAGTTTTTTTATTTCACTAACCAATACCCATTATTTGAAAGTATATAAATTTTCCCTTTTGAATTTCGCGACTTTAGAATATATTTTTTAAGTATTTCGTCTGGAACTGTTGAGCTTGTATTGTCGAAAACAATCGCATTTAACTCAGCTTTTTTATCACTTGTGCGGATATAGTCGTCTACTGTATTTAATGTATAGTTTCCCGTAAAAGTTTTTAATTCAACACCATTTTTTAAGTCTGCAAAACTTTTAGTTAAACCTTTTTTTGGGTAATTGTCTAAATGGTCAACCCTAAAATCAGCACGAACTCCTTGTTGGACAAGCCTATTTGCTGTTGCTATTTCATGAGGTCTTTTCTCTTTTATCTCTTTTTCAAGTGCAGACGTTTCAAAAGTAACCTTTGGTGCTTTCCCCGTTCTTAGCCATTCTCTATCGCGTGTATCCATCTCGCGTACAATGCTATTGTGCAAGTAAACATCATAAGCACGGCGCCCTTTTACATTATGGCTTTGCTTGAAATCCTCCTTTTCTTCTTCACTCATTGCCTTCCATATTGAAAGTGTATTATCTTCAACAGTTTGCCTGCACATTTTGTAAGCTCTACGCATCGCGTCTACGTCATATCCCTTGAGACTCGAATTCTTTGTGTCAAAGTCAACAACGGACGTACACCGGCAATGAGCATGTCTAGACTTAGTCGTCTGTGTACTCGTAGGGTGGGACTATGCCAATACGCGGCGTTTGCGTGCCATACTTTTTAGCCATCTGCACCTCTTTTTGGCAATAAAAAAGCCACCGTATAAGGTGGCTTGGGTGGTCTTGATATGTTCGTGTTGATTATATGCCTTGTGCTGCTGCCAACTTATATGCTTGTTCTTCTACGCTTGGCAAGCTCTTTTTACTTGCCGATACGCTGCCTCTACCACCCATTTAGACCACCTTATTAGCCTTTTTTACCCGTCTACCTTGTATAACCTCAAGCTTTGTAACTTTTGACTTTGTATGGCTTTGTGTTTCGTGTCCGTCTTGTATGCCTAGTTGTTTGTTTAGTTGTCTTATCTCTGCACTAGCTTGTTTCATTGTGGATAGTTGCGGCATTGCTTTAATGTCGCCTAGGTCGTTTCCATATGCTACACGTGGGAGCGGCTCTCCATAGTTCATATCTGATACGCAAC
>CAVLCC010000067.1:0-7765 GCA_963661535.1 Senegalimassilia sp.
TCTCTAGGCGATATTCCGCAAGTTGTAGAAAATACAATCCCTAGCTGTCCTTCTGTAGAAAAAATATTTCTTTGCAACGGAGGTGGAGGCGGTCTAGGAGATAGCGAAGGCAACCTTGGATCAAACTTAAGCGGAGATGAGGGGATTTGTGCTCTATCAATTGAGCGCGAAGGCTGGATTGACTACAACGAGGCAATTAGAAATGCTTCTGAGGATTTTGAACGCGTTGAGACCAGTGCCCATGATCCATTTTTAATGTATTTTTCTTCTGGAACATCGGGCGATCCAAAAATGGTTTTGCACGACAGCGCTTATTCGCTAGCACACATTGTTACAGCTAAGCACTGGCATAATGTAATTTCTGATGGTGGAGTTCACTTCACCATTGCAGACACCGGCTGGGGCAAAGCTGTATGGGGCAAGTTCTATGGGCAATGGCTTATGGAAGCATGTGTTCTAACTTACGACTTTGACCGTTTTGATGCAAAGCATATTCTTCAACTTATTGAGAAGTATAAAGTAACCACGATGTGCTGCCCTACAACTATGTATAGAATGATGATGCTAGAAGACGTCGACTCATTTGACCTCTCTAGCCTTGTGTATTCAACAACGGCAGGCGAAGCTCTAAATCCAGACTTGTTTGAGGCATGGAAGGAACACACTGGTCTTACGCTCTTTGAAGGATTTGGTCAAACCGAGACTCCTCTTACGGTCGCAAATCTAACCAACATGCAGCCTCGACCTGGCTCTATGGGGAAGCCAATGCCTCTTTATACAGTGAGTTTGCTTAACGAAGATGGATCTGAATGCAAGCCCGGCATTACAGGCGAGATTTGTGTGAAGATGGAAGATAAAGCTGGTTGGGGAGCTCCTCCAGGGATTCTCATGGAATATTACAGAGACGAAGTTCGCACTGCACGCGCTATTCACGATGGATGGTATCACACTGGTGATACAGCTTGGAAAGATGAAGACGGATTTTTATGGTATGTTGGCAGAAACGATGATGTTATTAAGTCTAGTGGATATCGCATTGGGCCATTTGAGATAGAAAGCGTTTTGATGGAGCATGCAGCAGTTGCAGAATGTGCAGTAACAGGTGTTCCTGATAAGCTGCGTGGAGCAAGCGTAAAAGCTACTATCGTTTTGGCATCGGGCTTTGAGAGCAGCGATGAACTTGCACACGATCTTCAAACTTATTGCAAGAAAAAGACTGCTCCTTATAAGTTTCCGCGTATTATCTCTTTTGTAGATGCTCTTCCAAAAACTGTTAATGGAAAGATACGCCGCGCTGCTATTCGCGAAACTGACCTAGAAATATCTGGAGCAGATCGCAAGGGTGTAGACGGCTTGGAGTAGGTTGTTTGTTTGATTGGGGCTTTTGCTTGGGGTTTATCTAAACAAACGTGTTTTTGTGGAGAATATAGAAAGGCGACTCTCTTAATTGCAAAGGGTCGCCTTTTTTGGTGCTGATTTATTGATAAACGATTAGTTTGATAAGTTTGAGATAGCGGCTAGTTGCTAAACCCCCTAGCGCCCCTTAACTAGCATCTCGGCAATTTGCACTGCATTTAGTGCAGCTCCTTTGCGAATTTGGTCGGCAACAATCCAAAATGCAAGACCGTGTTCAACAGTAGGATCTTTGCGAAGCCTGCCAACATATGTGTCATCGCTTCCAGCAAGAAGTCCAGGCATAGGATAAGTGTTTGTTGCAGGGTCGTCCATCATCTGAACTCCAGGAGCCTTTTTGAATGCTTGGCGTGCATCTTCAACACTCACGTCACTATCAAATTCAACATTTAGAGACTCTGCATGGCAACGCAAAACCGGAACACGCACGCATGTAGGTGCAACATTAACAGTAGAATCCCCTAGAATTTTCTTGGTTTCTGCTACCATTTTCCATTCTTCTTTGGTGTAGTGGTCATCTAAAAATATGTCGATGTGTGGAATACAGTTAAATGCAATTTGATGTTGAAAAGCCGAGACCTCAAGCTCTTTGTTGTCCAAGAAGTCTTTGGTCTGGTTGTAGAGTTCACTCATGCCCTTTGCACCTGCACCTGATGCAGCCTGATAAGTTGAAACAACAACACGCTTGATATGCGACAAATCGTATAGAGGCTTTAGGGCCACAACCATCTGAATTGTTGAGCAATTTGGATTTGCAATCACTCCATTGTGCTCAAATGCGGCATCGGGATTTACCTCGGGAACAACAAGAGGCACACCCTCCTCCATACGAAATGCAGATGAGTTGTCTATCATAACCGCGCCAGCTTTGACCACATGTTCGCGCATTTCTTTAGATACGCCAGCTCCTGCAGAAAATAGCGCGATATCAATCCCTTCAAATGACTCTGGAGTCATCTCGTAAACCTCAAGCTCGCCTCCATTAAAAGGAAGCTTTTTGCCTACGCTTCTAGAGCTCGCTAAAGCTACAACCTTACTTGCAGGAAAGTTGCGCTGCTCTAGAACTTTTAGCATCTCGCGACCAACTGCTCCCGTAGCTCCACACACTGCTACAACTGGATTTGAAGGCATTTCTTTTGTCCATCCCATAATATTTATTACACACTCCGTTCGTGTTTATTATTTAGACTGCACGTTTCTGTTACGCGTTTATCTTCTAATGTTTATCTTCCCTTTTGAGCCTTAGCAGCAAGCTCCTCACTAGAAAGCTGGGTCTCTTCAAAAATTGTATCTGCATCAAGCCCAAAAGCAGTGTGCAAACATTGAACAGCATCTTGCGCTTGACTCTCATCAATAACAACGGAAAGTCTAATTGAAGATGTAGTGATCATCGTGATATTAATTCCATTGTCTGCAAGAGTTGCAAATGCTTTTGCAGCAATACCGGGATTTGTTTTCATTCCAGCACCCACAACAGAAATCTTGGAGATAGATTTGTCGATAACAAAACTTCTAGCGCCAAGCTCCTCAACCAAAGTGTCTAAAAGCTGCTTGACTTTTGGTAGATCGCGCAAAGGCGTTGTAAACGAGATATCGGTATGACCATTTTCGGATGTGTTTTGAACGATCATATCAACATTAGCACCAACACCAGCAACTCGAGTGAACACACCAGAAGCAACTCCAACTTGATCTGGGACGTCACGAATTGTGATCTTGGCCTCAGAGTTGTCGTAAGCGATTCCAGATATAACTGCAGATTCCATATGTGATACCTCCTTGACCAAGGTTCCTAAACTATTTTTAAAAGCCGAACGGCAATGTATTACTACTCCAAAGTTTTTTGCAAACTCAACCGACCTTGATTGCAAGACCCCCGAACCACTGTCGGCGAGCTCTAACATGTCGTCATATCCAATTTCGTCGATCTTTTGAGCCCTAGGGCAAACTCTCGGATCTGCGGTATATACACCATCTACGTCGGTATATATCTCGCAAACATCTGCGCCAACAGCTGCCGCAACCGCCACAGCAGTGGTGTCTGATCCTCCGCGTCCAAGCGTTGTAATATCCCCCGAGCGCGTGACCCCCTGAAAGCCAGCAACAATTACAATGTAGCCTTTTTCGAGAGCATAGAAAAGTCTATCGGCTCGAATTTCTCTAATCTTGGCTTTGGAATGCTCGGTGTCGGTGATAATTCCTGCTTGAGAGCCAGAAAATGAAAGTGCTTTACAACCCCTAGACTCAACAGCCATAGCTAAAACAGACATCGAGATCTGTTCGCCCGCGCTCATCAAAACATCCATCTCACGAGCTGGAGGGTTTGGATTTACAGTCTTAGCAAGCTGTACGAGGTCATCTGTAGATTTGCCCATTGCAGAAACAACAGCGATAACCTTATCGCCTGCTTCTCTATACCTTACTAATTTGTCTGCAACTCTTTCAATTCGCTCGGCATTTGCAACCGATGTGCCGCCGAATTTCATTACAATCAAAGACATCTAAATCGTCCTTTTTTCGTTTTGTACAAATTAACGCATACGCTTGATGATACGCCCATTATTGCTAGGTTGTTGTTTTGCATCTGCTTATAGGATATCTAATTTGGATGTAGCGTTGTGGAGACGTTGTTGATATCCCGCGTCCGCGTCCCATCTTTAGAATTTAGCACCAAGAATTTTTAGAGTAATCCTAATAGAATCTCACTAAAAGCTAGCGATTTGCTAGCTTTTTTATTTTCAAATAAAATTGACAAAATTATGAATTTTATTAAAAAATTTAAGGCAGTGGAAGTTTCTGATAAAAAGTATATCAACATTACAAAAGCTTCCAGCTTTATTGATAAACTGGAAGCTCTAACCAATTTACCTCTCAGCAATTATTATTTATCAAAATCACAGGTAAAAGAAATCTTGAATGCGAAAGTCAAAATAAAAACTGACTAATTAAAGACTTATAGCACCATAAATTAAGTTGTGAGTCGGAAGTCAGGTATCATGGCAGGAAAGAGTATGTATTTGTTATCAAAAGAGATTAAAGTATATGGTTTTGTTCATTAAGGGTAAGAGACTTATCTATCTTTTTTCAAACTTAATGCAACTGTTGCGGTTAGTTTGAAACGTTGCGGTTAGTTTGCGAAGTTACGTACCTACCTTGTTTATCCGTCCGTATTGCCATATATCGAGAAAAGTTTGGGCTGAGCTTAATTATCTGTTACAATTTCTTATGCAGTTGGCGACGTGGCCAAGTGGTAAGGCAGAGGCCTGCAAAGCCTTTACCACCGGTTCGAATCCGGTCGTCGCCTCCATTTTAAATTATCAAGGGCAGCATATGTTAGCTGTCCTTTTTTATATCATTTGCTTTATGCAGCGATGCAAAGCAGACCTAAAATTTGTAGGTAGCCTTTTGTACAGGAGAAATCTAATGCCAACTCAATTTCTAAAATCACTAAAGAAAATTGATGTATCTGCATTAGTTGTAACAGTAATAATCGTGGTGGCTTGCGCTGCTGGCAAATATACTCTAGAAACTATTTTCAATCAAAACACTCTACCGTTGGGAATATCTTCAAAATTCGCGCAGTTATTTTTTTGGTTAGCCATTGGAATTTCACTTTATTTTGCAATACGTTTTATGTATAAATGCATTGACAGCCAAAAGCAAACATCTTCTCCAGAACAAAAAAGCTTTTATGAAATAGCAAAGTCTGTGGTACCCAAAGTTATGATTGTGCTGTGCATTTGTTGGCTGCCATATTTGATATTTAGATTTCCTGGAAACATCGACCCCGACACATTATGGCAAATAATGCAAACATATGGGCTGGCTACTGCGTCTGATCACCATCCTTGGTTTGACACACTTTTGTTTTCGGGATTTTGGCAAATAGGAGACCTTTTTGGAACACACGCTATATCTTTGTTGTTGTATGCGCTGCTTCAATATGCTGCAACAGCTCTTGCATTTGCTCTAGTTATTGCATATTGCAAATACATTGATGCACACCCTGTTTTCACAAAGCTCACAGTTATATTTTTTGCAGTTTACCCAATGATTTCGCTCTATGCAATGACGATGACAAAAGACTGCCTTTTTGGATTTTTATGGATTTATTACCTTTTAATTTTTTACGAAGCTGCACGTACAAGGGGACAAGTTTTTAAGAACAAAAAATATATTTTATTGTTTGCAGTTTTTTCTATACTGCTGATGCTTACCAAAAAGACCGGAATATATTTAGTGATTTTGAGTTGTATTGGGCTTCTCTTTGTAATAAATAAAAAATTTAGGGGGTGGTTAATAATTGCTGTTATTTCTCCTGCTTTGGTATATGTAATTTTGTGGGAGGGGATTTATTTGCCTGCATGCGGCATAAAAGCTGGAAGTGGAGCAGAAATGATGTCGCTTCCATCACAGCAAGTTGCTTACTATATGCAACAATACGGTGATGAAATGGCAGAAGATGACTGGGGAGTTTTAAATCATGTGTTTTTTGTTCCAGAGGTTTTACCAGAAGTCTATAGTCCAGGCAGAGCTGATGATACAAAATCTCAATGGAACTATAAAGCTAGCAAAAGAGACAAACTTAATTTTTTTATATGGTACGCGGGCAAAATGATTCAACATCCTAAGACTTTTGTGCTAGCCGCACTTGCCAACACGTTACCAGCATATTATCCAGATAAATATACAGAAGATGATGAAAGTCTGGTTTTTTATAGAGACAACCTAGAGAGCGCTGCAGATAAAGATCAAGGTTTTGAGGAGCTGTTACTAGGGTATTCTGACGGAAAGGCTACAGAAGAAGACATTAGCAAACTACTCGATGGTGCTTATAGAAATCCATCAATCGCAAGAGCCTCAGACGCTCTAGATTCTTGCTTGCTATCGTTTATGCAAGACCTAGTTCCACTATTTGCAAAATGTATGTTTTGCTGGTGGGCTCCTCTTATATCTGCATTCTATTGCATAAGAAAACGCTCTGGAGTAGGAATAGTAGTTTTGTTGCCAACATTTATTGCATTTTTAACAATAATCGCAGGTCCGGTTGTGTTGCCTCGCTATCTTATTCCATTTGTATATAGCTTGCCTTTGATTTTGTTGCCCATGTTTGCACCAAAGTTTTTAAGCGGACTAAATGGGCTAGATAACGATCAATGAGACCGATACAAATATGTGCGAAGGTGTACAAAGCAAACTTGTTGAAGTAAACTTTCTATTCGTCTGCAGATGCTACATGTGATTCAATCGTATCCGACCAAGTTTCTTTTACCTGCGGGATTTTACTCTTTCGCAAAAGGAACAGCGCGAGTCCTATAAAGAACGCAAAGAAGATAGCACCACCTATAGGGTTACCACCTCCAACCGATGAAGCAGAGCTCGCCATTTGTCCAAAGCTAGCGGAGGTTGTAGCAGCAAACAGGGACGCATCCCAGAGCATATGCAACACAACGGGAGCCCAAATGTTTCCGCAGCGAAAATACACAGCGGCAAAGAGCATGCCCACACCTGTGGTCGTCATAACCTGCATAGCTACGTCTTGAACACCCACGCCTTGGAACAGGTTCACCGCATGTATAAGGCCAAAAATTATGCCCGAAACAACACATGCCTTAACAACGCCCGCATGGGTGAGACCGAAGTGCTCAAGCAGCGTCTCGCCAGCCACAGCTCGCACCAAGAACTCCTCGCCAATACCCACCACAAAAAAGTAGATTAACACCTTGATGATAATTGGCACATCCACCTGAGCTTCACCAAGGATCACGTTTCCGATGGCATAAAGCCCCATTACACCAAAAAGACCAATTAGCACAGCGCCACATGCCATTCCTCTGCCAAAGCCTTTGGATCGATGTCGAATAAGATCCATCTTGCCAGTTGCACCCAATAGAGCAAGAGCAACAACTACCGGCATGAGCTTTACCACCATAGCACTCGCCACAACAAGCAGATCTGGAAGACCTGCCGCTTCACTTAAATCGGAAAGCCAACTCATCAAAAGCTGGAGTGCCATACCTAAAGCAACGGCAACAACGGAATAGATAATCGGGTGTGTCTGGCGAAATTCTTTCATATGGTGGTGCCCTTTCATTTTTATCGTAAAAAATAGTATACAGTCTTAATGTATTAAGCAACATGAGGTTACCTTAAACTAGCTGCAAAAAATACATCTCGCTAATTGAAAAACTTTGTCAAATTTTCTTTGAAAATAAAAAAGCAAGCAAGTCGCTAGCTTTTAGTGAGATTCTATTAGGATTATTCTAAAAATTCTTGGTGCTAAATTCTAAAGACGATGGTAAATTCTCAAACTAACCGCAACAGATTTAGCAATTACACATATTTCGAGGTA
>CAVLCC010000068.1:0-7288 GCA_963661535.1 Senegalimassilia sp.
GAAATGCAGCAAGAAAAGCACTACGATGCAACTATTGTAAATGATAATCTTAAAAGTGCACTCTTAGATCTTTTGAAGATTATTGATTTGCAGCTTGCATAGAATTTAGATATTGTGTTTGAAAAATGCATGTATGCACTTGCTGTTTGTTGTTGACGTTTGACTTTTTGATTTTTGACTTTTGGCGTTGCAAACATGCATAAAAACTTTAGATTTAGAACAGGTGATTTGATGTCGATTATCGACCAAAGTATAGATAAGCTTTTAGGACAGACACAAAATGACAAGTATCTTTTGTGCACTGTTGCTTCTAAGCGTGCTCGCGATATTAACGATATGATGCGTGGTCAAAAAAATCGTGCCCTTGCACTTCAAAGCGTGGCTGAGATTTCTCAGTTCTCCGATCAAAAACCTCTATCATTGGCTATGGAGGAGCTTGAGCGCGGAGACCTAGGATATGTTAAGACCGACGAACTTATTGCTGAGTAAACTGTGACGACATATCTTAGTGCTAATCCAATTTTGATGGTTCACTACCATGAGATTGGATTAAAAGGCAAGAACAGATCATCTTTTGAGCGCAAGCTTATTTCTAACATAGAGCGTATTTGCAAAGACCTTCCAGTTGAGAAAGTTACCAAAATCTCGGGGAGGGTCTTGGTGTCTCTAGATAGAAGTATGTGTGAGTGCGCAAAAAAACCTGACGATAGTGATGTGTCTGATGGCAGTGGCGTTGTAGACGGTGCCACTACAGATGGTGCCTCTGCTTTAGATGTTGAGGGATTTGTTGCAGGAGCACTCGAAAATCGTCAAGTAAAAAAGTTATTTGAGATTGTTAAAAATATTCCTGGAGTTGCACGCGTGTCTTTGGGGTGGCGCACAGGTCGCGATCTAGACATCATGATGCAGCTATCCGCAGATGTTTTAAAAGACGCACTTCCTTTTGAGACATTTAAGGTTGAGTCGCGCAGGTCAAATACAGACTTTCCTTTGCATACCATGGATATGAGCCGCCAAATTGGCGCATATCTTTGCGAAAAGTTTCCAGATAAAAAAGTTAAGATGGAAGAACCTGATGTTATTTTGCATGTTGAAGTAATTCAGGGAAGCACATATATTTTTGCACGCACACAAAAAGCCACGGGAGGGCTTCCTGTTGGGAGTGCTGGCAAGTTTATTTCTCTTTTATCGACCGGCATTGATTCTCCAGTTGCAATGTGGAGAATCATGCATAGGGGAGGCGTGGCTATAGGCTTGCATTTTTCTGGAGCTCCCGAGACTGATGATTCATCAGAATATTTGGTGCAAGATATTTGCGATGCAATGAAAAATATTGGTGGTATCAAGCGTTTATATATTGCTAAGATTGGTGGGTATCAACGAAAGATTTCTGAAGTAGTGCCTGCAAGACTTAGAGTTATCTTTTTTAGAAGGCTTATGTTTAGCGTTGCAAACAAGCTGGCTAAAAAAGAAAATGCAAAGGCAATTGTTACAGGGGAGTCGTTAGGTCAGGTGGCTTCTCAAACAATGGAAAATATCTCCGTTGTAGATGCGGTTGCAAAATATCCTGTATTTAGACCACTTATTGGCACAGATAAGATAGAAATTATTGAGCGTGCAAAAGAGCTTGGCACATACGACTTGTCTATTCATGCGTGTGCAGACTGCTGCACACTCTTTTTGCCAGATAATCCCGAGACACATGCTCGCATGAGCGAGATAGAAGAACTTGCTGCTCAGATGGACTTTGAGGTATGGGCTTCAGAGATATGTTCAAACATGCAGGTTATTGACTACACTTTGTAGGCGCGTTTGTTTGATGGACTTTATTTGGTAGGCGTTTACATGGTAGACGCGTATGTTTTCGCATTTACTTTATGGGATAGTCTTCGTACTTATTTTCTAGGATAATTTCTGTATTCATACTCTGTAATAATCCTTCTGCTTTTGCGCTGCATTTATGCCGCACTTACCCCCTTAATTACCTCCGCATTATCTTGCACACTCACTCCCAAAGACATTAAAACATTTCAACATATACAAACCAACTTAGGTCTATATTCTGCGTTAAAGTAAGTAGATTATATTTATTTAGGCTAAATTTTTTGCACAATATGTGGAGGTTACACAGGTGCGTAATATATTAAGAGTTTTTGCAAGAGACTTAAAACGCATAGCAAAAGCACCAGCTGTTTTGTCGGTGCTTTTATTTCTTGTTTTGCTGCCCTCGTTATATTCATGGTTTAATGTTGCAGGATTTTGGAATCCATACGATAACACTCAAAATATGAGGATATGTGTTGTTAACCAAGACAAGGGCGTTAGCAATGAGCTTTTGGGCAACCTAGATTTGGGCAAACAAATAGTTGAGCAGCTTGAGCAAAATAGCCAGCTAGGCTGGGTTTTTATGGACTACGACTCAGCAATAGAAGAGGTTGACAGCGGAAAAGCTTATGCTGCTTTTGTTATTCCCGAAACATTTAGTGCAGATATTGCAACAATTATTAGCACAGATTTTCATAAGCCTCAGCTTCAATATTATGTAAACGAAAAGCTCAACCCTGTATCTCCAAAAGTTGTTGATACAGGTGCTTCTACTTTAGAGACAACCATAAATAACACGTTTGTAGGAACAGTCAGTCAAACAGTTGCCGACACCCTAAACAACACTTATGGACTCACAAAAGATAAGGTCTCACAAACGCGCTCGCAGGTAGCAGGCAAAATTGGAGATGCGTCTAATAAGCTGGGAGATACACGCTCGGCAATCACTGACCTAAAAGTCACGCTTGCAAGTGCAGCTGCTAAGGCTCAAAGCGCACAAAACTCGCTAAATGATGCATATGATAAAGTTGGTACTATGACCGCATCACTTCAAGATATATCTAGTATTGCTGCTATCTTAGGCACCGATATGTCTAGCTTTGCAACCACATTGTCTACATCTACCAGCAAAGCGTTAACAGATCTATCACAGGCTTCGTCTGCTGTAAATGTTGTTGTAGGCAAGCTAACAGGCAAAGTTGTTGGAACACAAGGCACGGTAGACGCAGCAATAAACAATGCACAAATGATTGTGAACGCCAATAGCGCAGCCGTTACTAGGCTAGAGGGCTTAGAGGCTTATATTCCAGAAAGCAGCAAGCAGCTCTATCAGCAGACTATAGACACGCTAAAGAATATAAATACTACAACCCAAACAAGCATCGATGGTCTAAAAACAATTTCATCAGATATGACAACAGGTGCGCAAAATATAGAGTCTTCTTCAAATAATGCAAACCAAGCTGTGCAGCAGGCAATAGATGCTACAGGCGCGTTTAATGACCAGGTTTCTCAAAATGTGTTTCCTTCGATTATTTCTGGAATTGCAACTATAAGCAAATCTTGCAGTGAGCTAAGCGCGGCAATACAAAATCAAAGCTCGCTTTTAGATCAGGCATCGTCTGTTTTGTGTCAGTTGCAAAATTTGTTTAAAACATCTGCGGACGCGCTAAGCCAAACAGATAGATTTATAGAGCAAATTCAAGACGACCTAAATAAGGTTCAAACAGATGTTGTGTCTCTCGAGACATCTCAGACCTTAACTAATCTTTTGGGTGAAGACGGAAGATTTGATTCAGAAAAAATAAAAGATTTTATGTCGTCTCCTACTCAAGTTGAAACAGAAAGACTCTACCCGCTAAATGCTTACGGCTCTGGCATGGCTCCGCTATTTATTAATCTAACTTTGTGGATTGGCGCATTTATGCTGATCGTAATTATTAAACTTGAGGTAGACGAAGATGGCATCGAAGACACAACAATCACACAAAGATTTATAGGCCGAGGTATTTTGCTGGCGATTTTGGCAACATTGCAGGCAGTTATATGCGTTGCGGGTTGTTTGTTTATTGGAGTACAAACTGCAAACGCGACGGTATTTTTCTTAACCGCAATAATATGCTCGCTAACTTATCTGAGTTTGCAATACACACTCTCAACCACATTCCAACACATTGGAATGGGAATTTGCGTGATTTTGGTTTTCTTGCAAATACCTGCGGCTACGGGTTTGTATCCAGTAGAACTTACCACACAGTTCTTCCAAAGGATATATACGGCATTTCCTTTTACGTACGGAATAAATGCAATGCGTGAGGCAATTAGCGGATTTTATGGTTTTGCTTGGTGGGGATACATTTTTGTTTTGTTTGTGTTCTGGATTGTTTTTTTGCTTATTGGTATTTTTGTGCGTCCACTTTTGACCAATGCAAATCTTATGTTTGCACGCCAGTTAAGCGACAGCGACCTAGTTAATTGCGAAAGCGTGCATTTGCCTATGCGTCGTTTTAAGATTGTTCAGGCTGTTAAGAGTCTCTATGGACACAATGAGTTTAAAAAGCCGATTGAAGATCGAGCCAAGCGATTTATGCATCTTTATCCACGGCTTAAGGTTGGAGCTGTTGTTTTGGGAATAGTTGTTCCAATTATTTTTGGAACTGTTATGAAACTTACAACAGGAGAAAAAGTCATTGTTTTAATTGCGTGGTTGATTTGGCTATTTGCCGTGATGATATTCTTGATTGTTATTGAGTCGATACGCGATAGTTTGGCTAGAAGAACAATTATGGAGAGAATGCAAAACGAAGAGCTGGATAACATGTTTGTTGGTCTAAGAGAGCGCAGGCGCAGAAGAAAAGCGGCTGAGCGTGATGCGCAGGCTGCTGGTGGTGAGGTGCTGCTTGCTGGGGCGCAGGCTGCTGGTGGTGATGCGCAGGTTAGCGATGCTGTGCGGACAGATAATGCTGTGCATATCGGCAATGCGGCAAACGCTAACGCTGCTGACGCTGCTGATGCTGCTGATGCTGGCAATGTGGCGCAGCCAAACGCAGATCAACCTAGCGATGTGCAGACATACTCTTGGCAGGTGGGTATAGGGGAACAAACCAATCCACCCAATGATAGCGATTCAAAAGGAGGTGACCTGTAATGAAAAACATATGGAGGCTCTTTAGAGGCGACTTAAACCGTCTCACTAGAAATATTGCCACGGTTATAATTGCTGCTGGGCTAATTTTGCTCCCATCGCTATTTTCTTGGTTTAATACGCTTGCATGTTGGGACGTGTTTGGAAACACAGGAAACCTCATGGTTGCAGTTGCAAATGACGACGCTGGATATTCTAGCGACCTTATGCCAATAGAAATAAATGTAGGAGACAGCATTGTTTCGTCTTTGCGCGAAAACGACCAGATGCACTGGGTATTCACGGATTCAGAGGATGCTGTAGATGGAGCATCGTCGGGCAAATACTATGCAGCTGTTGTTATTCCTGAGAACTTTAGCCAGGATATGATGACTTTTTATTCTGATGATATGCAGCATGCAAAAATCATCTACTACTCCAACGAGAAGAAAAATGCTATTGCTCCAAAAGTAATTGATCAGGGTGCAGACCAGGTGTCGGTGCAAGTTAACAAAGTATTTACAGAAAAACTCACTGAGTCGGCGTTGGGTATTATGTCGAGCTTGTCTACATATGCCACCGACAGTGATATGTTAGGCAAAATTGAAAACCTAGCAACACACATGGACAGACTCGCAGAACAAATGCGCAGTGGAGCCACGCTTGTTAGGAGTTACTCGTCTTTGGCTGGTTCGTCAAAAGACTTGGTTCAAAGTTCTACAAACTTGATGGAGCAGGCGCAAGGGGCTGCTAGAAGTGCGTCTGATACTATGAACCAGATGAAGGATTCGTCATCTTCTATAACAGATGCGTTGTCTGGTTCTACGTCTGCACTAACAACAGCTCTAGAGCAAAGTGCCGCAGGTTATGAGGCTGTTAGTCAGTCAATAGACACAGCATTTAATTCTGCTGGAACTGTGGCTTCAGATTCTTCTGCACAACTAAGAAATACAGCAGCGGGGGTTCGCAATCAAGCGGCTACATATCAAAGCATAATTGACACGCTTACACAAATTATGGACTCATCGCAAAGTGATGTATTAAAAGAAGCTCTAAAGCTAACAATAATGCAATTGCAATCATCTAAAGATTCTATGGACAATTTGGCAACCTCGCTTGAGACGTCAGCTGATCAAATAGATGCAGGAGTAGCCGACGTAGAAGCCAGGAGGCAAGATGCAATAGATAAGGCTAATAATGCCAAGGCAAGCATTGAAAATGCCAAAAACGACTACAATACAAATCTAAAGCCCCAACTAGACGATTTGATTTCTAACATTCAAACGCTTGCTGGATACTCCGAGGGCTCTATTTCGTCTTTGGACTCAGCGGTGGGAAGTTTGGTTGGAGAGTCGGATTCTGTGTCTAACAAGTTGAGCAATTTGCAGACCAAGCTCAACGCTGCCGCCACAAACATGGATAATGCAGCTACGCATGTATCTGAGTTTGCTCAAAAGATAAAAGACGCAATTAACTCGGGCAACATTGACCTTTTGAAGAGTATTTTGGCGTCGGATACCACATCTTTGGCTGAGAGTTTGTCGGCACCAATTGATTTGGATAGACACGCTTTGTATAAAGTTAATACATTTGGGGCTGGAATGTCTCCTTTGTACACCTCGCTTGCTTTATGGATAGGCGCACTTTTGATTATGGTTGCAATTAAGGTTAATCCCTCACAAAGCACGCTAGATACTTTGAACAAGCCTAGACTCCCGCAAATTTTTATAGGTCGATTTGGTATAATTGCACTGCTCTCACTGGCGCAAAGCACGGTTATGGCACTAGGAAACATGTTCTTCTTGGAGGTTCAGGTCGAAAACCCGTTGTTGTATCTTTTGTGTTTGTGGTTCTCGGGATTGGTTTTTGCCTTCATTATCTATACGCTGGTTGCTTCTCTTGCAAACTTGGGCAAAGCAATTGCGGTAATTGTTTTGATTTTGCAAGTTACTGGCGCGGGCGGCAGTTTCCCATTGCAGTTGTTCCCCGATTTCTTCCAGTCAATAAGCCCGTTTTTGCCTGCCACGTATGCAATAAATGCAATGCGTGAGGCAATGTTTGGATTGCATGCAGCAGATTTTTGGGTTTATATGTCGGATTTGGCTATGTTTATAATTCCTTTTGCAATAATTGGTTTAATATTAAGAAATCCGTTTGTGAAGTTGGTTAACTTCTTTGTTGAGCGAATAGAAGAGTCGAAGATCGCGTAGCGCTTTGGGTTTTGGTTTTGTTGAGTTTGCGCTTAACGTTTTGAGTTTGAGTTTAGCGCTTTGACTTTGGTCAAAGAGATTTAGAAAGGCAGTTAGAAAATGATTAAGCTAGAAGATTGTATCGTTACAG
>CAVLCC010000069.1:0-7161 GCA_963661535.1 Senegalimassilia sp.
ACCAAGCTCAAATAGATGAGGATATATCACTTTTGCATGAGGGCGAGTCTTCTACTAGCAAAACATCAAACGGACTATCTTATAGTGAGGTCAAGGCAACATACCTAAACTGGATGCAAAACGACAACTACCATCTATATACTTCATGGAACGGAACAGACGCAGGAACTGGAGAAAACAGATGGGTTGAGTTTAGAATTATCCAAGTTGGCGAGCACGACTCGGATGGCTCAGCTGTAACCTTTATGGCAACTCACGCACTACCCACGGCACAACAAATAAACCCAGCTTTATCTAATGGAAATTGCTCCAATTCGGGAGGGTGGAACGCTTGCGCTCTAAAGACCTCTATGCAGTCAGGTGGATATGTTTATGACGGACTAGGCGATTTGTCGGCAAATGCAAAAGTTGTTTCAAAATTAGCTTCAACAGATAGTAGTTCTTATAGCTGGACAGTAACTACATCACAAAATAATCCAGTATGGTTGCTGTCTTATAGCGAGATATTTGGAACAGATACAGAACGCATTACTGTTGGAGCATTTAATAATGAGGGCAGTCAATATAGCTGGTTTTCAAACAAAGCACAAAATTCAGACGGCAATAACAACGCTCTATCTGATATAGATAAAACCAGAAGTGGAGACAGCCCTGCATCAACTAACGGACCAAACTGGTGGCACCGTTCGCCTTTGATTACAACTAAAAGTTGCTTTGGAACTATAAATGCGACAGGTGCTCCAGACGACTTAAGTAGCACATCTAGATACAACAGCGTTGTTCCATGCTTGGCTCTGTAATCTCAACTTTGTAATCTTTGTAATCTTTGCAACCTAGATTGGTGAACCTTTAAAAGTATACCCCCAGCTAAATCAAACGTCTTAGCTGGGGGTATCTTAAATATAGTTTGGTAAATATGTAAGGGTTATTTTGAGAGGAGATACAAGAAGTTGCAAGAACCCAAGCCCAGACCGGAGCCGGAAACCCAGAGCCTTGCAACTCCTGTATTGTTTATCTAAAAGAACTAAATTGCTTGTACTCCGTGTTCGCCTGTACGGATCCTTATAACATCTTCAACAGGGGATACAAAGACTTTGCCATCTCCTACATCTCCAGTCCTTGCTGTGTTGCAAATCAGTTCTACAAGATTGTCAACCTTAGCATCGTCTACAACAAGTTCAAACTTAACTTTTGGAAGCATATTGAGCAGCACCTCTGTGCCTCTAAAGTATTCCTTCCAACCATGTTGATTACCACAACCATTTACTTGCGAAATCGTCATACCAGAAATCTCTGCCTTAAACAATGCATCTTTTAGAGTTTCCATTTTTTCTGGGCGAACGATTGCTACTATCTTTTTCATCGCTACCTCACTTTGTATTGTAGTTTTGATTTACTAGTCCATTCCATTATATGCAGGGTATGCACTCTCGCCGTGTTCTGTAACATCCAAACCAATTGCCTCGTCGGCATCGCTTACGCGCAGGCTTCCACCAAAGATTGCCTTAAGGATAAGGATAATAATTAGATCTCCAACTATTACAAATGCTAGTGTAACAAGAATACCTAGGATTTGGCTAAGTAGAAGAGTTGGATCTCCAGAGTAGAATAGTCCTGGTGCAGTCCAAGAAAGCTCAGGAACTGTAAATAGTCCTGTTAGAATGCCGCCCACCATACCACCAATTGCGTGGCATCCAAATGCGTCTAGAGCATCGTCGTAGCCAATTTTTGCTTTTAGAACTGAGATGCAGAAGTAGCAAATTGGGCTTACGATAAAGCCCATAAGCATTGCTGCCCAAGGCTCAACAAAGCCTGCTGCAGGTGTTACAACAACGAGTCCAGCAACAAGACCTGTGCTAGCACCAACCAAAGTTGGCTTGCCTTGCTTGATTTTCTCAACAATCATCCAAGATGTTAGAGCTGCGCCAGATGCTATTACTGTGTTTAGAACTGCTAGAGCTGCTACTCCATCTGCTGCAAATTGCGAGCCACCATTAAAGCCAAACCATCCAAACCATAGGAGAGCTGCACCTAGGAGAACAAATGGAACATTATGAGGTCTGTAGTTCATAACACCAAAGCCATGACGCTTGCCTAAGAATAGGCACAAAATTAAGCCCGTAGTACCGGAGCTGATATGAACAACGTCGCCGCCTGCAAAGTCGATTGCTCCAATCATGTCTCCGATTAAGCTGCCATCGCCGCCCCAAACCATGTGAGCCAAGAATGGATATATTAGAACCGACCAAATTGCAACAAATGCGACGAGTGCGCCAAATTTCATACGACCTGCAACAGAACCGCAAATAATAGCAGTTGTAATCATTGCAAATGCCATTTGGAATGTAATATCAACTACGCTTGGATAAATTTGATCTATTGGAACATTAGTTGCCTCTGCTAGTACTGTGCTTACAGTTGGCAAGCAAAACAGTTGATCTACACCACCAAATATTGGACAGGAGCCGTCTCCTCCATATGCGAATGACCAACCGCATATTATCCAAGTTACTGCCACAACTCCAACTACTGCCATAGGCATAATCATTGTGTTTACAACATTTTTTCTTCGTGCAAGACCACCATAGAAAAATGCGACTCCAGGTGTCATGAGCAAAACAAGCATAGTACATACAATCATGAAACCTGTGCTTCCGGTATCAAACATACCATTTCCTTCCTACTAGCACGCTAACGTCCAAAAGCAAAATGCATTTATTTTTGTCGAGTATTTTTTGAGCGTTTAGGTTTTATTGAGGTTTTGTTGAGTTGTTTGTTTACGCAAAGCCCTCTTTTAAAAACCGTCGCTTTTTGCTTTTGGACGTTAGCCCTTTATCCGACAGAATAAATTTTCAGATTTGAGTGTTTCAAATTAGTTACACAATAATTTCAAGAATTTAACATGACTGTTAAAAGATTTTTTGTCTTTGAAACAATTAGAAAAGATTTAAATCCCGCCAATCGTCGGAATAAAATCCCGCCAATCGTCGGAATAAAATCTCGCCAATCGTCGGATTAAAATCTCGCCAATCGTCGGATTAAAATCCCGCCAATCGTCGAAAAAATAGAGTAAAATATATAAATCAACAGTATAAATGCTGCATGAGTGAGGTGTTCTAGATGAAGAAATACAGAAAACGAATTGCTGATAATATACTTGCTCGCAAACTTGAGGGCAAGGGTGCTGTTGTAATTGAGGGGCCAAAGTGGTGCGGCAAAACAACTACTGCTGAGCAAATTGCATCTAGTATTTTATATATGGATAACCCAGAAAAGATGAAACAAAATATTACATTATCAGAATTAAATCCAAGACGTTTGTTAGCTGGCAATACGCCAAGACTAATTGATGAATGGCAGCTTGCTCCAAAATTATGGGATGCTATTCGTTTTGAAGTAGATCATCGTGATGAGTTGGGACAATTTATACTTACAGGCTCTGCAACTCCCGTAGATACAAAAGAAATCACACATTCTGGTACAGGTCGATTTAGCTGGTTAACTATGAGACCTATGAGTTTGTATGAGTCGGGTGATTCTACAGGAGAGATAAGTTTGAGAGATTTGTTTGAGGGAAAAAACAAAATAGATGGTGTGTCTAACTTAGATATAGATCAACTCGCATTCCTTGTTTGTCGCGGTGGCTGGCCAGGTGCGCTAGATATGAGAGATGATATTGCGCTCGAACAAGCAACAGATTATTATGATGCTGTTGTTCGCTTAGATATCAATCGTGTAGATAATGTTAACAAGAATACTGAGAGAGTAAAAAATCTAATGCGTTCTTATGCTAGAAATCAAGGCTGTCAAGTTCCAAATACCGTACTTGCTCAAGACATTTTTACAAAAGATAAGACACACATAAACGAAGAAACAGTTGCATCATATATAAATGCTTTTCGCAAAATATATGTTATAGAAGATATGCCTGCATGGAATCCCAACCTACGCTCTAAAACATCAATCCGCTCTTCAGATACTAGATATTTTATTGATCCTTCTATTGCAGTTGCTGCTTTGGGTATTGGACCAAATGATCTTATCGATGATCTTAATACTTTTGGTTTTTTGTTTGAAACTCTCTGTATTCGAGACTTGCGTGTTTTTGCAAACGCATTAAATGGTGAGGTTTATCATTATAGAGACAAAGATGATCAAGAGTGTGATGCAGTTATACATTTAAGAAATGGAAGTTATGGATTAGTAGAAATTAAACTTGGAGGAGATAGGCTGATTGAGCAAGGAGCAAAGAGTTTGCATGCTATGAAAGCCAAAATCGACACAGATAAAATGAAAGCACCTTCATTTTTGATGGTTTTAACCGGTATGGGAGACTATGCATATTGTCGAGATGACAATGTGTATGTAGTGCCTATCGGATGCTTGAGAGATTAATCTAGTGTTTTAAAACAAATTGAATTGGTGCAAAGCAGAATTCTTTAACTTTATTTTATTGAGCCAAGAGCGCTTTGGCTCAAATACTAAATCTTATACATGAAGTCAAATACATCGCGGCGTTGCAATCTAATTTGCATTCCGAGTTTTTCGCCATCTTCTTCGAGTTTGCGTTGAACTTCTTCAAAGCTAGCTTTGTTCTCGTCAAGCGTAACAAGCATAGTCATAGAAAACACATCCGACAAAAGTGTTTGTCTAATGTCATCAATATTAACATTGCACTCATAAAGTGTATTAGACACAGTGGCAACGATGCCCGTCCTGTCTTTGCCAAGAACGGATATTACAGCTTTTGTATTCATCTAAAGAGTCCTTTCGGTTTTCGTTGCCTTTTGTATAATCTAGGCTAGCGCAAGCACGCGTATATTATGAGGTAGAATGAGACAAAAGAATTGATTGAACGGTAACTGCACGATTATTAAGAAGAGAGTCTAAGATGACACACGATATCTCAGCTAAAGATAAGGGCGCGCTTGCAGGTTCGCTAGCTAGCATAACTCCTTCTCACGTAGTTATAAAAAAGGCTCTTGTTGCTATTGATAAATATGACATGTTGCAAGCAAAAAGTGGTAATTTGGTTTCTTGCTACGGCGAGGTTTTAAATTGTTCATCTTCTGTACAACAAAGCGAACAACCTAATGAGGCTGCGGCTAACCAAAATGATTCTTTTCATTTTCCAATAGTTCTTATGGTAAGCGGGGGTTCTGATTCCACGGCTTTGTGTCTTTTGGTTCATGAGCTATCTCAAATGGGACTTGTTGATCTAACGCAAATAACAGTACTGCATGTTAATCATGGCCTGCGTGGAGCAGATGCTGACAATGATGCGCTTTTTGTGCAAAGACTTGCAAATTTATGCAGCTTTTTGGCTGAAGTTCGGCACATAGATATTGATTCTTGCCTAGATAAATTTGATGGAAATGTGGAAAATGCTGGTAGATTTTTGCGCTATGAACTTGCAGATGAGCTGCTGAATAGTCTTTGTGCTAAAGCAGGAGTTGAAGCACAAAATGGACGAATTTGGGTGGCGCACACACAAGATGATAGAGTAGAAACATTTTTTATGCGCTCAATTGTTGGAACAGGTCCAGGTGGACTAGCTTCGATTAGATACACAAATGGTCGAGTTGCACGGCCAATTTTAAATACAACTCGGGATGAACTGCGCGACTACATTAAGTCTAGAATTTCTAAACTTGGCTGGCAGCTAGATAAACCTAGCGTTGCACAAGTTAACGGGGGACTTTGGAGGGAAGACTCCACTAACTATGCTACAGATGGATTTAGAACTTTTGTGCGCCACAAGTTGGTGCCCATGGCAAAACAAAAAAATCCAAACTTGGGCAATACGCTAGCTCGCACAATGGACCTTATACAAGATGAAGATGACATGGTTCAAGATGCAGTTGAGCAAATAAAATCGAGTGCATTTTCTATAATGGGGGAACAAAGGCAGGAGGGTAAGCATAAGCAGACAATTAAAGAGGATATTTCTCATTTGGCTAAACTTTCTGAGTCGAGCCCCTCTATAAAATATGCGTTGGATATCAATCAAGTTCAAGACTTGCAAAGCCCACTTTTGCGCCGACTTATTTATTCTATTTGCAAAGATATTTTGCCATATCAAAAGCGCATAGAACAGCGTCATATTGATTTGATTGTGGGTTCAATGCATCAACCAAATTTTGCTCTTGATTTGCCCGGCGGTGCTCGAGTATTTAGAGAATATGACTCCTTGATTTTTGAAGCAGACTCTCATGAGGATAAGGTCAACGTGCAGTCTAGTGAGCTTGGGGCACAGTTTAGCGAGTTGGGCAAAGATAACGATATATTTTTGCAAGTTCCAGGATCTGTTCAAATAGATGAGCATACAAAAATAAGCATTTTCCAAGTAGACTGCCAAGATAAAGACAATATAAGCTATGCAAAAACCCAAGCTGGCAAAACAGACAAAATCGCTTTTGTCGATAAAGAGAACTTGCTTGCCACATGTGATCAACAAAACACACTCATAATAACTCACAGATACGACGGTGACATAGTTTATCCACTTGGAATGGGCGGCAAAAGAAAGAAACTTTCAGATATATTTGTAGACAAAAAAATCCCTCGGGCAAAACGCGATTCTGTCCTTATAGTTCGAGCTGGAAATTCAATAGTATGGGTCGTAGGTGTTCTAAGCGACGATCGCTTTAAAGTTCGCAATAATAAACCTATGTTGTGCCTTCAGTTAGAAGAAATTTAGTCTTAATTCATACTTTTTACTCCTAATTTATACCTTGTAACTATAGAAAATACGGAGCCTTTCAGAAAGAATTTAGAAAAGGGGTGCTGAAACTATACACGATTTGTTAAGATGTAACTTATCGTGTAGTGGGATAAGCTCACGAAAAACAAACTCTATTTTGTCTGTAGTGGATTTTGTTTTTGTAATGAGGCTATGCATTACATGGAGGTAAGGTCGGGTCTGACGAAAGGACGGCATATGAAAGTAGAACAAAAGTTTTATAAAGACGCGGGGGGGGGCTTATCTAAAGCCAATCCAATAAACTCTCCCAAGACACGTGGGGTGATAATAGCATTATTTGCCGCACTGCTTGTGATTTTGACTTTAGGATTAAGTCAAGCACAAGCAAAAGACACATCAGAGATAATTGATGTTCCTGATGGAAAAGTTCAGCTAGTAGATTGGAGCAGACTATCAGG
>CAVLCC010000070.1:0-6437 GCA_963661535.1 Senegalimassilia sp.
TTCACAAAATCCTCCGCAAAGGAAAAGTAGGAATCATCGGCACGATAACCGATCAACACATCCACATCCTTCGTATCCGGCATAAAACGATCTAAGATAAACGCTCTTGCGTTGTTGCCCACGGGAGAAGTGATGTCGAACTTTCGATGGGCAAGTAAAACTGACAGCCAGTTGAGAATGTTAAATTCCCCTCTGGTCAGATGCATCACATTCAGGCCATCCATGTGCAGGATGTACTTGTTGGAATAACCGTCATTCTTTACGGGACAAGCCCATTCTTTTGCAAGCTCCATGCTTTCTGTACAGTAAAATCCCTGCCCATAGTCATTGTATGTTTTGCCAATGCCGAACTTCGGCACTTCCACAATTTGCTGAGAACCGTGATAAATAATCAAATCCTGTTTCATGGGATCACCTCTGATGTGTGATACTGTGGTATTAGTTTGTTTTTTATTGTAATACTGTGGTATTAGTTTGTCAATCGGTTCTCTGAAAAATACATTAAAAAGCTTTTTTCGCTGCTTACTTCTGTACCTTAGACATCAATACTACCGTCTCCACATGGGGAGTATGAGGAAACATATCCATGGGCTGAATTTTGCTTATACGATAACCCCTTTTAAGCAGATAAGAGCAGTCTCGAACTTGCGTTTTGGGGTTGCACGAGATATATACTATTTTCGACGGAGCCATTTGTGCTAGTGACTTTAGAAATTTTTCGTCGGCTCCTGCACGAGGAGGATCCATAATCACTACATCAAAAGTCTGTGAGTTTTTGGCGCAGTCGCTCATAAAATCGCTGGCATCGGCTAGTTCAAATTTGATCGAATCTATCTTGTTTCTTCGCGCATTTGATTTTGCATCTTTAACGGCAGCTGAGTTAGATTCAACTCCAGCAACATATGCCCCGCACTTTGCTGCAATTATTCCAATTGTGCCGGTTCCACAATATGCATCTAGAACAGAAATAGGGGAGTCGTTTTTGGTGAGTGTGGAGGAGTTAGGGGAGTCGTCCTTGGTGGGCGAAATGGAGTCGAGAGAGATGGAGGAGTCGGACTTGCGTTTATTGCTAGAAGCTTTAGAATCAGCGTCTTGCGAATCCCCCGCTAAAACACCCGCCATCTTAAGAGCGCAAGAATACAACTTTTGAGTTTGCCTAGGATTAACCTGAAAAAACGACCCAGCCGATATTCTAAATTTGCATCCTAGAATTTCATCTTCGATCCAGCCTTTTCCGTATAAAATATGCTCTTGTTCACCCAAAACAACATTTGTATTTCGCGAGTTTGTGTTAAGAACAACAGTCGAAATTTGAGGATGTCTTTTGCGCAGTTCACGCACAAATGCCTTGGAGCTTTTGAGCACCTTCCCAGCACATACAAGGCAAACCAAAACCTCGCCGGTAGACGCTCCAATCCTTAGAAGCACGTAGCGCAAAAATCCCATCCCCGTCTTTTCGTTATATGGATAAATCTTAAAGCTTTTTGCAAGTGAAGCTATAGTTTTTAATATGGGTGCAGCTAGAGCGTCTTCAACAAAGCAATCGTCTTTTTGCACTATGCGATGACTATTTTTTGCATAAAGTCCATATATTACAGCACCTTTTTTACTAGAACCAAAGGGAACTATTATTTTGTTGCGGCACCTAGTTGGGTTTTCCATGCCATCAATCTCATACATATGCATACTAAGATCTTTGCAAAGCGGCTCAAAAAGTTCTTCTATATATTTTTGCTTTCGCTTTAGCTGAATTGGGTAGGGAACATTTAGCCACTCACACCCTCCACATTGTTTGGATATTGGACAGTTATAAGTTTTGTATCCCATGTTTGCTCCTGCAACTTTTATGCCTAGACGCTCTGTATCTGCACGCCTTTATGAATCAACGGAGGTTAACACACAACTTTACTCCTATAATTCAAAAAAACCATACGGCGGCATGCTCGGCATATTGTATGTTATCTTAAGTTAGAATATCAAACGTGCTTGCGCCCGTAGCTCAGTGGATAGAGCAGTGGACTTCTAATCCGAAGGTCGAGGGTTCGAATCCCCCCGGGCGCGCCATTTAAAAAATATTTTAAGCCAGCTATGCGCTGGCTTTTTTCTTAAGTATTCATAAATTATCAGGAGGCAGTGTGCTTACAGCTAACGAGCAGACTATGCAGACACCCAAACTAGATGAGCTCGAGCTCACTTTAGGCTTTAACAAATTTTTAGACTGTGCAAAGTTGCGCGTTAAAGTGTTTATTTATGAGCAGGGGTTTTCTAAGGATTTGGACGAGATTGATTTGCTCTCCATAACCACACACATTTCTGCCTATACAAAAGATGGAACTTGTGTTGGTTGTTTGAGATATTTTCCAATTAAAGAAAATGGCGAACCTGATAAAGACGAGCAAAGCTGCACTTGGAGCATAGGACGCATTACAATTGCAAAAGAAATGCGAGGCAGAGGTCTAGGCTCAACTCTTTTGTCGATTGGTGAGGCTGAGGCGGCTTTGGCAGGGGCTAAGCATATTGAACTCCATGCTCAATGCAATAAGCAGCCTTTTTATGAAAAGTATGGCTATGTTGCACATGGACCAAAAGATAAAGATGAATTTATGGATCATATTTGGATGGGTAAAGATTTGTAGGAACATAGACAGTTTGCGATTAAGCTTGCGTCGTTAGCAAGCAGTTCGCTTAAAGACAACTCACTAAAAAGCCACTCATAAGTCACACATATAACGAGATAACAGGAGGCATCACATGATAAACGAGACAAGCTATCAATTTGGCGCACAACCATCAGCAATTAGAGAGCTTTTTGCATATGGACAAGCCAGAAAAGCGCAAATAGGTCAAGACAAAGTGTACGACTACAGTCTTGGAAACCCCTCTGTTCCGTCCCCTCCATCAGTAAGTGCAACCCTAAAAGAACTCGCTGATCTGCCTGCTCAGCAGCTCCATGGCTACACAGCTGCGCAGGGTCTAGCATCTACGCGAACAGCCATTGCTAACAATCTAAACAAGCGCTTTGGCACAAGCTATAGCGCCGACAATTTGTATATGACGATGGGAGCAGCAGCTTCTCTTGACGCAAGCATAGGAGCCATAACAAATAGGGGAGATGAGGTAATTGTTATCGCCCCATATTTTCCAGAATATGCTACATGGATTGCACATGCGGGTGCCAAATGTGTTGAGGTTCTAGCTCGCGAGAGCGACTTTCAGATTGATGTTGATGCTGTCGAAAAAGCAATTACTCTAAAAACCTCCGCTGTAATTATCAATACTCCAAATAATCCTGTGGGAGTTGTTTATTCACGTCAGAATTTGTGTGATTTTGCGCAAATGCTGGAGCGAAAGTCCAAAGAGTTGGGTCATCCAATCTTTATTATTTCAGACGAGCCTTACCGCGAAATTTTCTTTGATAGCTCCAATGAGCCTTGCTGGATTCCAGATATCTATGCAAATACGCTTGTGTGTTATTCGTGGTCTAAGTCGCTTAGTATGCCAGGCGAGCGCATAGGTTATGTTTTGGTTCCAGATAGCGTTGAGGATAGCAAGCGTGTATATGCCGCTGTATGCGGGGCGGGAAGAGCCTTGGGTTATGTGTGTGCGCCAGCATTGTTCCAAATGGTAATTGAGAGATGCGTCGATGAGCCAGTAAATGTTGAAGCGTATCGCAAAAACCGCGAGTTGCTCTGTGAGATATTAGACGAGATTGGCTTTGAATATATTGATCCTCAAGGTGCATTTTATTTGTGGATGAAGTCTCTTGAGCCAGATGCTCAGGCATTTTCGGATAATGCAAAAAAACACGAGTTGCTACTCGTTCCATCTGATAGCTTTGGCTGCAAGGGCTGGGTAAGACTTGGATATTGTGTGTCTAGCGACGTTATCTCAAACTCCAAAGATGCTCTAAGAGCACTTATGGCTGATTATAAATAAGTAGCTTCAAAAACCAAAAGTAGCTCCAAACATAAAAAGTATGCTCAAACACCAAAAGAGCCGCCCCTAAAACATCAGGAGCGGCTCTAAATATTTTAACCCTAAAATTTATTTCACGATTTCACGCACGTGTATCCTTAAGACCTAGACCCTAAGCCTCCATTAGCTTGCAAACATTTTGCGCATACTCAACAGGGTCTTCAATTTGTAGTCCCGCAATCAAAAGTGCTTGGTCAAATAGCACCTTTGAGTAAAGCGCAACTTTCTCAGAATTTCCAGCATCATGTGCCGCTTTTAGAGTCTCAAAAATCTGATGATTAGGATTGACCTCTAACACGCGCTGAGACTTTACGTCCTCGTTTCCAGGATTTGTAGCAAAAACCTTTTCCATCTCAAGAGAAACAGGACCTTCAGCCACAAGGCACACTGGCTCATCGGTCAATCTCGACGATACAGTCACTTTACTAACGCCCTCACCAATAGCTTTGCTCATCTCTTCAAACAAGCTTGAGTTTTGCTCTGCAACTTCCTCGGCTTCTTTTTTCTCATCTTCGGTTTGCAAATCTAGGTCGCCAGCTGCTACATTTTTAAACTCTTTTTCGGCATATGTGTGCATCATGGTAAAGCAAAATTCGTCTACTTCTTCGGCGCAAAGCAATACATCATAACCCTTCTTTAACACCGACTTTACAATAGGCATCTTGCCAAGCATATCCACATCGCTGCCCGCAGCATAATAAATTGACTCTTGATCTTGTGCCATATATTCCACATATTCTGCCAAAGAAACCATACGTTCTTGTTTTGCAGAATAAAAAATCAACAGGTCTTCGAGTAGCTCCTTTTGTTGTCCATAGCTAGAATAAATTCCAAACTTAATAGTGCGACCAAAGTTCTTAAAGAACTCTTCATATTTTTCGCGGTCATCTTTTAGCATATCTGCAAGCTCAGATTTAATCTTCTTCTCAATCCTACGCTCAATGGCGCGAAGCTGCCTGTCTTGCTGCAGAGTCTCTCTAGAAATATTTAGAGATAAATCTTGGCTATCAACTATGCCACGCACAAAGCTAAAGCAATCTGGCACAAGATCCTCGCACTTCTCCATAATCATTACGCCAGAACTGTAGAGTGCAAGTCCCTTTTTATAATCGGTTGTATAAAAATCATAAGGCTTGTTTGACGGAACAAACAAAAGTGCATCATAAGAAATAGTTCCCTCAGCACTAAACTTAATAATCTTGGTTGGATCCTCAAAATCATGGAAGGTCATTTTGTAGAAGTCGCTATATTCCTCGTCGGTTACCTCGCCATGACCGCGCTTCCATATAGGAATCATAGAATTGAGAGTTTCAAGCTCTTTATACTCCTCATATTCTGGCTTATAGTCTTCGCCTGCGTCTTCTGGTTTGGGCTTTTCGCGATGCTTTGTGACCTCCATCTGAATTGGATAGCGCACATAGTCGCTATATTTTCGCACAAGCGAGCGAATTGTATATTCGTTTAGATATTCGCTGTAGTTTTCGTTTTCTGTGTCGGGCTTTAGTGTGAGGATGATGTCGGTTCCATAAGTGTCTTTTTGGGTCTCTTCGATCGTGTAGCCCTCAACACCTGTGCTCGACCACTTCCACGCTTTATCGCTCCCATAAGGCTTGGTTAGAACATCAATTTTGTCTGCAACCATAAATGCCGAGTAAAAGCCAACGCCAAATTGTCCAATAATGTCTACATCTTCGCCTTGACTATCGGCATTTTCGGCTTTAAACTCCTGACTTCCAGAATGAGCAATTGTAGACAGATTTTCTTCTAGCTCGTCTGCGTCCATGCCAATTCCGGTGTCGCTTACTTTAAGAGTTCTTGCATCTTCATCAACTGTTAATAAAATTTGCAAGTCATCTTTTTTGATTTGGATATTTGTGTCTGTTAGGCTTTTAAAATAGAGCTTGTCTACTGCATCAGATGCA
Organism: Senegalimassilia sp.; assembly: GCA_963661535.1. GTDB lineage: Bacteria > Actinomycetota > Coriobacteriia > Coriobacteriales > CADBOM01 > CAVLCC01. The sequence continues at coordinate 5,898 of CAVLCC010000070.1, forward strand.
TTTGAAATTAACTCGCGCAAAAAAATCTCTTTGTTAGTGTAGATGGAGTTAATCATTAGGTCGAGGAGTTTTTTGGACTCTGCTTTAAACTTTCGCATATAACTTCCTTTCGTTTATTTTGTGGCAACTTGTGGGTTTGTTGCGGCTTTATTTTTTGAGGTTAAGTCGCGATGTGCTTGTTTTGCGCTATATCACGTGTTGCCATGTTTTTTCGTTGTGCTTTCTGTGTGCTTCGCACGTTTTAGCACTCTTACATCAAGACTGCTAAAGTGATTGTAATACTTTGGAGTTTTATTTGTAAGCAAGTTAGTTATTTGTTTCCGCGATTTGCATGAATTGTTTTTATAAGGTTTTCAGGCGCACAATTTACCATCTCATACTACGATGGTCGGTATTCAACCGCACAAGACGCGCAAAACTCCGGCGCACCAAAAAGGTCATGGGTATACGAAACAAACGATGAGGGCAAAATAGACCCAACAAAGCAAGATCCAATTTCTGGTGATGAAGTCTATACAAACACAGCAGGTGAAACCGCAT
>CAVLCC010000071.1:0-5603 GCA_963661535.1 Senegalimassilia sp.
AATAATAATAAATCCTTGAGGATGGTACCGTGAAGCGAGATGCGCAAAAAAATCTTGAAAAGTGGCTTCAAAGCAAGCGTAGAAAGCCGATGATTATTTGGGGCGCAAGGCAAGTAGGAAAAACATATCTTGTGCTAGAGCTTTTTGCAAAGGAAAGATTCAAAAATTCCTACATATACATAGACTTTAAAAAAGAAGATGAAGTTCGCAGCTTTTGCACCAAGACAGCCAATGCAAGCAAAATAATAGAGTACGTCTCGCTACGATTTAATAAAACAATCAACGAAGATACGCTGCTTATTTTTGATGAAATTCAAGAATGTCCCAATATAATTTCTTCTTTAAAATATTTTTGCCAAGATTTTGCTGAAATTCCTGTGATTGCAACAGGGTCAATGGTGCGCATTAAACTACAGCGGCAAATGCACAAGCGCGGGCGTACATCTCAAGACACAGACAGTTGTGAGAGTAAATTTTTATTCCCTGTAGGCAAAATTAATCAGCTCACCTTATTTCCGATGACATTTGTTGAATTTTTGAAAAACAGCAATGAAATTCTTTTTGAGACAATTTATAAAGCTTATCAAGAAAAATGTGCACTTGATAGTGCAGTTCATGAAATTGCACTTGCCGAGCTATACAAGTATTTGCTAGTTGGGGGTATGCCAGAGGCAGTTCAAGCATATATTGATGGGGAAAGTCTTGTTCAAGTTCGTCAAATTTTAACTGAGTTGTACGATAATTATTTGGCAGATATGGAACTATATCAGGCGAGTCATGAGTCGATTGTGCGCTCCCAAGCTTTGTTTCAAAATATTTATAATCAGCTAAATAGAGAGTCAAAAAATTTTTCGCCTAGTATGATTGAGAAGAATAAACGAACAAGAGATTTTGTACAGTCAATTCAGTGGCTTTGCATGGCTCATGTTGTTAATCAATCCTATCAACTCAAAGAACACATAACGTGTCCTTTGTTGCCATCAGAAGAAAGTCGCTTTAGGCTTTATCTTGCAGATGTGGGAATGTTTTCTTATCAAAGCGGCATAAATGCTTCTTCTTTTGTATCTAGCGAGGAGCAAAACACGCTCTCCGGTATTTTCTTTGAAAACTTTGTTGCAAATGAGCTGGTGGCCAAGGGTATAGACTTATTTTATTGGAAAGGGAAGAGCTCTTGCGAACTTGAGTTTATTGTAGAAGCAAACAACAAACTTTATCCGATAGATGTTAAAAAGGGAAAGGGAATGCTTAACTCGCTTTCAAAGTTTGCTGCTCATAATAAATTTGAATTTGCAATTAAGCTCTCAAAAAATAACTATGGTTTTGATCAAGAGAAGAAGCTTCTAACAGCTCCACTTTATTTTGCGTCTTTTATTGCTTCAGATCTTGCAAAAGACAGGCAATAGAAAAAAGCTCAAATTGCCAAAATGCTAACTCGACATATAAAAAACGTATAGAAAGATATCTGTTAGATGCAATAGTCGCAGTAGCGGCACATACATTTGTGGCGGTAGTAGCATCGCAACCAGCTGCAGTGCCCGCACGTGCAAGCAAACAACAGATATCTCCCATACGTCTTAACTTATCAACGTTTCATGCAAATTTTATGCAGAGGCGGACGCGGCTAACTTGGCTTCTTCTTTCTCGGGATATTCTATAACTTCACCATTTTTAAGCCTTGTAAAGTAGTCTTTGGTAGTTTTGGCAATAACTCCAGATAGGGCAATCAAAGCAATCATATTTGGAATTGCCATTAGACCATTTAGAATGTCTGCTATTGTCCAAACTGCACTAATCGAGATGTAAGGACCTACAAAGGTAGCAACAATCCAAAGCCATCTAAATGCCTTAACTACACCCATTTTGCCGTTGGTTAGATATTCCACACAGCGCTCTGAGTAGTAGTTCCAGCCTAGAATTGTTGTGAACCCAAACAATACAAGAGCAATAGTTAAAAGCGTATTGCTAACAATAACAGGCAAAAACGGAATGCCCTGTCCAAATGCATACATAGTAACAGCAGAACCTTCAAGACCAAGAGTTGGATCCCATGCACCAGTTAGCACAATGGTAAGTCCAGTTAGAGTGCAGACGATGATTGTATCGATAAAAGTGCCGGTCATGCTAACCAAACCTTGGCGAACAGGCTCGTGAGTTTGTGCAGCAGCTGCAGCAATTGGAGCAGAGCCAAGACCAGCCTCGTTGGAGAAAATACCTCGAGCAACACCTTTTTGCATAGCAATAATCATGCTGCCAACTGCGCCGCCTGTTATTGCCGCGGGGTTAAATGCTGCGTAGCAAATTTGACCTATAGCTTCAGGAATTCTTGTAAAGTTGCATACAACAACCAAAGCACAAAGCACGATATAAAATACAACCATTGCAGGAATTACAATTGTTGTTACATTTGCAATTCTCTTTAGTCCACCAATAATAACAAGTCCCACCAAGATAGCTACTACTAAACTTGCAATGACTGTTGTCCATGTGTAGTCAACGCCAAAGAAAGAAAATGCAACGTTTGTTTTGGTTGGATCAATTAGCTCATTTAGGGCTCCGTTAATTGAGTTAATTTGAGTGAGAGTGCCAATTCCCAAAAGACCAGCAAGTGCTCCAAAGATTGCAAAGAGTTTTGCAAGCCATTTCCAGCTTCCTCCCCATTTGAGGCATTTGATTTGGCTCATTCCACGCTCAATATAATAAAATGGACCGCCCAAAACGTGTCCATCTTCGTCTACAGTTCTGTATTTGATTGCCAACAAACCCTCAGCATATTTGGTAGCCATTCCAAAACATGCTGCAACAAACATCCAAAAGATAGCACCAGGTCCACCTGCGCACACTGCGGTGGCAACGCCTACGATGTTGCCTGTTCCGATGGTTGCCGACAAAGCGGTGCAAAGCGCTCCAAAACTCGACACCTCGCCCGTGCCACCTTCTTCATTTTTAAACATGTATTTAAGGGCTCTAGGGAGTTGCCTAAACTGCATTCCTTTGAGTCTGATGGTGAGCAAAATTCCTCCACACATAATTAAGATGATTAGGGGAGGACCCCATACAAAGTCGTCTACAGTGCTCAAAATGGCATTAAATGATTCTTGCAACGCCGCCTCCTATGTTTTGCATTATTGATACTTGATGCTTGATACGAAAACAAAAACTACACATAAAATGCATAATTGAGAATTTTACGTGTGCAATATTACAGTGTAGTAAAACACAACAAGCAAACCCCTTAGCGGCGCAATGACGTCCATAAGCGCAATATTGAGCGATATTGAGAGTGTTGTTATAAACTAAAATGTAGTAAAAATGGGCATATATATAAATTGCATAGAAAATGCATAAAGAATGTGAATGACGGGGCAGCAGCGAGTTGGAGCGGGACGGAGATGGGCAGCAGCGAGCTGTAGACGGGCTGGAGGCGGATCGCAGATGGGCTGTAGCGAGCTGGATACGGGTCGAAGATAGTCCGAAGACGGGTCGAACATGACCCGAAGATGAGCCACAAATAACAGGAGACTTAAATGGCGTTTGCGTTGGGATGCGAGAATATAAATCTTGAGTATGCATCTAAAAAAATATTTGACAATGTTACGTTGGGAGTTGACGAGGGAGCCAAAATTGGGATTGTTGGCAAAAATGGAGACGGCAAGTCGTCACTTTTGGGAGTGCTCTCTCAAACTCTAGAGCCAGACGATGGTCGCGTATTTAAGCGCAACGAGTTTTCTATCGAGATTTTAAAGCAAGATGACGACTTTGACACCAACGCAACAATTGTTGAATGTATTTTTGGTGATTTGCCAGAATATATATGGGCATCTGACCCAAAAATTCGCGACATAATAAATCATCTAGTTGGATCGCTAGATCTTAGTGGTTGTGTAAGTGAGCTTTCGGGGGGAGAGCGCAGGCGCGTTGACATTGCTCGCGTCTTAGTTGGAACTCACGATATTTTGATGCTCGATGAGCCAACAAACCATCTAGATATGGCAACAATAGCATGGTTGGCAAATCATTTGAACCACAGGTGGCCAAACAAACAGGGGGTGCTGCTGGTCGTAACGCATGACAGGTGGTTTTTAGACGAAGTATGCACCTCAATGTGGGAGGTGCACAACTCTCGTGTGGAGCCATTTGAGGGCGGGTATTCTGCTTATGTGCTGCAAAGAGTTGAGCGCGAGGAGGCTGCTCAAAAAGCGGAGGTAAAGCGCCAAAATTTGTTGCGTCGTGAGCTGGCTTGGCTTTCGCGAGGTGCTCGGGCGCGTTCTTCTAAGCCCAAGTTTCATGTTGAGGCGGCACAAGCACTTATTGATGGCGACCCCCCTATTCGCGACTCAATAGAACTCAAACGCGCGGCAGTTGCAAGGTTGGGCAAACGTGCCGTTGAGTTTGTGAATGTGTCTAAGGCATATGGCTCCAAAAAAGTTATAGATGATGTTACATGGATTATAGCTCCAGGGGACCGCGTTGGAATTTTGGGCGAAAATGGAGCTGGAAAAACCACGCTTTTGCGGCTAATTCAAGGCAAGATTAAGCCTGATAGTGGCTGGTTAAATATTGGCAAGACAGTGAAGCTTTCTGTGTTGTCTCAGCGTCTCGAGGAGTTATACGAATTTGGAGAATATGAGGTGCGTGAGGTCTTATCTAGATACAAAACGCACTACGAGATTGATGGCAAAGAAGTTACGTCTACTCAACTTCTTGAGCGCTTGGGTTTTGCAAAGGCTCATTTTCAGCTGCCTGTTTCTAAGTTGTCTGGCGGTCAAAAACGCAGACTTCAGCTTATGCTTACTTTGCTTGAGGGTTGTAATGTTTTAATTCTCGATGAGCCTGACAACGATATGGATATTGATATGCTGGCTCAAATAGAAAATGTGTTAGACACGTGGCCTGGCACTTTGATTATGGTGTCGCATGATAGATATTTGTTGGAGCATATTACCGATAACCAGTATGCAGTAATTGGCGGCAAGGTAATACACATGCCTGGGGGAGTTGACCAGTATTTGTATATGCTCAAGACTAGCGAGGGTTTGGATGCAAGTGGGGGTTCTGAGGGCGCGAGACGTGCTGGAGGCAACAATAGCGGCAGCAAGGTTAGGGCTGCTGATAGTGCTCGTGCTGGTGCAGGTGTAGATTCTAATGCCGGTGTTGGCGAGGCTCAAATTCCAAATGCTAAAAATGTGCAGAATGGCAACGCGTCTGACTCCAAACCCCATAAACTAACTGGAGCACAACACCAAGCAGCCCGAAAAAAGCTCGACTCATCGGAGCGCAAGCTCCAAACGGCGCAAAGCAAGTTAGAAGAAGCCGAGCGCAAATTGGCAGCAATAAATCCAACCAATTATGTTGAACTACAAGAACAAACAGATCTAATTGTCGAGATAAAAAACAATATCTCTAAGCTAGAAGATGACTGGCTCGAGGCTTCGCTTGCTCTTGGAGAATAAGTTCGATCTTACTTTTACGCTTGAAATGGCTCAAGATAAATCGCAATTACTAGTTGATAATTGACTGCTAATTGCTCGCCAATTCTAACGCTCCCTAAGCTTGCTAATCGCAAAACTGTTAATTGTCTAACGATTACGAGATACTAAGCCAGT
>CAVLCC010000072.1:0-5391 GCA_963661535.1 Senegalimassilia sp.
CTCCAGACAATAAGTCCGTTGTCTGTGTTTCTTAGTGTATCACAGACAACGGTTTTTCTCGCAAATTTTAATAAAAACAATTCGTTCATGTGCTTAGCAATCATACTATGCGCCTATGCGCAGCACCAGCAGTTGGTGCGCCTGTAGCTGGAGGTTGCTCTTCGTCGTCGCGTGAGCGTCTGCGAGCTAAAATCACAAAGATAAAGCAAGCCAACGCAGCCAAGATGGCAATTGCAATTAGCAAGATAGTCAAAGGCGAAAGCGTATCGCCCGTCTTTGGCATAAACGCCGCTTGCGCAGAAGAGCCCGAACCAGAGCCAGCACCAGCACTAGAGGAGTCAGACGCAACAGGCTGCGCCGTGCACTGCAGTTCAACATCTACTTCAGCAGCCTTGCCAGCATAAATAGAGCTAACCTCGTGGTTGGTGTTGTCGTTATACTCCTCGCCAATTTGCGTAGACAAAGATACCGAATCAAAGAAGTTAGCAGTCTGCTCACCTGGGGCAATTTCGGCTTGGTAATAATACCAGCCGTCGCCACCGTCTTCCCAGTTGGAGTCCTGCGCCAAGTTAACCTGTATCAAAGATGGGTCAAGCGAGGTATCGGTGCTGCGGGTAACCTCACCCGAGGCATTAACGTCAGCCCAATAAGTTGTATAGTTTATGCGAGCATACATTGGAAGCGAGCCATTATTAACAGCAATAGCAGTTCGAGGCTGAGAATAACCTGGGTATGCGTCTTGGTCATAAGTATACTCAGGGTCTTGTATGAGCTTGCCATCAAAGTATTCTTCGTAGTCGAGGTTTTTGTTGGAATCGCTTATTGCGCAAACCGTAGCACCTATGCCACTTGCAAGCGCTAGCAGCAAAAACACAAGTCCTAGCGTGATAAAAAACGTAGCCTTGCGCTTTTTGCCCGCACGAGATGAGCGCTCATTGCAAATGCTCACAGCGTGCTTGCTAGCACCGCCACGCGCACCCGAGCCACCACGCGCATCCGAGCCGCCACGCGCACCCGCGCCCCCGCTCTCGCACACAATATTTATGTTAGAAGAAGAAGCCATAGACATATCAACTAGCCTTCCAGTTCAGTATTTGATGGATCTTGATTAGACAAAGCCTGCAAGGCAGTTGCACTATCGTTAAAGCCCGCAGACTGAATAGCCTGAGCCCACACAGTAACTGTATATTTGCCCATTAGCGTAAGGTCAGCCACTGAGTAGTCTGACGGAACAACAACCTTATCGAACATAGCCACGCTTTGGTCTTTGGCAAACAATGTCTTGTAGTCGATTGTATAGGCTTGCATTTCTGAGTTCCACTTTGGAGAGTCAAACGCAGCTGAGTTATACAAATCGGTCACGCCAGCAAGCGTGCCCAAAGCAGCTTTAGAATACGAAGACCCAGTATCTATAGAACCTTGCGGGTCAACATAAAGCGTGCCCAAGATGAGCTTGATGCGATCAGCGTCTGCCACAGGGTCTAGCACGCGACCGCTCTCGTCGGATACACGTATAATGCCGCGCATATAAACGTCACCTTTTTGGTTTTTTATCACCGGTTGCTTAACTAAAGTAGAGCCAGAACGAAGACCTAGACCATCGGCTGGATTCCAGGTTTCTGTAACTGAAATTGCAACATCGTTGGTGTCTGAAAAAACAAAAATGTGACGGCCGTTGTCGGCAGATGCGTATTGCGCCTGCGTTGACGGCAAAGACATAACCATGCACGCAATAGCAAGGGCACATACAGCCAAAATAAGCGCTGTGTGCTGGACTTTTTTGAGCCTCAAAACTTCTATGTTAACTTCCCTTGCCATATATATACCTTTTCTTGTTTAAAACGTTTATATGTCTGTTTAATAGTTTGTATAAAATTCCTAGGTGCTAGAGTTCTTTGTTACCCTAGCACCTAGGGCATATTTAACTTAAAAAAGCTTAGCTATTGATTGCTAAATTAGCAAACAAATCTTAGCTCTCAGTTCCGTCAGGTTTAACGTTAGTTGCCTCAGGAATCTTTGTGGAAGGTGAAGTTACGCCTGAGTCAGTACGTACGCCAGAAACTGCTGTTGGCTTGCTGGTGGTAGAAGAACCATCTGTTGTCTTATTAGCATCTAGCAAATCAATCCAGTTCTCAGTAGTTCCAGTCTTTGCGTGATCTGCAGCTGCGTTGTCAGCAGTTGCTTGAATTGCAGCACCGCTGATAACTACACGCCAGCCTGGATCGGTGGTATAGTTAGCTGAACCAGTATCACCAGCACTCTTACCTTTGCCGCCCTTCAAAACATTATTCAAGGCATTGATTTTTTCTTGAGTTGCACCGTTGGCATAACGAACAAAAGTGAATAGTGGAGATGTGCGTACTTCATCATCAATATTCCAATAATCTTCATATGTGGTTGTAGATGTTGGTTGTCCTTCACCATCTATTCCGGTTTCGGTGGTGCTTGCCTTCTCAGCTTCTGCCTGTGCTTTAGTCTCAGCTTTAATCGAAGAGTTGTAGTAGAAATACATTGAACCATTGCTGTTTGCTTTGCCAGCTGTTACGCCTTTGATTGCTTCGCTAGTACCATCGGTGGTGCCTGCAGCTGTGTCATTAGCGTAAACAATTTGAGTCCAACCTGTAGGAGTAGTCCAACCAGCATTGGTATCTTTTGTACCAGTTGCAGCAGACTCTGTGCCACCAAATGCATATACAGCAAAGAGTTTATCGACCTCTTCAGAAGTCATGTTTACATAGCCGTCATCAGTTGCGCTTGCGTTTTCTCCTGGTTGAACATATTTTTGGAATTGTAGCTTTAGAGCAACATACTCATCTGAGCCATTCTTTGATGTGTTAACAACAAATGGGTTTTTAGCAACCTCATCGCCTGGCATCATGTTGTCAGCTTTCTCAGGAACTGCTGTGCCATCAGATGCTTTGTAAGTATTTGATGCTGATGTGTCAATAGCATTTGTCCACATTGGCTCTAGAACATCAGCTGTGATGTTAGGGTCAGTTGTGAAACGGTTAGGGGTTTGGTTTGCAGTATATGTTAGATATGCAAATGTACCACCAATTGCGAGGATTGCAACAAATGCAATTGCAAGAATAATTGCTAGTGCACCTCTTTTTTTCTTCTCATCTTTTTGCTCGATAACAATATATGGATTTGCCATTTTTGCTATCTCCTTTCTGCAAAATTTTTTGCTTGTCGTTTTTGTCTCTTGCTTTTTTGCAATGCTTTACAGTTTTTTGTACAAACCGAGGTTTTTTTGCAAAACCAAAACCTCAAAGGTGCTTTTTTGCATTGCACTTATATAAAAGCACCTGTAGTACCAAAGTTATTTATGTTAGCTACCCCCTCCTTACGCGTTAGTTTTCCGAACCTCACGGGCTCGGAGCTTACGCACTCGTAGCCGCCATTTTGAGAAGTTCGTATGTTTTGTTTTTACTACGTTTATCCACGTGGGCAAATGCAGTGCTGCCTTAGTTTCGCCGCTTCTTTGACTACTCCAACTTAGCGCCTTCATCGGCTTTAATTGCTCGCTTGGCGCTCGCCTGCGTTCAGTCTTAAGAACCGGTTATTAAAGACACCTCCTTGCTCGACGTGTCCACCTTAACCCCCCAAAGTGCAGGGGATTCAGCTGGTGTGCATTGTATTGCATCTGCAACAACGTTGACTTTTACATCTCCATAATCACCGCGGTTAACCGATGCATCTGCCCACACAACACCTTGCAAAAGCGTGGGTGTTGATTGTCCGGGCTCGAGAAGTTTTTTGTATATAAACGCCCCGTCTTTGTAGATAAAGTTGTCTTGCCAGTTGTCTGCAAGATAGAGCGTGAGTAGGTCGGTTTTGATGTAGAACTTGTTGCCCTCTCCGCCAGTTTGTTGCGGGGCGCTCCAAGTTTCTGACAAAAGTGTGTTGCCAAGTGCTGTGCCTGTGGAGTCGTTATAAACGACCTCGGGCACAAATGTTATGCGCACAACCTCGTTTGTGCGATTTGGCAGGTCTTCTGATTTGACCGCGACTTTTTTGGTGTCTGCACCGGCGGCCACTGTTAGGGCGCCTGTTGTGTTGACTGTTCCGTTTTCTACGATTTGCAAGCCAACGTCGCCTGCTGTTGCGCGGTTTGGTGTTTGGTTGGATGTGTATACGACGTATGCAAACGTGGCTCCAATGCCTAGGGCTAGCACAAGTGTGAAGATTAGCACTGCGATGCGTGCTTGGGAGTAGGTGCCTTTGCGCAAGCCTTTTTGACGAACAACCTCGGTTGTTTTGTCGCTTGGAACGTCGATTGCGATATTTTTGTTTCGTCTTTTCATAAAGTCATAAAGTGCTTTCTAACGCCTAGTATGTATTTGCTGTGAGTTTGAAATGCGTGCGGGGTGGGTGATGTGTTTTGGTGTACCATGCCGCTTGTGCTTTGTGCTTGCTGTTCGCGTCTTGTGCTTCGTGTGCGCTGCTGCTATGCTGCTGCGCTTTACGTTTTGTGCCTTGTGCCTTATGTCTTGTGCTTTCCCGCTTGCTTCAAACTTGCATTTTTATATGTTTGACGTTTAAGACAATTTTTGCAAGTTTTTGCATCTGTATGCGTTTAACTTTGTTCAAAAATCATTTGTAAACGTTCGTTAGAGCCATATATGCAAATGTTTGCTTGCATAACTTATTGCAATAAGCTCGACAAACCTTGTTGCGATAAGTGTTACTACTATACTCCACACTTCTAGATAAAGCAAGTAAAGTTTTATATTTAGTGGTTTAAACGGCAGTTTATGTGCTTTGATTATAGGATTTTTGTTTTTGACTGTAAGGGCGGGGTCTTACAGCTCCTCCACTATGCACTCATGCGCTTTTGTTTTGGGATCCCATGCAATTCCTACTGCTAGGGGTGGTTGTGTGTAGTGTGTGTCTCCTGTAAGTGCATCTTCAAAAATTGCTGTGTAGTTTTTGTTGCGGATTTGCTTTATTGCTTGTTCGGCGCTATCTGAGGCTTTTAGTTCTACAATAAAAGGTCTGCACTTTGTATCTTTAGGATTTTGAGGAATAAAAGCAACGTCTGCCACACCTTTGCCTGCGGGTTGCTCGCGGCGTACAAAATATCTATCTCTAGCTGATAGATATACTAGATTGATTAGTGCTGCTAGATCTGCTTCATTTGTATAGTTTAACAATGGAACCTCTTGGTCGTGTACTGCTTCTATAATTTGAGTCATAGTCTCTGTATCTTTGTTAAGAGTTGCTACAAGCATTTCTTTGCTGCGCTTAGCTAGTTTTGCAACATAACCCATGTCCTCTTTTTTCAATACATCTTGAAACTTAAGCATAAGCTCATAGTTGGGAATAGAAACACAACCATCGTAATAAGTTAGAAAACCATAAACAACCATAGCAGATAAAATTTCGTCT
>CAVLCC010000073.1:0-5298 GCA_963661535.1 Senegalimassilia sp.
AGACGAGTAGAACCAGATAGACGCTCTACTTTTATACCCATCTTTTCTATAGAAGCAGAGACGTTATTAGACACTGCACCACTGCCACCAGTGATTATTGCATTTTTTACTCCTAGGCGCGTTAACTCCGATTGAGTTTGTTGTGAAAGCTCACCTGGAGATGTTAGCAAAACCGGACAATTATAATATCCTGCTAGGGCTGTTGCCGCTAGAGCATCTGGAAAATTTTGTCCATTTGCAATTATTGCAGTGTCTGAACTGTCAAAACCCGCTGACACGATATTAGACATTGTGTCATATCTTGAATCTCCAGATAGCCTGCTCCACTCAATAAGCTGAATATCTCCATCTGGAACATCTATTTGCTCGCTAGAATCTGCCAAAGCCTGTGTGGGCATAAACGCAAGCATGGCAAAAAGAACAGCGAACATGCCAATCATTGCACTTTTCATAATTTGTGCGAACAAATTTATGCTTGCTGCATTACTAGCAGACATGTCTTCTCTTGAACTAGATTGCAAGTGCTTTCTATACATAAACCCTCCCTTTCTTAGAAACTGCATAATAACTTATTTTAAAACATTTTCTCTTGATAATTAAAAAACAATAGAGCTTGATTTTAGAAAAACTTAGGGTGCTAATCAATATCAGCACCCTAAGTATCAGTTAACTTAAGCCATTACTAAACTTGCTATCTGTCGGTATCTACATTGCAAATGCTGGTAGGCAAGTATATACCACATGTGCCATAATATGATAAGTCCATACATCTCCACCATAACTGCCAGAATAGTTGCTTATAAACTCAGAATTATTATTGAGATATACCGACCTAAACCAAATTCCATGCGTTCCATATAGCTCAGCGTTACTTCTAAGCATATATGTGTTTTTGAAGCAATTTTCATCTTTGCTATTAACCTTAGTTTTAAACCAATTATATTGAGAGCCCTCGTCTGCATAAGTTCCAGCTTTTATTCCCAATGAACTATTGCCGTAACCATATATCTCAGAGAAGGACGTCAGCCAAAACTTACTTTCAAAAGTAGCCGAAGTATCCCATGTGGAAGTATCATACCCACCGCTGATTTTAGTTGCTTTGCCTGTCACTGTCTTTTTGGTTATTTGCTTAGCAACGTTGTCCAAATTGGATAAACCACTCGTTATAACTGGCATAGTTGTTTTATTGAAATCAGAAGCTAACCATCCACCATCATTAGTAGTAGAACTATTATTCATACCTATTAGCTGCTCGCCACCTATTGGTACTGCATGAATTGCCATAAAGGTTAGTCTAGTGCCATCGTTGTCGTGTTCACCAACATTAACTATACGGAACTCAACATATTCGTCTACATCGGCATTATACATATATTCTGTAGAACCAGTCCACTTGGTATAGAGATGATAATAATCACTGTCAGAATAACTCTGATATTCTGCAGCAACTTCTGTTGCGTCACGCCCATCGGCCGTTTGATCTTTAGTTCCATACAAGACCTCTAGATCCTCTGTCATTTCTGATTGAGTCTTTACAACAGAAGTCTCAGGATTTGTATAGTAGTTACTTTCTTGAGGTGTAGTGGCAGGTGTTGCATCTTCATCAACTAATCTAATAGAAGCTGCCATCCAATAGTCACCAATGTCACCTGTAGTCCATTGCGCATATAGATCTACATTGCCTCCATTGTCTACGCTAGAAATCAATTGATCTGTGAGTTTAACCTCAATCCTATCTCTATAATTCGTTTCGTCAGATCCATTTGCCTGCGTGTTCCAATATTTCATTCCATAAACAATATCGTCATCTGTCTTTGAGAATGCATTGGAGTCAAGCTTAATCTCATCACCAGAAGTAGTAACACTTTGTGTATAGAGGAGCTCACCATCTATGGTTGATGTGTTTCCACTAGCTGATGCTGTATCCGTAAATGCAGTGGCTCCATTTCCATGATATGTGATAGTAAAGCTCTTGCCCGATACAACTATTGTTACCTTTACATTCACAGGCTCATAAGAGTCTTCGCCCTCCGCAGTTGGAATTGTATATAGTGCGTCAACTTCAATGCTTCCTTCGGTGGTTCCCACAGAAGCTGTCTCGTCTGCCCACTTGAGAGTTCCTGTGTACTTGGTGCCAGATAGGTCAGGCAACTCCACATCTGCAAGCGTTTGACCAACCCATGCAGTAGTTGTTAGAAGATCTGTAGTTGGAATCAAGTCTGTTGGCATAGTAGCAGGGAATGTTGCAACACCCTCTGAGTCTGTTAGTCTAGCCATTCTTGAGTCTCCGTCTGCTTCTGTAGCCGTAACAGTTTCGCCAACTAATGGAGTTGACTCATCATCGCTCCAAACGAGCTTAACTTTAACAGCTAGTCCGTCTGCTGCTGTAGGTAGATCTGTGTTGTATCCGCCTTCTTTGTTGGCAGCTACTGTTGCACCTTCTAGTGGTACATAGTCGCCGCCAGTTGCAGCCTGATAGGTAACAGTTGCATGCACTGTCTTACCACTTGGTGTCGGAACGTCTGTTTCGCCGCCATCTCCTGTTGCTGTTCTTGCTGCAAATGTTACTTCGCCTTGATCATCAGTTACTTGTGTTGATCTAAAGTCACCGTCATAGTCGTAAGCAGTTACTTTCTCGCCCACAAGAGGAGTAATTGGGACAGAAGACGACTGGAGCTTAACTTTAACAGCACATCCATCTGCCACTTGAGGTAGGTCGGTATTGTATCCTCCAAACTTATTGGCAGCTACAGTTGCACCATTTAGGCTTACAAAATCAGTTTCACCTTGTGGTTGATAAGTAACAGTTGCAATTATGATTTCTCCATCAGGGGTATATGGAGTAGTGTTGCCACCTTCAGTTTTACCTATTCCTGCAAACCAAGCTATACCATCCGAGTCGGTTGTTTCAACTGATCTAAAGTCGCCATCATAGTCGTAAGCATAAACGCTTACACCTTCTAGTGCAGTTAAATCTTCTTGCCACTGGAGTTTAACTTGAACTTCAAATCCATCTGCTGCCTTAGGTAGGTCTGTGTTATATCCACCTGTTTTATTAGCAGCTACTGTTGCACCCTCTAGTGGCACGAACTCTCCATCTTCATCATCACTTGGGTTGTAGGTAACAGTTGCCAGCAAGGTCTTACCGCTTGGATCTGGCACAACTGTTTCGCCCTTGTCGCCGTCAGATTTATCTCTTGCTGCAAATGTGACTTCGCCTTGATCATCAGTTACTTCAGTTGACCTAAAGTCATCGTCAAAGTCGTAAGCAGAAACGCTTGCGCCAACTAGTGCAGTTAAGTCTTCTTGCCATTGTAGCTTGACCTTAACAGCATATCCATCTGCTGCTAGTGGTAGGTCTGCGTTGTATCCGCCTGCTTTGTTAGCAGCTACTGTTGCACCTTCTAGAGGCACGAACTCTCCGTCCGTCTCAGGCTGATAGGTAACTGTAGCTAGCAAGGTCTTTCCGCTTGGATCAGGTACGACTGTCTCGCCTTTGCCGCCTTCGGATTTATCTCTTGCTGCAAATGTTACTTCGCCTTGTTCATCAGTTACTTGGGTTGACCTAAAGTCACCATCGTAGTCGTAAGCTGTAACGCTTTCTCCAACTAGTGCAGTTAGGTCCTCTTGCCATTGGAGTTTAACCTTAACAGCATAACCATCTGCGGCTTTAGGTAGATCAGCGTTGTATCCACCTGCTTTGTTAGCAGCTACTGTTGCACCTTCTAGAGGCACGAACTCTCCATTTTCTTCAGGTTGATAGGTAACAGTTGCCAATAGGTTCTTTCCGCTTGGATCAGGTACGACTGTTTCGCCCTTGTCGCCATCGGATTTGTCTCTTGCTGCAAATGTTACTTCGCCATCTGTGTCTGTAATTTGGGTTGACCTAAAGTCACCATCGTAGTCGTAAGCAGAAACGCTTTCGCCAACTAGCGCAGTTGAGTCTTCTTGCCATTGGAGCTTGACCTTAACTGCATAACCATCTGCAGCCTGAGGTAGCTCAGTGTTGTATCCACCAAACTTGTTGGCAGCTACCGTTGCACCTTCTAGAGGCACAAAATCGCTGTAAACATCAGGTTGGTAAGTAACTGTAGCTAGCAAGGTCTTGCCGCTAGGATCAGGCACATCTGTTCCGCCCTTATCACCATCGGATTTATCTCTCGCTGCAAATGTTACTTCGCCTTGATCATCAGTTACTTGGGTTGACCTAAAGTCACCATCAAAGTCATAAGCAGAAACGCTTTCTCCAACTAGTGCAGCTGAATCCTCTTGCCATTGAAGTTTAACTTTAACAGCAAGTCCATCTGCAACCTCAGGTAGATCTGTGTTGTATCCGCCTGCTTTGTTAGCAGCTACTGTTGCACCCTCTAGTGCTACAAACTCGCCATTTTCTTCAGGCTGATAGGTAACTATAGCTAGCAAGGTCTTTCCACTTGGATCGGGTACAACTGTTTCGCCCTTGTCGCCATCGGATTTATCTCTTGCTGCAAATGTAACTTCGCCTTGATCATCAGTTACTTGTGTTGACCTAAAGTCACCATCAAAGTCATAAGCTGTAACGCTTTCTCCAACTAGTGCAGTTAAGTCTTCTTTCCACTGCAGTTTAACCTTAACAGCATAACCATCTGCTGCTTGAGGTAGATCAGCGTTGTATCCGCCTGCTTTATTAGCAGCTACTGTTGCACCTTCTAGAGCTATAAATTCACCATCAGCTACTGGCTGATAAGTAACAGTTGCTAGCAAGGTCTTGCCGCTAGGATCAGGCACATCTGTTCCGCCCTTATCACCATCAGATTTATCTCTCGCTGCAAATGTTGCTTCGCCTTGATCATCAGTTACTTGGGTTGACCTAAAGTCGCCATCATAGTCATAAGCAGAAACACTTGCGCCAACTAGTGCAGTTGAGTCTTCTTTCCACTGGAGCTTGACTTTAACAGCATAACCATCCGCAGCTTGTGGTAAATCAGCGTTGTATCCACCCGCTTTATTAGCAGCCACTGTTGCACCTTCTAGGGCTACAAATTCACCATCAGCTACTGGCTGATAAGTAACAGTTGCTAGTAGAGTCTTGCCACTTGGAGTAGGAACGTCTGTTTCGCCCTTACCACCATCGGATTTATCTTTTGCTGCAAATGTTACCTCACCATATTCGTCAGTCACTTGAGTTGACCTAAAGTCACCATCAAAGTCGTAAGCCGAAACATTTTCTCCAACTAGTGCAGCTGAATCCTCTTGCCATTGAAGTTTGACCTTAACAGCAAGTCCGTCTGCAATCTCTGGTAGGTCTGTGTTGTATCC
>CAVLCC010000074.1:0-4802 GCA_963661535.1 Senegalimassilia sp.
CACTAGATATCTCTGCCATTGTATCTAGGCGATTACTTCCTGCAAGGCGGTTCCATTCAGTTAGTTGTGCATAGCCTTGTGGAACATCAATTTGTTCTGCGTCTTTTGCGAGTGCTTGTGTTGACCCAAAAGCCAAAAGCAAAAGCAACGCGGTAATGAGTGCTAGCAGCACTGCGCTTAGTTTACGGGGGTCTGTCAAGTCAGTCTCAGAAAACCCCTCGCATTTATAAAACTTATGCTGTTTTCTCATTTTGTCACCCTTTCGTTAAAGTAAACCCCTACATAAAACAAACCGTATGCGTAAATACTAAACTTATAAGTCAGTTGTACAAAAACCTCTTATTATGTTTTGCATTGCATACACTCTAACAATAAGATATTTTTGAAGCTTATTCAACCCATATTTAGATAGGTTTTAAATTACCCTAAGCACCCAAACACGTTATAGGACAAACTATAATGCCATCCTTGCGAACCCTAGAATAACCCTTGCAAGTTATAATCATCTTAAAACTTGGGTTCCCTATTAAAGTTTTATCTATTCGTTCCTCCACTTTATGTAAAGAGTTTGCGCCTTCTTCTAGCTCTGCACTTTTTAGTTTAATTTCAATAAGACCCCATCTGCCTTGAGGATCTACCACTACACAATCTGCCTCTACACCTCGCGAATCATGATAGAAAAAAAGATTAGCTCCAAATGTGGAACAATAAATTTTTAGATCACGCACACATAAGTTTTCAAATATTTGACCCATAGTCGATAAGTCGCTTAGAAGTGTTTTTGCATTTGCTTTCATAGCAGCACAAACAAGCGAGGGATCTGCGAGATATCGTTTTGGTGTTGATGTTGTGCGCCCTTTTGCTTTTAAAGAAGGATGCCAAGCAGGAAGTTCATCAATAATATGAAGTTTTCTAAATGCAGAAATATAATCAGTAAAAGTTGGTCGGGATATTTCTCCCCCACGATTTTTTAAATTTTTGCACATTGTTGCTAAGCCAGTTTGCGTTGACGTGCATCGTGCATACTCTTGCAAAACTTCGCGTGCTGTTAGGGGACTTCTTTTCACATCATCACAATTATGAACATCAAAATTAACCAAGGTGTCTATATAATCGTTAGCCACGTTATTTATGTTTTTTGTAACGGCTACAGGCCAACCACCACGCTCAAGAATTTCTGCTATTTGTTCTATGTTGGTGTTTGAGTTTTGTTCTTCTATATATGGTGTTTTAGTAAAAAGAGAACTAAGCGAAACTGCGCCAGAACTTTCTTTTGACTCAAGAAGCGACATAGTTTGCATTTCTATGAACGACATGCGCCCTACCCCCGAATGTCTGGGTTGAGTTTTGGGAGTAGATGAACCTGTAAGTATAAATGCACCTGTAAGATGATTTTTGTCTATTGCAAAACGCACTGCATCCCAAAGGCTAGGAGCCTCTTGCCACTCATCAATAAGACGCGGATATTCTCCTTTAAGCAATAGTGAAGGCTTTTCTTGTGCAAGCGAAAGATTATTTTCTAACTCGTCGGGATCTTGCATAAACAAGGTGCTTTTGCTATGCATGGTTGCTGTCATTGTCTTTCCACACCATTTTGGCCCTTGAATTACAACAGCACCTGTTTGTTTTAGTTTTTCTTCTATAAGTTTGTCTGCTAAACGTGGGTAATATTTATCTTCGTGCTTATCTGAATAACTCGTTGTTGAACTGCTCATTTTGCATATCCTTTGTGTTTTATTTTACACATTATTACGAATTCATTTTACAGATTATAACACTTTTGTTTTACAGATTATAACACTTTTGTTTTACAGATTATTACAAATTCATTTTACAGATTATTATGTTTTTATTTTACAGATTATTATGTTTTTATTTTACAGATTGTAATTTGCTGAGTTCACAATTGATCTTATAACAAAAATAGAAAACACTTGTCTCCTTTTTAAATTTAAATAAATGAGTTACACAATAAACAAAAACATTCGGCTCTACAAACCACTAAACCCTGCGGGCTTTGCGCCTTGCAACTTCTGACAAAATTCTTTTGCGCATTCTTATGTTTTTAGGAGTAATTTCTACGAGCTCATCATCTTGAATGTATTCTAGTGCTTCTTCTAGAGTAAAACGGGTTGGAGGAGTAAGCAAAATTGCCTTATCAGCAGAAGCAGCACGCGTGTTGGTAAGCTGTTTTTGCTTAGAAACATTAACCACTAGGTCGTTATCTTTAGCATGCTCTCCAACTATCATTCCCTCGTAGCATTGCTCGCTTGGACCTACAAACATAATGCCTCGTGTCTGCAAGGTATCGAGTGCATAGGCGACCGCTTTATCGTTATACATTGCAATCATGACGCCGTTTTTTCGTCCCGAAAGCTCACCTTTAAATACATCGTACTTCAAAAATCTATGGCTAAAAATTGCCTCGCCGTGAGACACATTCATAAGTCTTGTTGCAAGACCCATAACTCCGCGCGTAGGGATGTTAAAGGTCATGAAAGTTTGCTCTTCGCGGCTGGTCATGTCGGTCATCTCACCGCCAGCATTACCCATGGTCTCAATGCATTTTCCGGCATAGTCAGAGTTAACCTCTATAGTTGCTTCTTCAACAGGCTCTAAAAGTGTTCCATCTTCTGCCTTTTTGAACAAAACCTCCGGACGACCCACCTGAAATTCATAGCCCTCGCGCCTCATTGTTTCCATTAAAACAGAAAGATGCAGCACACCGCGCCCTGCAACTTCAATGCCGCCGTCTTCTTTTTCGGTAATACGCATTGTTACATTAGACTCTTTTTCGTGCATCAAGCGCTCTTTAAGTTGCCTAGAACCAACGATTTCGCCGTCTTCTCCAACTAAAGGACTCGTCGAAGCCTCAAACACAATCGCAAGCGTAGGCTCATCAATAGTAATAGGAGGAAGATCCACAGGGTTATCGACTGAGGTGACCATATCTCCAATATCCGCGTCATCAATTCCAACTACTGCCACAATATCGCCTGCGTAGGCAACATCACATTCTTGTTGACCTAAAGCCTCAAATGTGTGGAGTTGCTTAATTAGAACTAAACGCTGCGTGCCGTTTGGCTTTTTGACTAGCACGGTATCTTTGCTGTGGATTGTGCCTGTGTGCAGCCTGCCAACTGCAATGCGCCCAAGAAAGTTTGAGTGCGTAACTGTGCAGACCTGCATTGCAATAGGTCCATCTATGTCTTGTTCTGGTTGTGGAAGGTGCTCTATAATTGTGTCTAGCAACGGGGTCATATCGTTGTTGCCATCGTTTGGCTCATATCGTGCATAACCTTCCGCAGCAGAAGTGTAAACAACTGGGAAGTCGAGTTGTTCGTCGGTTGCTTCTAACTCCACCATAAGGTCAAAGACCTCATCAACAACTTGTTCTGGACGAGAACCTGGACGGTCTATCTTATTAACAACAACCACTGGAGTAAGACCAAGCTCTAGGGCTTTGCGCAAAACAAATCTGGTTTGTGGCATAGGTCCTTCAAATGCATCCACTATTACGAGAGCTCCGTCGGCCATATTTAAAACGCGCTCGACCTCTCCACCAAAATCTGAGTGACCTGGAGTGTCGATGATATTGATCTTAATTCCTTTATATCTCACCGACACATTTTTTGAAAGAATAGTTATGCCTCGCTCGCGCTCTTGATCGTTTGAGTCTAATACCTGATCTGGAACGTCTTGGTTAGACCTAAAAACACCGGTAGATTGCAAAATTCTATCTACCATTGTTGTTTTTCCATGATCAACGTGAGCAATAATTGCGACGTTTCTTATTCCTTCATAGTCCATCTTGTTTGTTTTCTCCTAAACCCTTTAAATTTTTTTGTAAGCCTTATGAATGTGAAGTATGTATTGTTTTTGCAGCCTTAAAACCGACACCTAAAACAACAGTCTTTCTTCTCCCCCAGGGATTGGCTCATCATACCAAAACTTATCACCCATACCTGCGTTTCCGTATGCAACAACTGCTGAGTATGCCTTATCTGCTCCACGCTCTCCAAATTCAACAATCAGTGCATTGTCTGTGAGGTTATTATCACTCTCAAAAAACCCATCATAAAAAAGTGCATAACATTTGCTGTCATGACCAAGCTCTTTTACAGAATCTCGCGCTTGGGTTAGGCAAATATCTAGCCCATCATCTTCAAAAACAAAAAATTCTTTAGAGTTGTCGTTATATAAAAGCACGAGAGTTGGCCAGATACCGTCTCCTTGAGCAAGATTGTCTAGAGCCATTCCAATTGCATCGCAAGTTAGAGTGTCAAGTTCCTCACTAATGGGTGAGTTTTGTTTTTGTTGATTAGACATACCTCTCCTAAGATAAGCAAAGCAGCCTACACGTGGTTACCAAGTTTTATTGATTATTTAATGCACCCTGTATGGCTGTAGCAAGCTGATCTGCGCATGAGGTCTGTCGTTGTCCACAGATATTTCCTTTGAGAATGTTTGCAATGTTTTGTGCGTCAGCACCCTCAACAAGGCGACCTATTGCTTTTAGGTTACCGTTGCATCCCCCATTAAATTTGACATTTTTGAGTTTGCCCTCTTCGATGTCAAAATCAATTTGATTTGAGCAAGTGCCTTGTGTTTCGTAAGTATAATGACTCATTTTATTTCCTCCTCTTATAAAAAAAGCTGCTCATAAAGCAGCTAAATGTTTTATCTCATAAAAAGAAGATTTATGTTATTTCTCTTCTTTTTTGGATTTTCTATATTGGTGGAGGTAAGGGGGATCGAACCCCTGACCTCAGGCTTGCAAAGCCCGCGCTCTCCCAGCTGAG
>CAVLCC010000075.1:0-4719 GCA_963661535.1 Senegalimassilia sp.
CCAGCGACCTCACGCTTATCAGGCGTGCGCTCTAACCAACTGAGCTACGGGCCCTCAAAACTGCAACCGCTGTATTAAATTACAGCAGTTGCAACTTTTGGTCAAGAACAAAAACCGTGAGCGTACATATCAACGCTCAAACCGACCTCATGTGCACTTAATCCCAACTTAAGAGCACTCCTAGTCAACCAACTAAGCGAACTTAGAGCTCTAAAAACAACATTAGCGTATTCAAAAGCTAAAGCCTAACTCTAAAAAACTCAAACAAAACACTACTCTTCTGTAGTTTTTTCGTCATCTAAAGAGTCCATCAAAGAAAGTTGCTCGTCTTTCTTTTCTTCTTCGCCCTCAGTACCATCATTTTCGCCCTCAATCGCACAATCATCGTATCGAGCAATCATAGATATTTTATCATCCTCGGCAACGTTCATAATCTTTACACCTTGGGTAGCGCGACCAAGTTTAGAAATTCCACTAGCTTTGGTTCTAATTAAAATTCCTTCTTGCGTTGTGATTAGAAGGTCTTCATCTTCTTTAACAATCTTCATTCCTGCTAGTTCGCCTTTTTTGGCTGTAATAGCAATAGAATTAACACCTTGTCCACCACGGTGTTGCTCTGGATAATCACTAATAGCTGTACGCTTGCCATAACCTTTTTCGGTGATAACAATCATGTCACTATCTTCGGTAGAAATTTCCATTCCTAAAACAGTTACTCCACCTTTAACTGTCATGCCTTTAACACCCATTGTGTCGCGACCCATGGGTCTTGCTTCGGATTCATCCCATTTAATTGCTTTTCCTGCAGTAGAAATCATAACTACTTGCTGACCAGGCTTAACTTTTTTAACAGAAATAAGCTCATCGTTATCTTTTAGCTTGATTGCAATGAGACCTTCTTTTCTTGATCTACCATAGCAATCCATTGATGTCTTTTTAACCAAGCCATTTTTTGTTGCAAAAATTAAATACTCGTCTTTTGAGAAAGTTTTTGTAGATATTACCGCGGCAATCTTTTCGCCATCTCCGAATGGTAAGAGATTAACTATGGAGTGACCACGTGCAGTTCTAGAACCAACTGGTAGCTCGTGAACTTTGAGCCTATAGACTTTTCCATTTGTTGAGAAGAAGAGCATATAGTCGTGTGTTGAGGCAATAAATAGTGTTTCAACTGTGTCGTTGTCTTTTAGATTTATGCCTTGTAATCCTTTTCCTCCCCTATTTTGCTGTCTATAAGTTGCAACAGGAAGCCTCTTTACATATCCACCCTTTGTGATGGTTACAACCATGTCTTCTTCTGCAATTAAATCTTCAATTTCTAGAGTTGAAGCTGTTGAGTCAGAAATTTCTGTTAGGCGTTTTTTTGCAAATTTATTCTTTATCTCGGTCATCTCATCAATAATGATTTGGTGAACAAGATTTTCGTCAGCCAAAACTTTTTTATAGTAAGCAATTTTCTCTAGAACCTCGGCAAGCTCCTTTTCTAAATTTTCTCGCTCAAGACCAGTTAGTTTTTTGAGACGCATCTCTAGAATGTCTTTTGCTTGAATTTCAGAGAGCCCAAATCTTTCAATAAGAGAATTTCTTGCTATTTCGTCGGTTCTGGACTTTTTGATAATCTCTATAACTTCATCAATATTATCAAGAGCAATTACTCTACCTTGCAAGATATGGGCATGTTCTTCTGCTTTTTTGAGGTCAAATTTTGTGCGTCGAACAATAACTTCACACTGAAAATCACAGTAGTTCTTTAAAACATCTTTTAGAGATAGTTGTTTTGGCTCGCCATTTACTAGCGCTATCATGTTTATTCCAAAAGATGTTTGGAGTTGTGTGTGTTTGTATAATTTATTTAAAACAACCTCTGGCACGGCATCTTTTTTGAGCTCAATCACAACACGCATACCATTTCTATCAGACTCATCGCGCAAATCTGATATCTCTGTAATTCTTTTATCTCTTACAAGGTCAGCGATTTTCTCAATCATTTTTGCTTTATTAACCATGTAAGGAATTTCGGTAATTACAATGCGTTCACGACCTGTGGATGTATGCTCTTGAATTGCTCGCGATCTAATAGTTATTGAACCACGACCTGTTTCGTAGGCATCTTTAATACCTTTTCTTCCCATAATAATTGCTGCGGTAGGAAAGTCTGGTCCAGGAATAACTTGCATTAGTTCATCTACGGTGCATTCTGGGTTTTTAAGATACATAATTGCAGCATCTATTGCTTCACCCAAATTATGAGTTGGAATATTTGTTGCCATACCAACAGCAATTCCAGAAGATCCATTAACTAATAAGTTAGGAAATCTTGATGGCAAAACTGATGGTTCTTGCAGCGACTCGTCATAGTTTGGCTGAAAATCAACAGTATCTTTTTCTAAATCCCTCAACAACTCCATGGCAGCTTTTTGCAAACGCGCCTCTGTATAACGCATTGCAGCTGCGGAGTCTCCATCTACAGAACCAAAGTTTCCATGTCCATCAACTAGAGGGACTCTCATAGAAAAGTCTTGCGCTAATCTCACCATGGTGTCATAAACAGCAGAATCTCCATGAGGGTGGTATTTACCAATAACTTCTCCAACTGTCCATGCAGATTTTTTATGTGGTCTATCCGGTCTAATTCCAGATTCATACATGGCATATAAAATGCGTCTATGAACTGGTTTTAAACCATCTCTTACATCTGGAAGCGCTCTTGCAACAATAACACTCATCGCATAGTCTAAAAAGTCTGTGCGAAGTTCGTTAGTTAAATCATCAGTTATTAAGTTGCTCCCACTCAAATCCATTCCTTGTGTAGTATCAGACACTATATATCTCCTGTTTATTAGTTATTAAATATCAAGATTTCTAACTTGTTTTGCATACTTTTGTATAAATTCTTTTCTGGGTTCTACTTGGTTTCCCATTAAATCTGAGACTGCTTTTGCAGCTGCTGCTCCATCTTCAATAGTAACTTGTAAAAGAGTGCGGTTTTGTGGATCCATAGTTGTTTCCCATAACTGCTCTGGATCCATTTCTCCTAAACCTTTATATCTCTGAACACTATATTTAGTTCCTTCTGCAAGCTTTTTAACCTCAGTTTTTAAGTCATCATCATTGTAGATATAAGTATGTTTTCTTCCAACTGCAAGCCTATATAGAGGGGGTTGAGCAATATAAATATATCCATGATGAATAAGCTCTTGCATATGATTAAAAAAGAAAGTTAAAAGCAAACATCTAATATGAGCTCCATCAACATCGGCATCTGTCATAATGATGATTTTGTGATATCTTGCTTTTTCAACATCAAATTCATCATCGCCTATTCCTGTTCCAATTGCAGTTATTAAAGAACTAATAGTTTCTGAAGAAAGAGCCCTATGAAGGCCTGCTTTTTCAACATTTAATATTTTTCCTCGTAGTGGCAAAATTGCTTGAAAAGATCTCTCTCTAGCTTGCTTTGCAGACCCACCTGCAGAATCACCCTCTACAATATATAGTTCTGTAAGTGATGCATCTCTTACTGAGCAGTCTGCTAATTTTCCAGGAAGGGTTGAACTTTCTAGCAAACTTTTTCTTCTTGTTAGGTCACGCGCTTTTCTTGCAGCATTTCTTGCTTTTGCTGCTTGTGTAGATTTTGCAATAATTGCTTTTGCTGGATTTGGATGTTCTTCTAAGTATTCTTGTAGGGCTTGTGATACTGCAGATTGAACAAAACCTCTCATTTCAGTATTTCCAAGTTTTGTTTTTGTTTGACCTTCAAATTGAGGCTCTGATAATTTAACTGATATAACACATGTAAGACCTTCTCTAATGTCATCACCAGTTAGGTTATCTGCTTTATTTTTTATTAAACCTTTGGAGTTTGCATAATCATTTACAACTCTTGTTAGGGCATTTTTAAATCCTTCTACATGGGTTCCACCCTCTGTTGTATGAATATTATTTGCAAATGCCATAATAATTCCTGAAAATGATTGATGCCATTGAAGCGAAACCTCAACCTCTCCCTCATCTCCAACTTTTTCAAAATATATTGGCTTATTAAGACCAGGAATTATGTCTTTTCCTTCATTTAAAAATTTAACATAATCACTAATTCCTCCTGCATATTTAAATGTTTGAGTCTCTTTATATTCTGAGTCTTCTCTTAGATCTATGAAAGTAATTTTTAGGTTTTTATTTAAGAAAGCCATCTCTCTTAGTCTTACTAATAAGACATTTGCATCAAAAACAGTTGTTTCTGTAAAAATTTGGGGGTCTGGCCAAAATCTTATTGCTGTGCCGTGTTTATTGCTTTTTCCAACTTTTTCTGGTTTTTTAACTGTTTTTCCACGCTCAAATACGGTTTCCCATTGTTCGCCATCTCTACAAACTGTGGCTTCTACTCTTGTAGATAACGCATTTACAACAGAAATACCAACTCCGTGAAGACCTCCAGAAACTTTATATCCGCCACCACCAAATTTTCCACCTGCGTGCAAGACAGTGAATACAACTTCTAGTGTTGATTTTTTTGTTTTGGCATTTTTTCCTACTGGAATTCCACGACCATTATCTATAACTTCTACCGAATTATCTGGATGTATTGTTACTTCTATTTTGTCACAAAAACCGGCTAAAGCCTCATCTACAGAGTTATCTACGATCTCATAAACTAGGTGATGAAGTCCTTTAGGTCCAGTAGAACCAATATACATTCCTGGTCTTTTTCTTACGGCT
>CAVLCC010000076.1:0-4096 GCA_963661535.1 Senegalimassilia sp.
ATGGTAAAAATCTTCCAACTTGATTTTTAAAAAATTCCTTTGAGTTTTTCTTGGTGTATAAAAATGAAATCTAATCTAAATAAATTAAAAAAAGTTTGTGCTATTACAGCAGTTTTATTTTTTGGTGTAGTTGTTTGTATGCATATATTTTTAAGCGATATGCAAACAAATGATTCTATAGATACTGTGTCTGAAAGTGTTGAAGTTAACAACGATAGCTTAGATAGTAATAAAGACGCAGAACAAAAGGATAGCCAAACAAATTTAGATGACCAGAATGACTCCGGTATCACTTGCGAAACAACTACAGATAACAATGGCATTAAAATGATGGCTCATGAAGTTATATTAACTTTTGAAAAAGGTACAGATGAAGAAAAGCTAGCGTCTGAATTAGAAGCTAATGGGTATAAAGTAAAAGAATATCTTGCAACAAATATTGATGATAAATGTGGTTCTACTGTATCTTTAGAACTTCCAAAAGATATTGATGTGGAAGATGCAATTGAGGAACTTAATAATCATGCAGGTATTAGTTATACAGAGCCAGACTATTTATATGATATTGCAACAGATGTTGCAATAGACGATAGCACTTATAGTTGTGCAGCATTTAGCACACCTAACAATAATATAGCTAGTGCTCCTAGTTCGGATTTGCAAACAGACGATGAAGCCTCATTGGCATCCTATAGCATAAATGATACTTATGCTAGCAAACTGTGGGCTTTAGATGTTGTTGGTGCATACAATGCTTGGGATGTTACACGAACAGATAAGGCAGTATCTGTTGCTGTAGTAGATACAGGCGTGCATACAGATCACGAGGATCTAGCCGACAATATAGTTGCAACATATAATGCAGCCACAGAAGATGATTTTGGAGATGATAGTGCTAATCATGGTTCACATGTAGCAGGAATCGTGGCTGCTAAATGCAACAATGGCAAAGGAGTTGCAGGCATTAGTTATAATGCAGGAATTGTTGCTATCGATGTTAGCTACATGGATAGCAATGGTAAAACTGTAATTACAGACGCAAAACTAATAAAAGCATATCAATATATTTTAAATAATGCTTCTGCCTACAATATTCGTGTTGTGAATATGAGTTTAGGTCAGGCAACAAGCGGCATGAATTCATCTTTAAAAAACTTAATAGATAAGGCAAAAAATGCTGGCATCATTACAGTTTGTTCAGGGGGAAACGCAACAGATACAGCCATTCCTCCGTATACTAATTATCCAGGAGATTATGAAACTTGTGTAAGTGTTATTAATATTGAGCGCAATGAAGAGAAAAAGT
Source organism: Senegalimassilia sp. (assembly GCA_963661535.1). Lineage (GTDB taxonomy): Bacteria > Actinomycetota > Coriobacteriia > Coriobacteriales > CADBOM01 > CAVLCC01. The sequence continues at coordinate 1,307 of CAVLCC010000076.1, forward strand.
GGGGATTTATTCCAACAGGCAAATATACATATGAGAGAGCTGATAGCTCTAACTATGGTGTAGGCAAAGATATAAGTGCTCCTGGAACCGATATTTATAGCACAACTACAAATGGTAATTATGAAAATAAGTCGGGTACTTCAATGGCTTCTCCATATGTAGCTGGTTTAGCCGCCCTTATATTTGCTACAAATCCAAGCCTAAGCGTTAGTCAGTGCAAAGACATTTTGTATTCAACCGCTACCGATATGGGAGACAGTGGATATGACACAGGCTATGGTTGGGGGATGATAAATGCCGAAGCAGCAGTTAAAAAAGCTAAGGCTGGAGGTGACACGCACGTATGGACTTCTCAAGAAATTGATGATGATGCATATTGCAAGCTTACGCGATATACATGCACATATTGCGGGGACACATACGATGAGAAGGTTGAACATACCTATACCTCTGAGGTTATTCAAGAGCTAACGTGCACGCAAGACCAAATTACACGCTATACCTGTTCTACCTGTGGATATAGCTATGATGATAAGGTAGAAGCTCCTGGACATCAATATTCAGAGGGTGTTGTAACCAAAGAGCCAACTTGTGTTACTACGGGTACTAAGCAATACAAGTGTTTAGTGTGTGACTACACATATGACGAAGAAATTCCTGCAACGGGTGAGCACACTTACACTTCTGAGGTCACGCTTGAGCCAACTTGTGGAGTGGCTGGCAATAGACGATATACATGTTCAGTGTGTGGGTATACCTATGATGAAGAAATTCCAGCAACTGGCGAGCACACCTACACCTCAGAGGTCACGCTTGAACCAACTTGTGTTGACGAGGGCGAGACTACCTATACATGTTCTGTATGCGGAGATACATATACAGAAAGTATTCCTGCTACAGGAATTCATACTTATACATCTAAGGTTACACTTGAACCAACATGCACATACTCAGGCACCAAGCACAATACCTGTTCAGTATGCGGTTATGAATACGATGAGAGTTTGCCCGCCTCAGGTCATCAATATGAACCCAAAGTAATTCAAGAGCAGAGTTGCACGGCGGCAAAAATTACACGCTATACGTGCAGTGTGTGTAGTTCTTATTATGATATTGAAGAACCTGCACTAGGACATAATTTTGAGCTTGAAGTTACAAAAGAGCCAACGTGCACAGAATCTGGCACTATATGTTATAGATGTAGCAGATGTGACTATTTTTATACTGTAGATGTATCTGCAACAGGACATAACTTTGAAAAGACCATAACCAAACAAGCAACATGCACAGAAGCTGGAAGTGCAACCCTTGTGTGTTCGGGTTGTAGTATGACTATAAATCAAAGAATTCCTGCTACTGGGCATAGCTATATTTCTGAAGTTGTGCAAGAGGGGAGCTGCACGCAAGATGAGATCACGCGATACGCATGCTCTTCGTGTGGAGATACATATGATGATGTTGTGAAGTCGCAAGGTCATAGTTGGGATACAGGCGTGGTTGTAAAGGCTCCAACTTGTGGTGCAGATGGGCTAACCACATATACATGCTTAGTTTGTGGAGATACCAAAGATGAGACAGTTCCTGCCACAGGTGAGCATAGTTTTACCTCTGTTGTTACGTTAAAACCAACTTGTACTCAAAGCGGTGTGGCTAAATACACATGCTCTTTGTGTGGTGGAAGTTATGAGGAGGAGATTGATCCTACAGGTCATGCATATAGTGAAGCTATAACCAAAGAAGCAACTTGTGCTACAGATGGCATAAAGACCTTTACATGTTCTAATTGTGGAGATAACTATACCGAGGTGATTGCAGCAACAGGCAAACATTCTTATAGCTCTAAAGTTACAACTGAGGCAACTTGTGTAGACATGGGTACTAGAACATATACATGCAAAGTATGTGGAGATAGTTATACCAAAGATATTCCAGCTAAGGGTCATGCGTACACTTCTGTTGTGACTAAGAAGGCAACCTGTTTAGAAGATGGCGAAAAAACATACACTTGCTCTAATTGTGGAGATATCTATACCGAGGTGATTTCATCAGCTGGTGCACATAACTATGTGATAGTAGATAGCAAGATTGCAACTTGTGAGACAGACGGATATACACGCTATAGGTGTTCTGAATGTGGGGATACCTATGAGGATATAGTTGAAAGTTCAGGGCATAGCTATACCTCAGAGGTTGTGCAAGAGGCTAGTTGCACACAAGATGAAATTACTAGGTATACATGCTCTGTGTGCGGAGATAGTTATGATGAGATTAGTGCTGAGGCTCTAGGTCACAGTTATGAGCTTCAAACTAAGGAAGCAACTTGTGTTACAGCAGGTTATAAGAAAAATGTTTGTTCTGTATGTGGAGATATTGAAAGCGAGGAGATAATTCCTGCTACGGGGCATAAGTATGACTCAGAGATTACGCGTGAGCCAACTTGTGTTGCGGCTGGTGAGAAAACTTATATCTGCTCTGTATGCGGAGACAGTTATGTTGAGACAATAGCTGCTACAGGAGTGCATGATTTTGCAAATCCTAAAGTGACTAAGGAGGCAACCTGCACAGACGCGGGTGAGACAACTTACACTTGCTCTGTATGTGGCAAAACTAAGACTGAAAGCATTGAAGCTACTGGTCACACAGACAACTGGGTAGTAGTGGAAGAGCCCAAACTAGGTTATGCGGGCAAAGAAGAAAATCACTGCAAGGTATGTAACGAGCTACTAGGAACACGCGATGTAGATAGTCTAGCCACATGGAGTCGCCTTGCAGGAGATACAAGATATGATA
>CAVLCC010000077.1:0-3962 GCA_963661535.1 Senegalimassilia sp.
CTTATAAATTTCTTCTGCTGTGTTTATACGTGAGCTTCCAGCTATGCGCATAACTTCATCAATATTGCTAATGTTTTCTATTTGAGATTTAACTGTGCTAGATACAGCTGCTTGCCCTCCAACAATAATTGCTTTGCTAGCACCACTGTTTTTGATTTGTTCTTTTGCTTGGCTAGATAGAGAATTTGGATCAGTTAGTATTATCGGAGCACCTAGCATACCGGAGGCATAAGAAGAAGCTAGGGCATCTGGGAAGTTTTGTCCTGATGCTACTATTACATACTCACATGTATCACTTCCTATATATTCACTAGCAATATCTGCAGCAGTATCATATCTTGTACTTCCTGCAAGGCGGTTCCATGTAGCTAGGCTATCTACATCACGTGTTCCTAACAAAACATTGCATGTTTTGCAGTGATTTTCTTCTTTGCCTGTATATCCTAGTTTGAGTTCTTTAACTACTGTCCAGTTATTTGTGTGACCTAGAGCTTCAATGGTCTCGGTTACAGTTTCGCCACATACAGAGCATGTACTCGTGATCTCACCTGCGTCAACACAAGTTGCCTCTTTAGTAACCACAGGCTCGCCAAACTTATGCCCTGTGGCTTTAGAAACATCACTATAGGTATCTCCACAACTAGAGCATTTATATTTCTTGTAGCCATCTGCTACACAAGTTGCATCTTTGCTATCAACCAACTTGTAGTTGTGCCCTGTAGCAGGGATTATCTCTTCGTCTTTTACATCTCCGCATACTGAACAGACGTTTTTCTTGTAACCCGCCGCCTCACAAGTTGCTTCTTTAGTCTGCAACTCGTAAGTGTGACCAGTAGCCGCAATGCTTTCTGTCTTAGTTGCTCCGCATACAGAACATGTATAAGTAATCTCACCCGCAACAACACAACTTGGCTCTTTTGTAACAGAAGACGCATACTTATGCGCACCTGTTGGCAAAATCTCCTCATCGTAAGTTGCTCCGCATACAGAACATGTATAGGTTTTCATACCCGCCACGCCGCAAGTTGGCTCTTTAACAACAACGCTAACCCAATCATGTGAGCCCTCAGAAGACAAAACCTCATCATATGTATCCCCACACTCTGAGCACTTATAGCGCTTATACCCGTCTTCGCCACATCTTGGCTCTTTGGTCTCAACCTGCTCATAGCTATGCCCCGTGGCAGGTATTACTTCCTCTTCTACCCGTCCACATTCAGAGCAAGTTTTTCTGCTAACGCCATCTGCCTCACAAGTTGCCCTCTTTGCAACAACTGTGGTATACGAGTGCCCCTTAGCAGGAATTATTTGATCATAAATAACCTCTCCGCATACAGAACACTCCCCATGTCTTGACCCTGTTTGTTCGCAAGTAGCAGCCGTTGTGGTTCTAACAATTTTGTGTGTAGTTGTCTTTGGAATATCTTGGGTATATGTGTCGCCGCAGTTAGAGCAAGTGTATGTTTTTATGCCTGTGTCTTTGCAAGTTGCCTCTTTTGTTATAGTGGATGTATACGAATGTCCTGTGGGTTCTATATCCTCTGTATAACTATCGCCACAAACAGAGCACGTATAGATCATAAGACCTTTATCTACACAAGTTGCTTTTGTGCTAACAACGCTTTCGTATTTGTGAGACCCTGTAGGGGCAATCTCCTCTTCTTTTGCCTCACCACAAACTAAGCATGTATATTGTTTTATACCTGCACTTCCGCAAGTTTCTTGTTTTGCAACCACACCTGCAGACCAACTGTGTCCTTGCGACTTAACAACATCATCGTATGTGTCTCCACATACCGAGCATGTATAGCGCGTTATCTCATCTTGCGTGCAGCCTCCCTCTTGCACAACTTGAGAAGTATAAGAGTGTCCTTTTGGAGTGGTTGCATAACTTGTATAAATTCCGCAGTTCATACACTGATAGTGCATCTCACCTGCTTGAGTGCAAGTTGGTTCTGTGATAGTTACATATTGATAGTTGTGCCCTGTTGCGGGGGTTATCTCATCATAAGACTCGTGACAATCTGCACACTCATGGTGTGCTATGCCTGTTTGCTCACAAGTTGCTTTTTTTGTTGTTGTTACTTGCCAGTTGTGTCCTTTAGCTGCAATTGTCTCTGTGTAAGACTTAGTGCAACCTGCATGTGTGCAAGTATAGGTTCTAACGCCGGTATCTGTGCAAGTTGGCTCTAGGGTAACTGCTGAAGAATACCCGTGCCCTAGGGCATCTATGTTGTCTAGTGTATATGAGTCAGAGCACACCGAGCAAGTATATGTGGTAGTGCCCTTAGACTCACAAGTCGCTGCCTTAGTAACAACACCCACATACTTGTGTCCGCCCAAAGAGTCAATGGTTTCAGTATAGCTATCACCGCAGTTAGAACACGTATATTTTCTAGAACCTTTTTGTGTACAAGTAGGGTCTATAGTTTGTGTGAGTTTGTAGCTATGCTCTAGCGCTTCTTTGGTTTGTGAGGTATAAGAGTCCCCGCAATAAGAACACCTATAAGTAGTAATCTCTGGGCTAGTGCAGGTTTGCTTTTGTGTAACAGTTGCTACATAGTTATGCCCTGTCTTAGTTGCCTCTACAACATCTTTGGTCTCTTCGCAATAAGTGCATGTGTAGCGCACAATTTTGTCTGTCGTGCAGCTCTGATTTTGGATAACGCTAGACGAACCCCAAGAGTGAGTCTCGCCACCCTCTGCTGCTTTTTTAGCAGCAGCATAGGCATTAACCATGCCCCAGCCATAGTTGTTATCTTTGCCTGTGGTGCCAAGGTCAGTAGCAGTTGAATACAAAATGTCTTTGCATTGATTAACGTTTAGGATCGGATTAGCTGCAAAGATTAAAGCTGCCACACCTGCTACTTGAGGAGATGCCATAGAAGTGCCAGAAAAACTCTCATAGCTACTTCCTACAGTTGAGCTATAAATATCTGTGCCTGGTGCACTTATGTCTTTTTCTGGTCCATAGTTTGATCCAGAAGATCGAGAATAAGGACTACCATGCAAAATTGCTTCATACTCATAAGAAAATGAACTCCAGCTCCAACTACCACCCTTTTTGCCTGTCTCTTTTCCTGTTAGGTTTATAACACTCACACACGTTGGATAGTCAGATGGCCAGTTCGTATAAGAACCTTTCTCGTCAGCATCATTTCCTGCAGCAGCTATAGAAATTATGCCATTGTTTTTTGCAGAATCTATCATTCTGCCTAAGCTTGAGTTCATAGTGCCCTCACGACCCAAGCTCATATTCACAACTCTTATATTATGGGTATATCTATTTTGGATTACATATTTATATGCCGTTATAAGTGCAGAATCAGGCATCAGCTTATCCCCGCTGCTATTTGTATAGCTAACATCTATTGCTACAATTCCTGCGTTATAGCTAACGCCTGCTATTCCTTTGCTATTGTTAGCCCTAGCTGCAATAATGCCTGCAACATGGGTGCCGTGTTCGTTATCTCCTACAGAAAAATCTGTATCAGTTTCTGCATTATAGGTGGCTACGATGTTGTCTTTTAGATCTTCGTGATCTACATTTATGCCTGCATCAAACACAGCTACAGAAACATTTTTGTTTGCTTTTGAATAATCCCATGCGTTATATACGTTCATTGCATCTAGTGCCCATTGGTAGTCGGCTTTAGAGTCATTAACACTAGTGGAAGCAAGAGTTGCTTCGTCGTCTTGCTGGGTATTTGCGGCTTGTGCGGTGTTTTGGGTTTGGGATGAGGATTGTGCGGTAGTGGAGTCGCTTGCAGTTTGTATGTTGGTAGGGCTGGAAGTTGCTTGCGATGTGGTCTGCTCTGAATTAGTTAAGTTGCTAAATGATTGTGAGAAACCCTGTGCGGTGTTAATGAAGTTAGTAGTTTGGGTTGTGGATTGAGTGGAATTATTCTGAGTTTTGCTTGCATAAACTTCGCTTGCAACTGTAGCAAAATCTTTTGTGTCGC
>CAVLCC010000078.1:0-3925 GCA_963661535.1 Senegalimassilia sp.
CCCCAGTCCTAAAGTTTGCGATAGTAGAAATAAAACATAATTCCCGTTGTGCAAACTGCTAGGGTATCGGCAATAGGCTCTGCTAAATAAACTCCCATAACAGCATCTGGCATAAAATGCGGCAAAATAAAAATTAAAGGAATAAGAAGAATTATCTTTCTCCAAATTGTTAAGAAGATAGCTTTTTTGGGTTGATCGAGTGCAACAAAGCTATATTGACATGCAACTTGAACTCCATAAATCAAAAGTGCAGCTAAATAAATTCGCATTGTGGTTTGTGTATATGCGATTAAATCTGCATGGTTGGTGAATATAGAAGCAACCGTTCCAGGAGCTATCATACAAAGTAACCAAATGATAAATGAGCCTGTAACACAGCTAAAAAGCAAAAGTCTAAATGTGCTTTTTACTCGCGAGATATTTTTGGCACCGTAGTTGTAACTTAATAGAGATTGTGCGCCTTGAACAAGCCCAGGTAATATCAGCATTACAAATTGCATAACGCTTGTGAGTATGCTCATAGACGCAACAGCAATATCCCCGCCATGAATTTGCAGCGAAGTGTTAAAGCTAATTGCAACTAGGTTTTCTGTTAACTGCATTAGGGCGGGGGAGGTTCCAAGCAAAATACAGGGCAGCAAGAGCTCCTTATTGAAGCGAATATTGCTCAGTCGAAGTTTGAGCCTTGCCTTAGAAGACATAAGATAAAAGATTACAAAACATGCAGAAATACCTTGAGCAATAACAGTTCCTAGGGCAGAGCCTTGTACTCCCATAGAAAAACCCAAAACGAGTATTCCGTCGATAATTATATTTAGAATGGCTCCTATAGCAACACTTATCATGCTAATAAATGTTTTTCCTTGTGCTGAGATAAAAGTATTTAGTCCAAGCGATAATTGAGCAAAGAGCGTGCCTAGGCAATATATGTTCATAAACTCGAGTGCATAGGGGATTGTTTCTTCGCTTGCTCCAAAAATCCTGCAAATTGGTTCTCCAAATAGCAACATTAACACTGTCAGAATGAGCGACAACACAATCAAAAGCCAAGTGCAGCTCCCCATAACTTGTTCCGCCTCTTTTATTTTGCCCTTGCCCATTAAAATTGAGGCCTTTGGTGCGCCGCCCATGCTAACAAGTGCGGCAAAAGATGAAAGAGCAAAGATAACAGGGGCGGTAACGCCAACACCAGCCAATGCGTTTGCACCAGCATTTGGAATGTGCCCAATATACATTTTGTCTACGAGGTTGTATGTAATATTTATTAGCTGAGCCACAATTGCTGGGGCTGCAAGTCTTATAAATGCCTTAGGCACAGGCATATTGGCTAGGAAGTTATCGGAGTCTCCCATCTTAGATTTCTTTCTGTTTGCTGTTTAGTGTTTGGTGTGGGCAAGTTCAATTTGTGTTGGGTCAAACAAACTAACACAGTTAAGGCATAATTTGAAAACCCTTTTGTACTTAATCTATGAACTAAATCTTTGAGAAAGCTTGCTCAAAATCGTTTATCAAGTCGTCTGCATCTTCTAAGCCAGCAGAAAAACGAATAAGCTCTGGAGTTATTCCAGATTTGCGCTTTACATCATCTGGCACAACAAAATGCGTCATAGTAAAGGGGTGCTCGATAAGCGAAAACGGATCGCCCAAAGACACAGCTAGATGTGCTATTTGCATATTATCAAGTATAGTTCTAGCTGCCTCAAAACCAGACTTGCCCCTGACCTCTTCATTGAGCTCAAAAGACAAAATGCCCGTTCCCATGCCGTTCATTTGCTTTTTAACAATATCGTGGCCTTCAAAACTTTCTAAACCTGGATAGTAGACCTTTTTAACTTCGGGCTTAGACTCAAGATATTGAGCAATCTTTAGAGCATTTTGGCAGTGCTGTTTAATGCGAAGCTCGAGTGTTTGAAGCCCTCGAATTGTAAGATATGCATCAAAGGCCGAGCACACCGCGCCAGTGAGCTTAGACATGCCTAGTCCTCTTAAGTCTTTTATCCAGTCTTCGTTTTTAACAACAACAAGTCCGCTAATAACATCTCCGTGACCATTAAGATATTTTGTTGCAGAGTGAATAACTATGTCGGCACCGTGCTCAAAAGGCTTTTGAATTGGGGGAGGTGCAAATGTGTTGTCAACAACCACAATTATGTCTTGTGCTACCTCTTTGATTGCGGTAATATCAGTTACCTTCATTAGGGGGTTTGTTGGAGTTTCAAAGAAAATCATCTTTGTATCGGGACGAACTGCAGCTTTTACATCATCGATATTGCTGGTGTCAACTGGAGTTACTTCAACGCCAAATTTTGGAAGCGTTTGTCGAATGAGAAGATCTGAACAGCCATAAAGGCAGTTGCCTACAACTATATGATCTCCGCCTTGCAAAAACGACCAAAGCAAAGAAGCAATCGCTCCCATTCCCGAAGAGCATGCAACCGCACCTGCCCCACCCTCTAGTGCGTTAACTTTTTCTTCTAGAGCACTAACGGTTGGATTTTTTGCTCGTGAATATACATATCCTGCATCGATGCCTTTAAATCTATCAATTCCTTGTTGTGTATTTTCAAAAGCAAAAGTTGTTGTTTGATAAATTGGTGTAGTTAGTGCACCAAATTGGTCGTTTTTTATAGCACCTGAATGGACTGTGCGTGTAGAAAAACCTGCATTATCTAAAATATCACTCATATCTAACCTCAAAAAATTGCTTATAGATTATATAGTTGACTTAAATATGCCGCAAAAAAGTATAGCATTATCTGTGTTGCAAGTGTGTAAACCAACTTGTAGATAGTAATTAGAATATTGTGCTCGTTAGTGCTCGTTAGTGCAGGTTTGTGCAGGTTTGAGATAGAGTAATTGAGTTTGCAAGTTTAGCTCGGCTTATTGTTTTTAGCCGCTGATGGGCAAATATCTTGCATAGGACACTCTGAGCATAGCGGGTTTCTAGCCTTGCAAAACTCACGTCCAAGGCATATCCAGCGCTTATTTATAGACGACCACTCGGTTCGAGGAAATATAAGCAAGATATCTTGTTCAACTTTTGATGGATCTATGCAAGTGCTAAATCCCATGCGTCTAGCAATTCTTCCAACGTGCGTGTCTACTGCAATACCTTGCGCAATTCCAAATGCATCATTTAAAACAACATTAGCAGTTTTTCTGCCAACTCCCGGTAGTTTTTGCAGCTCCTCCAAATCTTTTGGAACCTCTCCGCCATATTCAACCATAAGCATCTGCGCACATTCTATGCAACGTTTTGCTTTGGAGTTCGCAAGTCCGAGTGTTTTGATTGCGTCTCTAACCTCGTCTAGGTCAGCGCTTGCTAGTGACGATGCATCTGGCCAATGCGCAAAGAGATTGGGAGTTATTTTATTTACAGATTTGTCGGTGGTTTGCGCCGACAGCAACACTGCAATTAAAAGTTGAAAGGGGGTATCTGCCTCGAGAAAACCCTGTGTGCTAGGATATATTTTTGCAAGTCGTGCACTCATTTCGCTGGCTCTTTGCATAACAGTCTTGCCAGGTTTGCGCTTGCGCACTAGATTGGAGTTGCATTGTGTGATCATAGTTTCATTCTTTCATTCTTTGTATATGCTATGCTTTAGATTTTTGGGTTATATTGCGGAGTATTTATTTTTTAGCCGCTTGCTCGTCTTCTAACTCTTGTACCAAATATTCATCACTTCTACAATGCATGTCAGAAATTCCCTCACGCATAAGCTTGTACACAATTGAGTGATAAAAAATACCGAGTGCATCATCTAAAGTGAGTCCATTTTGCTTTGCAAAAAGCTCAACTATGCGTGCATATTTTTTCTGCAATAAAATAGGATTTGCATTCATAGTTTTTCACTTCCTCTAAATTGGAGATAAGAAAGCGCCTTCTCTGTGCGAAAAGCAAGTTGCAAATTCGGTTGCTCATATC
>CAVLCC010000079.1:0-3620 GCA_963661535.1 Senegalimassilia sp.
ATTAAACCGGACGACTCTATGGGTGCGCTTCCTTACGACACCTACACAATAGAAGAACTTTCTACCTCTGTAAATGATGGTCTAGCTAAAGTTAAGTTTAGTGTAAATATAAATAGAGATAGTGTAGTAGTAGATGCAGGCACAATAGATGACAACCCCTACAATCTAAATACAACACTATCAACATCAGATGGTGAAAAAGAATTAGCTTCTACAACTAAAGATGTTGAGTTAGTTGATACTGTGGCTTATAGCGGTTTTAAAGCAGGTCAAGAATATACGCTTACAGGAACGCTCCATATTGCACAAACTAGCGAAGATGGAACTATTACAGATTTAGGTGAGCTAACAGACGCAGAGGGCAACATAGTCACATCAACAAAAACATTTACACCAAAATATACAGAGGGTCTAGTTGACGTAACTTTTGAGATTGAAGATCTATCTGCTCTAGAAAACAAAAGCTTAGTTGCCTTTGAAGTCTGCACACAAGAAGATACTATAATTGCAAGTCATGAAGATATAGAAGCCAAAGGTCAAACAATTAAGGTTGTAAGTCCCACCCAACCTCAAATTAAAACAAGCGCAAAAGATAAAAGCGATAACGATAAAAATATCTCACAAGGAAAAGTTACAGTAATAGATACTGTCTATTACGAGGGTCTAACACCTAACAAAACATATACTCTAGTTGGCACTATGATGGATAAGAGAACAGGTGAGCCACTTCTAGATAAAGACAACAATCCAATTAGCACAACAACAGAGTTTGTTCCCTTTACTGCAACAGGCACAACAGATGTTGAATTTACATTTGATACATCATCTTTAGACGCTGATACAGAATTAGTTGTATTTGAAAAATGTCTAGATGCAGATGGCACACTAATTGCAACTCATGAAGATATAGATGACGAGGGGCAAACTGTAAAGGTAGAAACTCCTACAACACCTACTACTACCACATCGGAGTCTATGCCAAAAACAGGGGATAGTATTCCTTGGTATGTATTTGTGCTGCTTGCTTGCGCACTAGCAACAATTACAACCGCACTTTATATAAACAAGAAAAAACAATGCGGTTTATCTTCAATCTCCGACCAAAATGGCGGTGACGATGAACCAACAGTTAGCTTAGACAAAGATTAGCCTTAGAAACGAATTTAGAAGCTTTTAGCGCAACCTAGCAAAAAATCTATCAAAATTATAGCAAAAATAAACCCTACTAGAGTGTTCTAGTAGGGTTTTTCTATGGTTATTTGATTTATGTCTATTTATTTGGTTTCTCCGCAAGTTAGGCAAACATAGCCAGTGATATATGTCCATGTTTGCTCGTCCCAATGAATTGGATCATTTTTTTCAAGGTGCCAAGGTGGATTTGCATATAATTCATCGTTTAATTCATAGCCATGTGTAAGTTCCATGTGCATCTCTCGACCCCAATCAATATGTTCGCCACAAAGGTTGCATACAGTATCATAATTTTGTAAATCGTAAGCCGGATAAACTAGAGTTTGGGTTTGTTCTTGCCAAGTATGTGTGTGTTCTGGTCGTGTATATTTGCTTTCACTTCCACCATCACTATCCCAATGTCCGCCAATTACTGTATTCTCCCAATGACCTTGTGCGGCGTGCCATACTGTATTGTATCCGCCTACATCTTGTTCAGTCCAACCGTTACTTTCATTATTTGCATCATGCACTTTGCAATGATTTTCATATCCATCTTCATCTCTGGTTCCATCATAATTAAAGTGGCTAAAGCATTGTCCACATACATTACAGCGGGTTACGCTATGCAAGTAGTTACTATAAACTTTCTCACTCCATGCCGCGCTATCTTCAATCCAGTCTTGACTATAATCTTTTATCCAGTGTTTATAAGTTGTCTTTTCAAGTGTGTTATATAAGCTGCCACTCATAGAACCTGTGCCGCCTAGCACATCTGCTTCTAGGATTGTTTTCTTGTTATCTCCTAGAGTCTTTGTGCATTTGTTATTGTTGGTATCGCTTGCAAGCATAACTATGCTGTCTTTGCTTCCACAAAAAGCTCCACCAGATAGCGCATCTGGAAACTGCTCACCTGAAGCTACACACAACCCCTCATATGTCATACCATTGTCTATACACCATGAAACTACTTTGCTACTCGTTTCATATCTATCTTCACCTGCTAGGCGCACTGCCTTGTCATCTCCCAAAAATGCTTGTAAGACGTTTTGCGTAGTTTGAGATACAACACCTGTGCCGCCTGCTATTACAATTTGTTTAAAGTTACTATGGAAAAGCTCAACAAAAGACTCTTTGGTTAGGTTGCCATCACTATCTGCAAGCAAAATTGGAGATCCGGTTGCATATGCATAAGGACTCATAGATAGCGCATCTGCAAAGTTTTGTCCACTAGCAATAATTGCTGTTTTTGTGTCTGCTTGTTTGTCCCATGCACCTAAGCTCTCACCCATATCATAAACTGCTTGTGATGTTTCATATCTATCTTGTCCTGCAATTCTGTCTACTTGCAAAACGCCATCTAGGTTTTTGATTTGGTTTTCTACACTTTTAGATATTCCTGCTTCTCCGCCTATGATTATTACTTTTGTAGCTCCTAGTCGCTTGATTTCTCCTGCTGTTTCTGTGTTTAGTTTGTCATGGCTGCATAGCTTGAGCTATTAGCTGGTCAGCTTTAGCACGTTCTTCAGCGGCTTTGGCTTTAAGCTCCCCAAGCTGCTCAAAGATTTCTTCCTGCTTATCATCAATCTCATTAACTTGCTTGAGAACATCATTAATCATACTATTTTGTATTGATTGTTGTTGCAGTTGCTGCATGTTAGTTAAAGCAAGTTGAGGATTGCACAAGTCAGCTATAGTAAGTCCTTCAGCGGCTTTGGATTTAATAAGCTCCCTAAGCTGTTCAACGACTTCTTTCTGCTTATCATCAATCTCCTTAACTTGCTCACCAACATGAGCAATCTTCTCACATTGCTGTGCATGCTGTTGATTATTTTGCATGTTAGTTAAAGCAAGTTGAGGATTGCGCAAGTCAGCAAATTCTTCAGCGACTTTGGCTTTAATAAGCTCCCTAAGCTGTTCAACGACTTCTTTCTGCTTATCATCAATCTCCTTAACTTGCTCACCAACATGAGCAATCTTCTCACATTGCTGTGCATGCTGTTGATTATTTTGCATGTTAGTTAAAGCAAGTTGAGGATTGCGCAAGTCAGCAAATTCTTCAGCGACTTTGGCTTTAATAAGCTCCCTAAGCTGTTCAACGACTTCTTTCTGCTTATCATCAATCTCCTTAACTTGCTCACCAACATGAGCAATCTTCTCACATTGCTGTGCATGCTGTTGATTATTTTGCATAGCAGTCATAGCAAGTTGAGGATTGCATTGAAACGGGAAGTACGAACCAATGTCCATACCTCCTCCCATTGGAACTGAGGTTGGATAGGAACTTGGAGCAAGTTGAGGCTTGCGCTGAAACGGGAAGTACGAACCAATGTCCATACCTCCTCCCATTGGAACTGAGGTTGGATAGGAACTTGGAGCAAGTTGAGGCTTGCGCTGAAACGGGAAGTACGAACCAATGTCCATACCTCCTCCCATTGGAACTGAGGTTG
>CAVLCC010000080.1:0-3315 GCA_963661535.1 Senegalimassilia sp.
CCTTTGGTGTGCTTCAGGCTTTCAATGAAGGCAACAGCGAAGTCAGCCGCACCTTTGTCGTAGTGACTGCTCGGCAGTGCAAAACGCGTCTGCTTGTAGTTCTTTAACTTTCGCATTTTGGAAATAGGTCATCACCTCCTAAAATAAAAAGAGCCTTGAGGGTTCAAGGCTTGCGGTTTGCTATACTTTAATTAGTTTGAAGGGAGGTGCCGTCCTGTATAGGAAGACACTTTCCTTTAGATTAGGTCGGCAGATTCTACGACTTTGGATTCTCCCGACCGCCTTTTGTTTCCTTTTCTTTGTCCAGTTTCTTGGTTGCAAGTTTCACGCCTTCTTGCTTGCCTAAAACATAAGCATCAATGAGTGCTGTTTCTAAACACCACACAGCGGTTTCAAAAAAATCATCCGCATCACACATCCTTGAATCTAAATCACCTCTGTCCTCAATTGAGGGGATTGTTTCAAGTGCAATCTCAACAAGCTTTTTATATTCTTTCTTGCTTAGCGGTCTGTCGTTTTCTTTGTATGACATTTTCATGATGCTTGCTCCTTAAAGACTAAACAGATAAGCTGGCGTTTTATCAAAACCTTGTTTTGCAAAGGCGTGTGTGGGCACGTTTATTTCAACTAAACCCTCAAGTTTGCAACCTGCTTCTTGGAACGCCCAAGAAGCTTTAACAGCCGATGACCACGTGGATGAATATGTGAAATGTTTGATGTTGTTTTCTTTTAGAAGGCTTACAATCTCGTCTGCATCCTCGGGGTTTACAACATCAGCAAAGTCGAGGTAGTCGTTTTCGTTTTCTTTTGCTTCAACGTAGCTTCGAGCGATGAACTGAGCTACACGGCTCTCGGGCAGGTCGCTTCCTGCATTGTCGTATAGTTGTTGTGCTTGTTCTTTCTCTTCTTCGGTAGTCGCGGCATCGTATGCTTTCTTTGCCTCTTCGAGTTTGATGTAAGCTTCTTCAAAAATGTTTTTGTCGGTTGTCATTTTCTTTGCTCCTTTGCGTTAATCTGTATCAATGTTGACACGTACATTAACGCTCTTAAATCAACTAATAGCAAGTACTATTTATATATAAATTGCCTGTTCAAGGGGCATTTATCAAGGTGTTAACAAGGCTTTATAACGTCAATCCCGTAAATCACATTTAGACCAGAACCGCTGTCCCAATTCACCAAGATAGACCCTGTGTCGTCTACACCTACGACTGTTCCCCGAGTTCCAACAGGTGGTGCCTGTGGGTCGTCCATTTGCAAAAGTTCAACTCGTGTGCCTTCTGGGTATTGTTCACGCAGGCGTTTAAGTGTGTTTTCATTCATCGGTTGCATGATCTCATCCTTGCTTCTTAGTTTTGCTTATCGATTGATTTTGAAAAGGAATGCTGGTCTCTTTTCGAAGTCGTTAATCAAATAGCCTACGCACTCGATAACTTCAACCATGCCTTGCAATTCGCAACCCTCCTGTTGAAAGCACCATGCAATTTCAACAGCGTTTGACCATGTAGACGAAACCGTAAAATGCGTGAGTCCCTGCTTTTGCATGCATTCAACATAATCTTCAACTTGGCGTTTCTTGATTAGTTCGGGAAAGTTAATATACTCGTTGCCGTTGTTAATTGACTCTTTGTATTCCCTCCAAACAAGTCGCAAGGTATCGTCTCCAGCAATTAGGTCGTTAATTACTTTGCCAACCTCTTGGCGTATTTCTTGGCGTTTGTTTTCGTCGTCACTTGCTCTGAAAGACTGCTCTAGTTTCTTAACAGTGCAGTAAGTGCTTTCTAGCGTTGGGTTCATGATTTTCTCTGTGCTTGTCATTTTTTGTCTCCTCTTTACTTGGCTTTTAAATTAGTTGTGGTTCATCATCAAAATTGCGACTGCAACGCTGGCTTCTTCGGTTTCAGGCTCAATGTCCCAATCTCTGTCGTAGTTGGCTGCGAAAGTGCCTGTGTCTTTGTCGATAAGCGTCAGCTTTGAAATCCTGCCGCCGTCAATTCCGAACTCGGAAGGCTCGTCGTATCTCTTCATCGAATAGATGTAAGTTGAATATCCCTTGTCTTTTTTAGGGATTCTAATCGCGCCTCGTTTAATGTTGTTATTCATGTGTATCAACTCCTTAAAAAGTATCTCTGACCTGCTGTTTTGGTATCTACATTAATACTCTAAAGGAACTAAATAGCAAGCGATAATCGCGACTATTTTCACTATTTTTGAACTAATTTTTGTATGCCTTCAAGCACGAACAGAACACACGGAAGTGCCACTCCGTTGCCCCACATTTTGTATTCTGCTGTGTCGCTTCTAGGGTTTGAAAGCCAGCGTTTTATCTCAGCATCTGTCTTGCTGGTTCTGCTTTTGCCTTGAATTCGAGCGTGCTCAGCGAAAATCTCACGCCACTTATTTATTTCGCTCTGCGTTGGGTTTTTATCTTCCAAGCCGTCACACCACCAAGCTGAAAAGCCCTGCAAGCGTGCGCACTCACGAGGGGTGAGCTTGCGAATGCGATATTCATCACGCTGTGCACTCACGCGAGGTGGGTCTTTATAATCGGTCGCAACAAGCGTGTCTGTCACGTCACTTTGCACGCTTGTGTGAAACGAGTTTTTAGATGTTGCAAAGCACTTGTTTTTCTCAACGATGCAAAGCGCACCTTGATTTGACGTTGGTGAATTTGCGCCAGTGTTAAGCGTGCGAGAAGTGCTTGTTTCATAAACCTTGTTTCGCACGTTTTTCGTGTTTAGGGAAGATAGGCGCACGTCAAAACACGTCACATCTTCGCTTGGGCTTGCAGTGCTTGAAGCAGAGGTTCTGGCAGGCGTTTGCCACGCGTGCTGGCTCTCTTTAAAATTGACGCACACGCTATTTCTGTTAAGTAATATCTCTCGGGCACGCTCACTTCCAAAATCTGCGACAGCGTAGATTCTTCTGCGACGCTGGGGCACTCCCCAGTATTGAGCGTTGAGCACCCGCCAGCAAAACGAGAAGTTGTCTGCCACGACTTCACCTGCTCCTGTCCATTTGCAAGGTCGAGGAACAGATAGTTTTTCGTCTGCCGTCTTACAAAAGGTCTCGACGACCGCTTGGAAGTCCGCGCCTGCGTTCGATGTGAGCGCGCCCGTGACGTTCTCCCACACCACAAATCGTGGATAGTTGCCATTCGTCTTTAACCTCATTTCTTTTACAACTCGCATCGCTTCATAAAAAAGGCTCGAGCGTGAACCTTGCAGCCCTTTGCGTGTGCCAGCAATGCTCAAATCTTGGCAAGGAGAGCCAAGCGTTAAGATATCCACTGGCGGCAAGGCTGCACCGTCCAAC
>CAVLCC010000081.1:0-3093 GCA_963661535.1 Senegalimassilia sp.
GCGGCAAATTTGCTACACATGCAAATGCATCTGAGATTGCTGTTGTGCCGCTAAATGTGTGAACAATATCTGTATATTCAGGGTCACCAGTAGTTGCATTGGTTGAAGTAACTGTTTCTGTAACCTTAACTGTTGGCGTAACACCTTCCCATTTAACATACTGATCTCCATTGTCGGCTCCTCTAAGGGGGTTTCCGTTAGCATCTGGAGTTCTATCGTTATATAGAGCTGCCAAATAACCAGCACTAGTGGCATCAGTTCCACCTGTTGCAAAAGTACCATCAGCCTCTTTGCTCGACGTGCCTACTGCATAAACCCCAACATGAGCTGATTTGTTTAAATTGCTTATATTCATACATGCAGGTGCATAAGACGAAACATTTGCTTCAACGTCATCCCAATAATTCTTGCTAACTACAGGACATTCGGTGATATTTACGGTCTCTGTGGTATTTACAAGTGCAATAGCCGCGCAGCTTACATTAGTAGCAGCTGCAGATCCACCAGATGTAACTGTGTTTCCTGTGATTCTTGCATATCCACCTATATTTACTGTGCAACCAGTGCGTGTGTGAATAACACTGCCTGCATTAGAACCAACATTTCCTGTAACCACAGCAGTTCCATTTATTGTTACGCTTCCTTTGCCCATATAAAAAGCTGCGTTGTTGGCTGAGTTGTTTGAAACAGTACCACCCGAAACAATAATGGTTTTTGATACGTCACTTTCATAACCTCCAACAACTGCACCATGAATAGCTCCGTCGGTTCTGCCATTGTTATCAACAAGTCCACCTGTCATTTCAAAATATGCATATTGACCTTGCGAAAAACAGCATCCCGAATATCCAGATGCAGTTTTTGCATTATTTGTGATGGTGCCACCTTTTAGGGTAAATTTTGCAAGAGCGGCATCTGATGTGCCAGAGATCTTGGCAACAGACCCTCCGCCCTTCCAACTGCTGCTTGTGGCATTGCAGCCCGAGATTGTGCCGCCCTCCATGGTAACCTCGCCGTTAATCATGAGAAAAGCGCCACCCTCATAATTGCTGGTTCCTGCTGTTGTATTAACAAAATTAGTTATCTCGGTTGCACATGCATCTCTAGCTGTTCCATCAGGCAGCACGCCACCATCAGATCCATTTTTGATTGTCATGTTTCCTGTTGCCGAGACCAAAATTCCCGATGTCGATCGATTGCGAGCAGCCCCTGCGTCTGTTGCAGTGCCAGTCCACGATTGTCCGCTGAACTTAACGCCCTCCACAACCGCAATTCCGTTTATGGTTAAGCGATAGTCGGTTATATTAGTTCCATCATTGTTAGAGAAATAAACGACCGGTTCTTTGCCTGTTGAATAAGTAATATTTCCTTGGTCGTCTATAAACGGGTTTTCAGTATCATTTATAGGATTAACAACGTTTCGGATATAGCAAGTCTTACCTGCCGCAAGAGTTCCTGCAGCGGTAAGGGTATGGTTCTTCAAAATCTCTAGAGTGTTGCCGTCAGTTACACCATCTAGCGCAGCATTTAACGAATCGTAATACTTAACAAAAGCTCCAGTGCCGCTCGATCCACTTGTCTCTTTTACAACTGCAGATCCCCAAATTGCTGCATTGTTTTCTCCTGGAATAGACACAAGCGTTTTGTCAACATCATTAAAAAACGCGCCTGCCAAGTTTTCTTCCGCCGCAGCTGATGCATTGATTGTGGTTGCAAATTGCTTGCCTGCAGCGTTCATGTCTGCGGTATAGTGCTGAACGCCAACATGTGCGTCCTTTAGCATATTTCCTACAGAAAGAGAATAGTTAGTAGAATAAACCGCAACATCTGCAGGGGTGTTTCCATATATCCTAGGTGAACCAGAAATTTTCCAACTTCTCGAAGGATGACCATAAGCATCAATTGCTCCTCCAACATATGTTCCTGCAGAGTCGGTTCCACTGTTAGTGTTTCCGGTAATCAAAACATTGCCCGACAAATTCAATTGCCCTCTGCACGAAAATGCCGAGCCACATCTGGCAGACTCATTTTCTTTAAATGTAGTGCTACCCGATATATTGAGAGTTGTATAACCCTTGGCAATCTCTCCACCACCTGCATAAACTGCACCTCCCTCAACATAAGCAGTGTTTTTGATAAAAGTGCAGTCTTCAATATTAAGTTCAGCAGTTAAGGAGTCTGAAGTTGTTATAAAGCCTCCATGAGAACCTGTGTTACCGTGTGCATAAACATCTTTCATGTTAACAACTGTGCCATCGGCTCCAGTAGATACTTTGATTGAAGCCTCTCCCCAGTTGGCTGAGCCTCTGCATTTTAGTCCCGTATATTCACCACCATTTATTGTTAATGTTGCTTTTCCTATAATATTAACAATAGTACCTCCTCCGTCCCATTTGGCTGAATATGACAAGCTGTCAGTCATTGTTATTTGCTCAAGCGTGGCTTGGCTATCTGCTTCCATGCACAAGAGTCCTCCACCATCTTCGTTAACTTCAGATTGGTTATAAATCGAGGTTGCATAATTGTCTGAACTTAGTGCGTTGCCATAGTTGTCGGTGCCCTCTTCGCCTTTTAGGAACTTGAGGTTAGCACTACCTTTTGCAAGCATTACAGACTTTTGACGCCCGTCTGTATTTGTGGCCTCTGCAGCTTCTCCCTTTAGACGAAGTCCCTTGATGGTTACTGTTGCTGCGTTTGTTCCATCTCCAACAACAAATCTGTCGGCTTTGGCAAGCGAAACTATGGGCTCACCATTGGGATTATCGGTTGCGTCTTTTGCGTTGCCGTTCTTTAGCCAATTCACTCCATCATTTAAAGGATTGCAAACGTTCATAATGGTTACGCTTTTGGTGAGTTCTTGCTCGACCCCCGTGCCAAGCGAAAACTCGTGCGACTTAAAAATCTCAATCGTATTGCCCTCAGCCGCAGCAGCTAAGGCAGCTTGCAAAGAGATATAGTAAGTTGTGATTCCTGCGTTGGTTATATAACAAACATAATCTTTGCTGTCTGCATCTTTTGGCTCTCTCCACTTAAGAGAGGTTGAAGCCTCTAGAAAATCGGGAATATAAGTTGGGTTTGTGTCGTTTGAAAAAC
>CAVLCC010000082.1:0-3023 GCA_963661535.1 Senegalimassilia sp.
CACTAGATATCTCTGCCATTGTATCTAGGCGATTACTTCCTGCAAGGCGGTTCCAATCAGTTAGTTGTGAATAACCTTGTGGAACATCAATTTGTTCTGCATCTTTTGCAAGTGCTTGTGTTGGAATAAGAATAAGCATTGCAAGTAGCACAACAATCAACCCTAGCAGAGCTGCTTTTAAATGCTTGCTTTCAGACCTTGCGGTGCACAAGCTAGGCTCATAACTTACCCCAACCTGCGCAGACGAAAAATTGTTTTTGTACATAAATCTTCCTTTCGTTGCCTTATGCTTACAAATAAATGGATTTTTTAAAACCCCTAATAAGTTACCATAGCACAAATTAACACGTCAAACTATGTAATGAAATATAAATTTTTCCTCCCCTCTATCCTCTTAAACATATGTATTTCCGACTAATTGCAATACATTATTTTGAAGGTAGACGTTAGGGACGCGGGCGAACATGTTGTATGCAATAAAGACAAGTAATTGCCGTAAGCCATTCTAAAACAACCGATAAATGTACTTGCTTTCGATGAATTAATGTAGGATTCAGTAGTTTCCATTTTAGAAATAACTGCAACTAACAGGAAGATTATCCAGCAAGCCTGCACTAAGTTTGGCAATTAACCAAAAATAAAAATACTTAATTATTCGTGCAATACATTGATTTTTTCGTACATTTTACATATAATATATTGTGTTTTAGAAAAGGAGATAATTTTATGGCAGGAACAAGCACAAACATTAGCATCCGCATGGATTCTAACTTAAAAGCACAAGCCGATGCTCTTTTTGCAGAATTAGGCATGAACTTATCAACAGCGTTTAATATTTTTGTTCGTCAATCGCTTCGCGAGGGGCGGATTCCATTTGACATTTCACTAAATCAACCTAATAAAGAAACTATTGCTGCCATGTTAGAGGCAGAAAGGATTGCAAAAGACTCATCCGCAAAAGGGTATGACAATCTAGATGAGCTCTTTGCAGATCTCAGATCATGAAATACATCGTTAAATTCACAACACAGTTTAAAAAGGATTATAAACTTGCAATAAAGCGTGGTTTAAAAATCGAATTGCTAGAAGAGGTGATTACCACTATTGCAATGGGTAAGGAACTACCTCAAAAATACAAGGATCATGCACTAACAGGAAACTGGGTTGGACACCGCGAGTGTCATGTATTACCAAATTGGTTATTGATTTATCGTATCGAAGATGATGTGCTTGTGTTGACCTTAGCCCGCACAGGTTCGCATAGCGATTTATTTGGAAGATAGTGTTTGTCCTCATGTGACAAAATTTTATAAGGTTGTTGTAATTCTCAATCTTTAAAGGTCACAAATAAATTGAGACATATTGAAATACTGCACAGATAAATATAAGCGTGTTTTGAAACTGAATCATATTCTTTATCATTGCACTTGATGATAGTACATAATAATGCATACATAATAAAGTGGCGAATAGATCGCTTGAGGGAGTTTCCTATTCGCCACTTTGTGTAGGTTTGGTTTAACTTGAGAGTTTACATACAGAAAGCTGGGACAACCCCGCATGTACCGCTGGCAGCATAGTGGCTATAGGGACTACCATCGTTAAAGACACCGCCGAAGATGAAATCATAGTAGTTCACAATAACCGGAGAGCGAAGCCACCAAAGTGGGTCGTAGTAGCCAGAAGGATTGGAACCAGCACGTGTTTTGTATATGCTTTTCAAAGCATTGTTTCCAGATGTTGGATTTGTTACATTAGCAATAAACCAAGTGTACTGAGAGCCTTCTGCTATATAGGTTTTTTGTGTCGAATTATTACCAGTTATATAGTCTGAGCCTTTTCCATACACCTCGCTATAACTCAATAGCCAAAACTTATCTGCTGTATCACACAAGCTTGAAGAAGTATTCCATGATGAACTTGAAGAATTATATACAGCTTCAGCTTTTCCTACTATTTTTACTGATTTTGTTAAATCAGAAAGTCCACTCATGCCATAACTATCGCTAGCATTTAGCGTTGTTCGCATTAAAGATCCAGACCAAGAAGTTGTATTGTCTGCAGTAGAATTCATCTTCTTAGCAGTAGGCAGCGAGTGTGTTGCCATAAATGTGATAGCAGAGCCATCTGAGTCGTGTTGCCCTACTTGAATGATGCGAAATTCAACGTATTTGTTTGGAGAAGTGCTGTCTGTTACGTCTGTTCCATACCATCTGGTATATAGATGATAGCTGTCATCATTCATCCAGTTTGTATACATTGTTGTTAGCGCACTCTTATCTTTGTTATCAGATGTTTTTTCAAGCTGGTCATGCAAAACTTGCATATCCTCAGCTATTTGCGCTTCTGTTCTTGTAACAGATTTAGTTGGATCTATATTTGCTTCGGTATAAGTTCCACCTGCTTTAATATAAGCAGGTGCAATCCAGTAAGCATTCTCAAAGTTTTTAATTATCCAACTAGCTCCAGTAGTTGTGTCTTTATAGTTGCCTATTCCTGTTGCATAAACAGTATATGTTCCTTCTTCAGTTTTTAATGTATCACCAGATAGTGTGTAGTCAACATCTTGAGTTAGAGTTTTGTCACCTATCGAAACACTTATATTTGGAGTAATCTCGCTACCTGTATAGGCATATGATGAGTCTGTTACAGTTACAGTTGCACCAGCAATAGAAGCCTTCTCTATTGTCCAAGTTGCCCTTGCTTGTCCTGCATAATCTGGAGCATTGCCTGTAATTGTTATTGTGTAGCTTCCAGCATTAGAAGCACTTAAAACAGATGTGCTATCTAGTGTATAAGCAGTGGTAGGAAGTTCTACTCCATCAAGTATTACCTTATCTATAGAAGCTGTGATTGGGCTGCCTGTATAAGTATTATTAGTTGGGTTTGTAGATATAGTAATCTCAGCTCTAGAAATATCTATAGCTTCTTTTAGAGTAGCTCTTTGGAATGTTTGATAAAGGCTAGCAGGAAGTGCTCCTGAGCCTCCTAGTATGTTTGCTTTTTGAATAGTTGTTTTGTTT
>CAVLCC010000083.1:0-3010 GCA_963661535.1 Senegalimassilia sp.
ACACATCGTATCTCTCAAGCAAAACCATTAAATGATAAATCAGATCTGCAGCTTCGTATCTTAAATGTTCTTTGTCGCCGCATGTAGAAGCAAGTATGGTTTCGATAGCTTCTCGTCTTTAGAATTTAGCACCAAGAATTTTTAGAGTAATCCTAATAGAATCTCACTAAAAGCTAGCGATTTGTTAGCTTTTTTTATTTTCAAAAAAATTTGACAAAACATTAGGGGGTTTTAAGCCTGTGCGGGCTCACAAACAAAATATGACTAAAACAGTTAAATAAGAGTAATGCAGAAAGACTTTTATCAAAAGCCCCTCGGCATAAAACCGAGGGGCTTATCTATATCATCTTCCTTTCTTAAAGTCTATTACTCATTGCTTCTTATAAGCTTCCAGAAAAATTACATCGCAAAAGCTGGGACTACCCCAAAAGAATTTGTGGAGTAGTTGCCGTTAGGTTTGCCAGTGTTGTACACAGAGCCGAAGTTGTTGGAGTTGCTAACACCCGGCGAGCGAAGCCACCAAAGCGTGTCGGAGTATTCACCAGAGTATTTATTTTCTCGGGTTTTGCTCATACCATTCAAGATTACATTAGGATCTCTTGGTTGATCTACATATTTAGCGAACCAAGTATATTGGGTTCCCTCATTATTAAACACTCCATCACTTATTAAACCTCCAGTTCCAAATATCTCGCTGTAAGACAATAGCCAGAATTGGTCAGTTGTTGTGCTACCTTCTATCCAGTTTCCACTGCTACCAGATGTTGCTACCTTTGTGATTTTCCTGGCAGCACTAGAAAGTCCACTTAATCCACTTGCTACGTAATCTGTCATTAATGTTTTTTTCATATAAGAATTTCCCCAGCCGCCTGAGTTAGTAAGACTGGAATTCATCTGTTTAGCAGAAGGCAACGCATGACAAGCCATAAAGGTTACAGCAGATTTATCGCCAGAAGAACTGTTACCTGCAGTATTTAGATGTGCTCCTACTTGAATGATACGGAACTCTACATAAACATTTGCTCCTGATACAGTAGCATCGTCACTCTCTGTAGATGGTGAATTCCATTTTGTATATAGGTGATAGTCATCACTATTCATCCAAGACTCATACAACGTCTTAATTTGTGCGTAAGTGTCTCCAGTAAGTGAATTTGTTCCAGTACCTGCACGTAGTACCTTCATATCTTCATCAATTTGGGCTTTAGATCTCTTCATTTCTAGTGTAGTAGGATCACTGCTTACACTAGTAATTTGTCTGCCTTTTGATGTATCTGTCTTTATATAAGATGCTGCAATCCAGTATGTATCACTAGAAGTAGGTTTGCTTGAGTTAATTGTCCATGCATTTGCCTTTGCAACTGTGCCTGTATAGTTGCCTTTACCTGTTACAACTGCATCATGTGTTCCAACAGTTGATGCTGTACCGACAGTGTAATCTGTATCTTTTGTAAGGGTTGTAGTACCATCTGTAACAGTTACATCAGGAGTAATATCTTTACCAGTATATGTATAACTTGTACCAGTTACAGTAACCATATCATTTGTTAGAGTTTTTTGTGCAATTGTCCATGTGCCTGATAGACCACCACTTTGAACTTGGAAGTTAGAGCCAGCTGCATTGACTTTAACTGTATATGTTCCTGCTTTCTTTGCAGAAGTTGTACCATCAAGTGTGTAGTCTGTACCTTGTTTAGGTGTACCGCTATTAGAGCTAACTGTAATGATAGGTGTTTTTGTGTTGCCATCGTAAGTGTAAGAGGCTTGATTAAAGGTAATTGAATTTAATGTGGCTTTTTCAATTGTCAATTTGCAAGTTGTTGTGCCTGTGAAGTTACCAATACCTGTAACAATTACATCTTGTTCACCTGCAACTGTTCGCGTATTGTCGCTTAGGTTAAATGTGTCGCAATCTAGAGTTCCTGCTTTAACAGTAATTTGATTTGATTGTAGAGTTTGTGGAGAACCTGTATAGGTAAAGGTTGTGCCAGTGTTTACAGTTGCACTTGTAATCTCAACAGCTTCGATGTTCCAGGTTGCAGACGCTGAACCTGTAACATTAGTTGCGCCATCTTTTGCACTAACAGTTGCTGTGTAATATTTATCTTCTTCAGTCAAAACATCTGATTGCTTATCACCTGATACTTCTAGCTCTTTAATGTCGTCTGCAGTTAGTATCACAGAACCATTTTCTGCCTTAGCTGAAGTAATTTCTGTAGGTAATTGTTCTGTACCACTATATGTTGGATTAGACAATTCAGCACTACTTAGTTTAGCTCTATTGATTGTCCAATCGCCTGTTATGTTAGTGCCTTGATAGTTGCCTGTGCCACTAACACTTACTGTGTGTAAACCTGCATTTGTTTTCGTATCAGAGTCGTTATCTACTGTGTAGTCTTTACCTTTTTCAAGACCAGTTAGGTTACCTGCTGAAACAGCTAGTGTTGCTGTTTGTGCTTCACCTTTATAGGTAGAAGTTGTAGCTACTACGCTATCAATTGTTGCAGGTGTGATGTTCCAAGTTTTAGACGCTGAACCTGTGTAGTTAGAACTATTAGCTGTAACTGTTGCAGTGTATGGATTATCTTTATCGTTATTTACATCTGTTTTTTCTTCAACGCTAAATGTGTAATCAGATTCATTTAGTGTGATATCTCCTGCCTTTACAAATTTAACTGTAGGTGCTTGGTTTGTGCGATTGTATACAGGATTGTCATTTAGTTCAAGTTCCGTAATTTGAATAGATGTAATTGACCAAGAAACATTACCAATTGAACCTGTGAAGTTAGTGCACTTAGTCTCATCTACTTCAACTGTAGCTGTATCATAAGTATCTGCATTAGTTTGTTGTTCAGTCACAGAAGCTGTGCAAGCACCATCATCAATCTTTAAGTCACCTGCATATGCACTTGTAACTGCTCCAGGGCCTTGAGGTGCACCATTAAATGTTACACCAGCTATGGTAGCAGAAGTAATTTTAGCTCTATTGATTGTCCAAGATTGTCCTTCT
>CAVLCC010000084.1:0-2803 GCA_963661535.1 Senegalimassilia sp.
GTTTTTCAAACGACACAAACCCAACTTATATTCCCGATTTTCTAGAGGCTTCAACATCTCTTAAGTGGAGAGAGCCAAAGTCAAATGATGGTGATTACGTATGTTATATCACGCATAATGGAATTACAACATATTACGAGACACTCGCCAAAGCAATTGCAGCGGCTACAGCAGATGACACTATAGAGATTTTTAAAGATAGTACGCATGAATCTGAGTCAACAATTAATATTGCAGGCATTTGCATAAAAAATGTCAATGATCCTATAAACACTGGAGTCGATTGGACATTAAATGGAAATTCTCATGCGCCAATAACCACTTTTGCAGCAGCTGGTAGAATCATCTATGACGCAAGTGCAACTGATAATGTAATTAATGGTGTTTATTTTGATGGCAATGACACAGAACGTGCAAATTCGGGGCTTTTAGTATCTGACGGTGCTGATCTTTCGTTCCAAGATGGCACAAAGGGCTATAACCCCGCAGGTACAGAGCTTTATACAGAGTCTACTGTTACTCGTTTTAATAACACCACCGGAACTGAGAATGAAACTACTGGTGGTGTGATGCTGGTTCAAGGCTATGTAAAAATAACCGGTGCAACATTTTCTTATAACAATTCTATAGGAGTACGAAACTCCCAAATTATAGGAGGACATGTTGCGCATATAGATTCAACCGGTCAGATTGACATTGATGGTGGAACAATTACTCATAATGGAGAAAAATATCCCGACGGGACACTAGCTTATTATGGCGCGGACACATTTAATAATCATGGTGGTGTATTTAATGTAGTAAATACGACTGTTACATATAATGTTGGCTTTTGTGGTGCTGTCTGCAATTTTTCTGTAAGCACTGCTACAGGAAGCACAACGGGGGGATACTTTTATAAAAATGTTGCTTCACACCAAGGTGGAGTATATTATCTAACAAACGATGGAACAAAATATAAAATCAGTGGAGATGCAGTTTTTGACAGCAATGAAGCAGCAAACAGTGGTTCTGCCATAGAGCTTAGAAGTGGAACTAAGGCTAACTGCATTCAAATTGATGGCAATGTTAGAATCACGAATAATAAGTCAAATGCTTCTCGCACGTGGTGCGGCGGTGCTATCTCTTCATTTAATGCAAATACAACAACAGGATCTGTAGAAATACTAGGTGGTGCCCCTGTAATTTGGGGAAACACAGATAAAGATGGATTGCAGTCAGATTTGCTTTTTAATGCTGTGGATCAGGTTGTGGTTAAAGGCAAGCTTGATAAGGGTGCAAAGATTGGATTCTACAGTGCTAAAACTGCGACAATGCTTGTATCTGGAAATCAATTTGCAACATCTGATTCAAATCCAGCAACAACATACAAAAATATTGAAGGTGCTTTTATAAATAACAATGACAATAGCTTAGTATCTGCTCCGTCTTCTGATGATGCGACAATTAAATGGAGTAGTGCTGTCGTTAAAGAGACTAGCGGATCGAGCGGCACTGGAGCTTTTGTTAAGTATTACGATTCGTTGAATGCTGCTCTAGATGGCGTAACTGACGGCAACACTCTAGAGATTTTGAAAGACCATACCCTTACTGCAGCAGGAACTCTTGCGGCAGGTAAGACTTGCTATATCCGAAACGTTGTTAATCCAATAAACGAAACAGAAAATCCATTTATAGACGACCAAGGAAATATCGCATATAGCGTCGATAAAGAACCGGTCGTTTACTTCTCCAAAAATGATGGAACTAATATAACCGACTATCGCTTAACCATAAATGGAATTGCAATTGTGGAGGGTGTTAAGTTTAGTGGAAAATCATGGACTGGCACCTCTACTGACGACGCAGCTACACGAGAGCGCAGTAGCTCTGGCATTCTTGTTTCCGATAATGCCAGTTTTACTATAAATAATGGACCTGCTGGTAGTCTGCCTGATTCTACCGATGATGCGCCGAATGTGAGGACTGCATGTGAGACGGTAATTGAGAATTTTGTGAATACAACATGCAATGCTCTAAACAGTGGTGGTGGCTTTTTGAATGTTGTTGGAAAAGTGACTATGAATAATGGAACAATCAAAAACTGCCAATCGTATGCAAGTGGTTGGAAAGGCGGCGGTGCTTGTGCTTGCATTTGTGGAGCGAATGCTGAGTTTAATCTTAATGGTGGCTTAATCACATTAAATGGAAGATCAACTAACACTGCTGGTTGGAGCGAAAATCCGTTTTATGTTGGCTATGGAACATTCAATATGACTGGAGGCACCGTTACCAACAACGCAGGCTCAACAGGTGGTTGTGTTAGCTGTACTTCAGATGGCAGCACAACTGCAACGCAAATTGCATACTGCAACATCACGGGTGGAACGATAACAAATAATACGTTGTCACTCGATGGGGGTGCTGTTTTTGCAGGTCAGTATACAGTTTGCAAGATCAATACCGATACTGGACCTGTGCTCATTGCAAACAATACGACCGCTAGAAGCGCTGGCGCGGTAGAAATACGAACAGGTTCTAGCCTAACAATTTCTGGAAGTCCAAGAATTGTTGATAATAAAGTTACGGCTAATAATGCTTATGGGGGTGCGATTGGCGCAATTACCAGTGTAAAAGGCACTGTAACAATAAGCGATAATCCAGTGATTTATGGTAATACGAACAACAATGGTGCACAAAAGTCAGATTTGAACCTTAATGACGTATCCAAATTGATTATTGGTGCATCTGGAATGGGAAAAGCAGCGATGGTCGGTTACAATTCCCAAACTGCTGGTCTTCTTGCTAGTGGAGCACAATTTGG
>CAVLCC010000085.1:0-2763 GCA_963661535.1 Senegalimassilia sp.
CAGTTGCTGCAATATCAGCTTCTGTATAGCTATCGTTGCAAACTGAACATGTATATGTTGTTTCACCTTTTTCAACACAAGTTGGCTCCTTAGTTACCTCCGACTCATACTTATGCCCTGTAGCTTTTACAGTCGTCTCATCATAGCTATCTCCACACACAGAGCATGTATAGCGTGTAATT
The DNA here is from genome assembly GCA_963661535.1 of Senegalimassilia sp. Classification (GTDB taxonomy): domain Bacteria; phylum Actinomycetota; class Coriobacteriia; order Coriobacteriales; family CADBOM01; genus CAVLCC01. The sequence continues at coordinate 183 of CAVLCC010000085.1, forward strand.
TCATCTTGCGTACAACTTTGTTTTTGAATTACCTCAGAAGTATACTTGTGTCCTTTTGCAGCTGTTGAGTATCTTATCTCATCACCACAGTTTGCACATGTATATAAAAGCTCGCCTTTTTGTGTGCAAGTTGGCTCTTTAGTAGTTAGCTTGTAGTTGTGTCCTTTTGCCGCAATGCTTTCTATCTTAGTTGCGCCACACATTGTGCAAGTATAGGTTGTCTCGCCTGTGTCAACACAGGTTGGTTCTTTGGTAACTTTAGGATTGGCAAAGTCATGGACTCCAGTTGCATCTATGTCAGTTTTTGTGTAGCTATCGTTACACACAGAACATGTGTAGGTTGTTTCACCCTTATCAACACAAGTTGGCTCTTTAGTAACCCGAGACTCATACTCATGTCCTTTTGCAGCTGTTGAGTATCTTATCTCATCTCCACAGTTTGCGCATGTATATATTAGCTCGCCTTTTTGCGTGCAAGTTGGATCTTTAGTAGTTAGCTTGTAGTTGTGACCTTTTGCTTCTATATCTGTATCATAGGTCTTGGTACAAGTTAAACATTCAGTATGAAGTGTGCCTTTTTCTGTACACGTTGGCTCTTTGGTTACAGTTTCTTTCCAAGTATGTCCTGTAGCGGCTATCTCTTCATCATATGTATCCCCACATACTGAGCACGTATAGCGTTTTGTACCTGTGTCTTCACAAGTTGGCATTTGCACAATACTAGACTCATAAGTATGTTTGTCGCTAGCTGCTATTTCTTCTGTATAGCTTTTGTTACACACCATACATGTAAATGTCTTTATACCTGCAACTCCACATGTAGGCTCTTTGGTTATAGATTCTGCCCAGGTATGTCCTGTAGCTTCAATCTCTTCATCATAAGACTCCCCACATACTGAGCACGTATAGCGGGTATTGCCAGTGTCTTCACAAGTTGGCTCAAGTGTGATCTTAGATGTATATTTATGCCCTAGTGCATCAAGTGTTTCAGTGTATGTATCACTGCAAGTAGAGCAAGTATATTTCTTATAACCTGCCGTATCACAAGTTGGCTCTTTAGTCTCCACAAGCTCATAGCTATGACCTAGAGCACTTTTGGTTTGTAAGGTATAAGTATCGCCGCAATTAGAACACTTATAGGTAGTAATTTCAGGTTTTTCACAACTTTGTTGTTGTGTAACAGTTCCTACATAGTTGTGTCCTGTCTTAGTTGCCTCTACAACATCTTTGGTTTCTCCACAATAAGTGCATGTATAGCGCACAATTTTATCTGTCGTACAGCTCTGTTTTTGAATAACGCTAGAGCTATCCCATGAGTGAGTCTCGCCACCCGATACTGCTTTTTTAACAGCAGATGCGGCATTAACCATACCCCAGCCATATTCATCATCTTTACCTGTAGTTCCTAGATCTGTAGCTGTTGAATACAAAATATCTTTGCACTGGTTAACGGTTAGGCTTGGATTAGCTGCAAAGACAAGAGCAGCAACACCTGCTACTTGAGGAGAAGCCATAGAAGTACCCGACTTACTCTCATAGCTACTTCCTACAGTTGAGCTATAAATGTCAGTACCTGGAGCACTTATGTCTTTTTGAGGACCGTAGTTAGAATCTGAAGAACGAGTATAAGGGCTACCATATATCACAGTTTCAATAGTAAAAGTACTCCAATTAATTTTGATATCTTTTATCTTGCCTGTTAGATTTATAACACTTACACATGTATCATAGTCTGATGGAGTATGAATATAAGAACCTAGGGTATCTGCATCATTTCCTGCAGCAGCAATAGAGATAATTCCGTTATCTTTAGCTAGATCCATTACCCTGCAAAGACTTGCTGCAGTAGAACCCTCAGCTCCTAGACTCATATTAACTACGCGTATATTGTATTTATCTTTGTTTTTGATTACATAGTTATATGCATTTATTAAAGCAGAATCAGAAATATATTTTTTGCCGTCTGTAGTTGTATAACTAACATCTATTGCAACAATTCCTGCATCATAACTAACTCCTGCTACTCCTTTGCTGTTATTGCATTTTGCTGCAACAATTCCTGCTACATGGGTGCCATGGTCATTATCACCTATCGAAAATCCATCATAAGTTTCTGCATTATATGTTGCAACTATGTTGTCTTTTAAATCTTCGTGATCTACATTTATACCAGTATCTAAAACTGCAACAGAAACTGACTTATTTGTTTTTGAATAGTCCCATGCATCATATACATTCATTGCATCTAGTGCCCATTGGTAGTCTGTCTTAGGATCATTAACACTTGTGGAAGCAAGAGTTGCTTCGTCGTCTTGCTGGGTGTTTGCGGATTGTGCGATGTTTTCGGTTTGGGATGAGGATTGTGCGGTAGTGGAGTCGCTTGCAGTTTGTATATCGGTAGGGCTGGAAGTTGCTTGGGATGTGGTCTGCTCTGAATTTGTTAAGTTGCTAAATGATTGTGAGAAGCCCTGCGCGATGTTGGCAAAGTTGGTTGCAGATTGAGACGAACTTTGATCTAACTTGTCTTGAGTTTTGCTTGCATAAACTTCGCTTGCAACTGTAGCAAAATCTTTTGTGTCGC
>CAVLCC010000086.1:0-2747 GCA_963661535.1 Senegalimassilia sp.
GGGGGGGGTAGAGGCAAATTGCCGCAATTACATGGCAATTTGATGCAATTTTATGCCCGTTTGAGTCAAAAATTTATAATCTAAACTTGTTTAATCTAGATATGTAGAGTATATTATTTGCACTTGTTTTTTAATGAAAGCATAATGCGATAGTTGGTTTGCGCTCTTCCATAGCGCAGACACTGCGCGCCCAGTAGTCATCTTGCTCTCAACTAAAAACAAACAAAACAAAACACATACAAGAAAGCACATATATGAAAAAACGAAACAAAAATATAGCAATAGATGTGCCAAACGATAAAACAACAGAAGTTGTTAGACAAAAAGGCTTACGAAAAGGCACTTATTCTCAAGCTCGCATAGCTGTGCTTATCTTTACTCTTGTGCTTGCTTTAGGTATAGGAGCTACATTTGCCTACGTTGTCTATACTGCAAACCAAACTCCTAATAGAGCAACCTTTGCAGAAGTGGCACTGCATATTGGCGAGCAAGCATCTCTTACAGCATCTCCAGTTTATGACACAGCTGCAGAATACTCTCTAGGCACAGACAGCAAATATGTGTTCGTTAAAAATAGCGACAACTCAACTGCACAAGACGAAACAATAACTGTATCTGTTATTCCTCTAGTTGAAAGTAATCAGTATGCAGACTATGAAGGAAATGCTCTAAGCGATGGTTATATGGCAGTAACCGAAGAGTGGTCTACTCTAAGACAAGAAACAATTGATGGCACAACTAGAGACTACATAGAAACATCAGTTATGAGAGTATATCTTGCAGAAGGTTGGTCAGATGACTGGACCTTCCAACAATCAGACGGAACATTTAAATACAACAAAACACTAGCCAAAGGCGAGTCGACCTCAAAACTAATTTCTGGAGTTGTAATTCAAGATAGCGTTAACTATACAGACTACAAATCTATTAAGCTCTCAGTAATAGCACAAGCAATTCAAGCATAGAAAAGACCAAGCTTAACCACAAAAAACAAACGAACAACAAAACGCAGACAAACAAACACAAAAAACAAGCAAACCAAAGAGGTTTATTAAGATGGATAAACAGACCAAAAAGTTCTTGAAAAAAGCAATAGGAATTACTCTTAGCATAGTTTTGCTGCTTAGCACTTTTCCTTATCTAAACGATTATTTGGTAGGAAATACAGGAACCTCTGCGTTAGCTGAAGAACAAGCAAACCAAACAACAGATAAAACTAACCAAAGCGATGGCTCTCCAACTACAGATAACACAAACAAAGACAGCTCACAAGACACAAGCACAAACACTGATACAAAAGACTCTCAACAAACAGACTCCACAAACCCAACAGATATAAATCAAAAAACAACAGACGTTATAGAAGAGCAAAACAAAGCAATCCAACAAGAGCAACAAGAAGCAACTCTTGCACAAGAGCAAGACGCAGAGCAAGAACAAAACCAAACCGACCAACAAGAAAATCAAGACGAGGCAACTCTAGCTGCTGCTTCTATTACAACAGATAACATGTATGAGGGGGTTTGCCGTGTGGCTACTGCTCCTTCTTCTCTATATTGCAGAACAATAGATGATGCATTTGATTATCTAGAAGCAAATGGAGGAGGCACAATAGAGATCTATAAAGATGTAACTCTTAGCTCCTCACACACTATCACTCAAGAAATAACAGTTAAAAACATTACATCAGGAGTTACCTCCACAGTACTAAACCCAACCAAAAATGGTAATAATCACAACCAACCAGTGGTTACAGTAGCAACTGCAGGACAGCTAATAATAAATGGAGGAACTCTAAATCTAAAAGGATGCATTTTTGACGGAACCAAAACAGAGCGCACACAAACAATTGATGTTACCTCAGGCACAGCTGCAAAAACACATGCGGTTGCAAGTCCAATTATTGTTCAAAGCGGAAACCTAAATGCAGCCACAGGAGACACCCCTGATGGAGCAAGTGAGGGTGATGGCATAGAGGTAACAACAACAACTCTACAAAACTTTAAATCCGCAGGAAGTGGTGGAGCAGTTGTATATATTGCAGGAGGAACCACAACAATAAGTGATGGACTCTTTGACTCAAACACTGCTGCACAAAATGGCGGTGGTGTATTTAAACTCTATGAGGCAGGAACGCTTACAATATCAAACGGCACCTTCACAAACAACAACGGAGTTGGCGGTGGCGGAGTTATCTTTGCAAATGCAAGTGATGCCTCTAACACAAACACCGTAAATATCTCAGGTGGCACATTTGAGAGCAACGCAGCAACAGGAGACACTGGCGGCGGTGCATTTATGAGCAAAAGCATTGCCAATACAACCACAATCAGTGGCACGGCTACGTTTAGGGGCAACAGTGCAGAAAACGGCTACGGTGCAGCCATCAACGCAAACTACGGCAAGGTTTATTTGCAAGGAACAATTGTAGTGGAGCAAAACGAAGCGGCTGCTTATGGTGCGGTTTATGTTAGCGCACGAGATACAGGGGAGGCAACATTCTATCTTTCCCAAAACCCCCGTATCGTTAACAACAACGGAGGCAAGAATGTATATGTTGGTCGAGCAGCAAATTTGCAGGTATCAAACCTAGGAGCAAACGCACGCATAGGCATTTCAAACCTAACGGGCAGCGGCACACAGTTTGCCACAGGCAACGGCATAAATGCAAACGTTCTCCAGTACCTTGCTTGTTTTTCAAACGACACAAACCCAACTTATATTCCCGATTTTCTAGAGGCTTCAAC
>CAVLCC010000087.1:0-2099 GCA_963661535.1 Senegalimassilia sp.
TATAGTTTAACAAAGGAACTTCTTGGTCGTGTACTGCTTCTATGATTTGGGTCATTGTATCTGTGTCTTTGTTAAGAGTGGCGCAAAGCATATCTTCACTTCTTTGAGCTAGCTTTGCAACATAGCCCATGTCTTCTTTTTTTAGCAGTTTTTGAAACTGGAGCATTAACTCGTGGTTGGGAATAGATACACAACCATTATAGTAAGTTAGAAAACCATATACAACCATAGCGGATAGGATTTCGTCTTTTGTAGTTAGTGACATAGAAGATGCTGCATAGTTTTCCATTTCAGCTCGCACAGACTCACCTGCAATCATACGCACAATATCGTCTCTTACAGCAGCAATGTTATGGCGCACATAATAATAAATCTCGTCGTATGGTCCTGACTCTGTCCAAAAAGATTCCAAACAATCTCTGTTTAGAGCAAGTACAACAGAGCGTGGGTTAAACATATGCTCACCTTTTTTTGCAATATAACCATCGTACCATTCCACTAGACCTTCAAAATCAACCTCTGCGTTTGGAATTCTTTTGGCGTGAACATCACAAAGATTACGCACCTCGTCTTCTGTAAATCCAAAAAACTTATAGAATAAAGGGTCATTTACGGCACTAAATTCATCAAACATATTAAGTTCTGAGCCAGTGGAGTGTTTGGCTATAGGCAAAATACCTGTCATATAAGCAAAGTCTACATAAGGCTTGCCTTTAAGAAGCTGCTTTAAAAACTTTAAATAAGCTTTTTGGTCTTCTGCAGAAAACATGTCATCAAAAAACATAGAGTCCCATTCGTCCATAACAAAACAAAACTTTGTTTTAGCTTCATAAAATGCAGTTTTAAGAGCAGAAAATATATCCCTCTCATTTGGCGAGATACCTGCTTGTGGATATAACCCGCGCAAGTCGGAGATGATGCCATCTGTAATTTCGCAAATATATTGTTCGTAATTTTTGCAGCCAAAAGGTTGTTCACTAAAGTCTATGTATATAACATCGTGTGCACCTAAGTGTTTCATGGCTTGCTCATCTTCAGTAACTTCTAGACCATCAAAAAGATCTGCAACATCTAGCCCACGTGATAAAAAACATGCCAATGTGCGAGCATTTATAGTTTTTCCAAATCTACGGGGGCGTGTTATGCAAAAATATGTTTGTTCAGTGCCTATATATGGAACAAGTGCGCTAATTAACTCAGTTTTATCAACAAAATATGTTGAATTTCTAAGTTTTTCAAATGCTTCTTTCGAGCTCCCTGTATTGATATAATATTGCATTTCTTCCTCCCACAAAAATATGCATCTTTATAAATTCCGCCTGCTTTTGCATCTAGTATAACATGCCACACAGCCTGCCACGCAGCTTCCATTTAAAAGATGCAAGGCATAGTTTTTTGCATCAAATTTTTGCGTCATTTTTTAGCATAAGATCAAATATACTGGGTTTGTGCTTGCGGGCTTATGTGTCAATGTGTCAGTGTGTCAATGTAGTGCGACAGTAAAGTTAAAAACCGCATAATAAAGTCACTAACAAATACCTACCAATAAGTGTTAAAATTTAGAAATTGCTATAATTTAGTAATTAGATTTAAAGATTTGCTAGTGTTTGAAACTATTATTAGGAGGAAATAACATGGGTAAAGGTGGAGCATTCTTTGCAGGAGCTCTTTGCGGAGTGGTTGCAGGTATTTTTCTTGCCCCAAAGCCAGGTGCTGATTCAAGAGCAGAGGCAGCAGAGCAGCTGCGTTCTGTTCTAGATCAAGGACAGGATTATTATCAAAAAGGCGTTCAGCGTTTTCATTCTTCTGTTTCATCAATTCGTCCAAGCATTGATCAAAAAAACGATCAACTACAAGCCAAAATTGATGCAGCAAGAAAAATTATTTCTGAGCAGGTTGCAAAAAATGCCACAGAGGCAGCCGAAGCAGCAACTGCTGCAGAAGAAGCTGGCGTAGAGGTATCAGCTCAAGTTGAGGCAGCTCAAGCACCTGCACCAGTAGAGCCTGCAGCTCCTGCACCCGCACCTGCACAATAAGCTCAAACTTTCATGAACTAATAAGCTTATACATTTTTTACAAAGCAATGCACAAAACAAGCC
>CAVLCC010000088.1:0-2092 GCA_963661535.1 Senegalimassilia sp.
CTCCAGACAATAAGTCCGTTGTCTGTGTTTCTTAGTGTATCACAGACAACGGTTTGTTTGCTAACTTTAATAAAAACAATCTGCAGCGATTACCAGTCCTCCCATATAATATAACTAAACAAATTTCTTAGTTGTCATTGCAAATTCTGAAAAAATAACAAAAAATACAACAATAAACGCATAATTTGATATACTAAACAAAACAACATCAAAAAAGGAACAAACATGCGCCTATTTAAACGAGATTTTGTTTCTACTGTTGGAGGTGCGCCACTTTCTGCTGTGAAGCAATATATCGAAAATCAAAAAAATGTGTGATGTAGTGTGTGATGTAGTATGGAATTGTCGTTTAAATATCGCATATACCCTAATGCAACACAGCGAACAACTATTGCTAAAACATTTGGAAGTTGTCGATGGGTGTATAACCACGCACTTGCGATGCGCAAAAAAGCATACGAAAATGGCGAGAAATTAACACATATTAACGAGTATATTAAGCAAATCGCAGTATGGAAAAAAGACGAAGAAACTTGCTGGCTTAAAGACGCAGATTCTATAGCTTTGCAACAATCATTGCGTGATTTAGATAAAGCATATAGAAATTTCTTTCGCAAACCTAACAAAACAGGTTTTCCAAAGTTTAAATCTAAACGCAACAGATCAAGCTATCGCACAAATAATATTCAAATCGTTGATAAAAACCACGTCAAACTACCAAAGTTAGGAATTGTTAAAGCTCGAATTTCGCGTCTGCCTCAAGGACGCATTTTGTCAGCAACTCTAAAGCTTAGCTCTAGCGGCAAATATTTTGTGACTGTTTGTTGCACTGATGTTCCATTAAAAAAGCGTGCTCCAAATAACACTGCTATAGGTCTTGATGTTGGTATAAAGTCGTTACTTGTGTGTAGTGATAAACAGGTTTTTGACAATCCAAAAAATACCAAGAAATTCGAGAAGAAGTTGGCACGTGAACAGCGCAAATTGTCACGAAAGAAGAAAGGTTCAAACAATAGAAATAAACAACGCATACGCCTAGCACGTCTGTACGAAAAAATAGCTAATAGTAGAAATGACAACATACACAAAGTAACTTCAAAACTTACAAGCGAAAACCAAGTTGTTTGTGTTGAAGACCTTAATGTTAAAGGTATGTTGTCAAATCACAAACTTGCGCGTGCTGTAGGCGATGCAGCTTTTGGCGAGATTGTGCGACAACTTGAATATAAATGCAAATTACGCTTAGGGCATTTGCAAAAAGTTGACCGCTGGTATCCATCGTCAAAAACATGTAGTACCTGCGGGCACATAGAAAATGAAATGCCCTTACAGGTTCGTATGTGGACATGTTGCCTCTGTCATGTTGAACATGACAGAGACATAAACGCAGCTAAAAATATTTTGGTAGAAGGGTTGTATCTTTTAACAAAACAAAACGGTAGCGCAGGGCTTGCGCAAACCTCGGCATAAAGCCGAAAACGCTTGTGGAGTAGGCATAAGACTCGCTCACCATATGGTGCAGAAAGCTATCTACAACGAAACAAGAATCCCCCTGCTTTAGCTGTGGGGAGTGTCAATTTGCACTTAACACGGACAATAGAATAAACTATGGACCTGTTCTAGAAAATATTGTATACAACTACGCAAAAAGCATAGGATATGAGATAAGTGTTGGTCGCATTGGCAAACTTGAATGTGACTTTATAATGCGCAATCCTAATATGGAATATGCTTATGTGCAAGTGGCTATGACAATTATGAATAGCAAAGATACAGAGGATCGGGAATATCGTCCGCTAGAGCAAATTCGAGATAACTATCCTAAATATGTGATTACACGAAATGATCCTATACAGCGCCGAAACGGAATTATCCATAAAAATATAACTGATCTAATTGAAAATAATCTAGACTTCGGCGGTACTTTCTAAAATGGTTCTAAATTATAAATGCTTAATCAGATTTAAAGCATGGTTAGAAATTGGTAAGACTTTGGTTAGAAATGGTTTAGATTTGGTTAAGACTTTAGTTAGATTGATGTTCTAATCTAATAAATACGCGTTAGGCGGTATATGTCGCCTCTCTTTATTCG
>CAVLCC010000089.1:0-2054 GCA_963661535.1 Senegalimassilia sp.
AACTGTTGCATCTTGGAATTTTTGATAAAGACTTGTTGGAATTACTGAGGTTCCACCTAAGATATTTGCATATTCAACATTGACTTTGTTGTTGCCTAGGATATCTGTAACATATTTATAATGTGGCTCATAGTCATGAACTAGCATGATTACACTTGCTCTCTTGCCACATAGAGCTCCACCAGCTAGTGCATCTGGGAAGTTTTCGCCTGAAGCAATTGCTAGACCTTTATAGCTTAGGGCTCCCTCACTAACACACCAATTAGCAATTTTTTCTGAAGTCTCATAGCGTTGTTCTCCAGCTAGGCGAATAACGTTATTCTCTCCTACAATTGGTTTTAGAACTGATTCAACAGATGTAGGAATAACAGCGTTGCCACCAACAATAACCACACGCTCAAATTTGCCATCTCTAATAACTTTAGCTGTATCATCTGATATTCCTGATTTGCCAGATAGGAAAATTGGAGATTTAGTAGCATAAGCATAAGGACTAATAGATAGAGAGTCTGCAAATCCTTCACCTGAAGCTATAATTGCAGTTTTTGACCAATTGCCTTTTTGTGCATTATAGATTTCTTGTGATGTCTCATATCTTGTTTGGCCAGATAGGCGTGTGACAGATTCCATTCCATCTATTTTGCTTATCTGATCTTTTGTAGTGTTTGAGATAACTGCCTCTCCGCCAGCAATAATTGCTTTGGTAGCACCTAGACGTTTAATCTCATTTTCAGTTTGAGTATCTAGACTAGAAGATCCAGTTAGTAGAACTGGAGCTTGATAGTATCCTGCTAGAGATGTAGCTGATAGAGCATCTGGGAAATTATGGGCGTTAGCTATAATTACCGTGTCTGCCTTATCAAATCCAGCATTTGAGATTGCAGCCATTGTATCTAGACGAGTAGATCCAGATAAACGGCTCCAATCTACTGACTGGACCTTTCCTGTGGGTACATCTATTTGCTCACTATCTTGAGCAAGTGCTTGGCTTGACCCAAAAGCCAAACACAAAAGCAGTGTGGTGATAAGTGCTAAAATCACCCCACATGCTCTGCGAGGGTTTTCTAATGCTTTATAGAAGCCCCCCCCCGCATCTTTGTAAAACTTCTGCTTTACATTCATATGTCTTCCTTTCGTCTGACCCAACAAAACAAAAAACCTTATATATAAAACAGGTATATAAACTAAAAGTTATGGCACATAAAGTTATTTTTATTCTTTTAGTTTATAAACCTAGTATTACATATGTTTTCACACTATAGCATACTTTTACATACTTAGTGTAGAGTGCCCCCCCCCCCGAGTATTAGGTTAAACGGTAGGTTTTAGGGGGTGAGTGGTAATTGAGAATGATTTCGTTATACATTTTCATGCCCGAACTTTTTTGACAATGTTTTTTATGTAAATTAAAAGAGATATAATCATCTTGTGTGCCTGCACATTCGCGGGTTATGCAGGGTATTACAAATCCTCAACAATGCACTCATGTGCTTTTGTTTTAGGATCCCATGCAATTCCAACTGCCAGTGGTGGTTGTGCGTAATGTGTATCTCCTGTAAGTGCATCTTCAAAAATTGCTGTGTAGTTTTTGTTGCGGATTTGTTTGATTGCTTGTTCGGCACTATCTGCAGCTTTTAGTTCAACAATAAAGGGTCTACACTTTGTATCTTTTGGATTTTGAGGAATAAAGGCTACATCTGCCACACCTTTGCCTGCGGGTTGCTCGCGACGTACAAAATATCTGTCTCTAGCCGATAGATATACTAGGTTGATTAGCGCTGCTAGATCCGCTTCATTTGTATAGTTTAAAAGTGGAACTTCTTGGTCGTGCACTGCTTCTATGATTTGGGTCATTGTATCTGTGTCTTTGTTAAGAGTTGCACGAAGCATCTCTTTACTTCGCTTAGCTAGTTTTGCAACATAACCCATGTCCTCTTTTCCTAGCACATCTTGAAACTTAAGCATTAGCTCATGGTTTGGAATAGAAACACAACCATCATAATAAGTTAGAAAACCATATACAACCATAGCAGATAAAATTTCGTCTTTTGTAG
>CAVLCC010000090.1:0-2041 GCA_963661535.1 Senegalimassilia sp.
AAATTGGTGTTCGAATAGGTTTGAGAACGCACGAATTTGGACCGTTCTTACTCGTTCTCGAACTTATCCGAACGGTTTTTCCATCAAAATTTATGTTAGTTTTTTCTAAATTACGAGCGGTTCCTCACCTCGTTTTTGTCTTTCTATTTCAAGAGCTTTTGGCAACATTGTCAAGTTGTCGAAGTTTACTTTTTTAACTTCAAGTGCTTCTAATAGTTTTTGCGCGTTTTCGCCATAGATGGCCAGAAACAAGTCGATAGCGCATTTGTTTCCAAGACTCGCGCGAGGCTCAGAGTTTAAATGCGACATTATAACTGAGCAATCTTGCGAGGTCAGACGATCAAAATTAATCCCAAGCTTCTTTGGCAAGAACTTTCTAAGTTCAACGTGATTTCGCTCACATGCGCCTTTTTGTTGCGATTGGCGGACGTCGCAATAGTAAATTGAACAACGTTTTTTCTCTTCCAATAGAGACGATTTTTCAAGGGACTCAAAGTCGTAAAATTCCGTCCCGTTGTCGGTGAGAATCAGGTGAAACATTTTTTCAAAGGCTTCAAACCCAAGAATTTCTTCGAGCATGTCAAACGTTTTTAAAGTTGACTGCGTGGATTTGTTCGGCAACAGTAAAGCTAATTGAAATTTGCATGGGCGCAGGTATAATGTCAACAGGCACTGAGAATCGTGAGATCGCCCAATGACCGTATCCATTTCACAGGCACCTGCGCGAGCCTCCGCTTCAAGTGCTGAAAAGGCAGCGTACGCGCGTTTTTCGCCGTGCGCTGTTGGTTTTGGGTCAACCTTGTGATGACGTTTTTTGTAACCGCATCTTCGTCGCAAATCCATGCAGTTCATGTCTGCATAGCCTCGCTCAATCCAGCGATAAATCGTGGAAGCATCGGCTCCCACCTCGTCTTTTCTCTCCATAACAATTTGCGAAGGAGAGAGTCCACGAGAAAGGTCTTTACGAATAATGTCCATTATCCGGTTGAATTCTACTTCGTCTCGGTCGACTCCCATTCGCGAGTTTTTTTTGGTTTCCTCGGCCAATTTTTGCGCTCGAACAGAACAATATTCAACTTTGAATTTCTGGGAACAATGGTAATGCCACTGTTTGCAGCCATTGCAAACATATGGCCATTTTTCGAGCTTAGGGCACATTTTTTCAGGCAATTTGGCAACTCGTTCACCCTTATGTGCGCCTTTATCAATTGTTCTGTTGTTAAGAACTTCGTAATAGACGCTCGACGGGGATCTGCCAAGTTCTCCTGCAATTTCCCTGCAAGAGCACCCTTTTTTGAGCCTGTGTTCAATGACCACTCGTTCAGCCTTGTCTAACCTGTGATACGCTGAATTTTTCTTTTTAGTCATGAGAACATCCTTTCCTTAATTGGCAGACCCTTTGCCTGCCCTAGGTTCTATTCTCAGACTTATTCGAACGTGTTCGACTAAGTTTAAGAGCTGTTCGAATAGAGATGCAATTTAAGCCTTCATTTTAGCAGAAGTGGTGTCAGACATTAACAGCCATGGTGTCAGACATTGCGTTTATAATCTAATGTTCATGTTGAAAGGAGCAAAAAAATGCCGTCAATAATAACGCACGACACGTTCGGTCAAGAGTTGTATGCCGACCTGCACGAAATAATTGGCCAGTCCGATGACGAGAAACAGGCCTTCTTGCTGGGATGCCAGGGGCCTGACGTTTTTTTCTATGGGATTGTGAACCCACTAACTCCTCAGGCAAACAGGCTAGCTCGAAAGTTACACCGCAACCGTTGCACTGAGTTCTTGTGTGGGCTGGCGGTTGGAATTCCGCAAATTGTGGAGAAAGAGCGCAAGCTTGACCCCTACGAACCAAGTGCCGAAGACATCGCGCGCGCATATGCGCTGGGCTACCTCATGCACTTGCAGCTTGATTCAACGGTGCACCCGTTTGTGTATTCGCAAACTTTCGCCTACTGTTCGGCTGGAGTTCCAGGGCTTAACAAAAGCAGCGAAAGCGAGGTCCACGTTGAAATTGAATGCGAACTCGACGAACTGGTTC
>CAVLCC010000091.1:0-2002 GCA_963661535.1 Senegalimassilia sp.
CACTTCCACCTTCCCAGTTCAGAGCACATTTCGCTATTCCGCCAAGTCCACCCTCTGACGCAAAAATGCACAGAAGTGGAAGTGAAAAGTGCAAACTTTTCTTAGATTTGACGGAATTTTCAACTTTTGCGCTCATCGCACCTTCCACCTCGCTCCACCCATTTAGTCCATAAAATCGCTTTTTAACCGAAGCCCTAAAACCAAATTGCAGGCCTTCGTTTTCTTTCGCTCAAAGCCAGCGGACGTGAGTGCTGAGTAGAAGTCAGCCGTGGATCTCGCATATTCACCAGTCCTTTGTGCCCACGCTCTATACTCGAGGTATAACTGGCTTGATTTCTGGTCGTAGGCATCGCCTATGACGCACATCTCGTCAAAGAACTTGGAAAGCCAATCGTTGTTCTGACGATAAATTCCTATGGCGTCCTCGACGGCTTTAGGCTTTGTGAGCTTGTAATCTGCGTCTATTACCTTTTTCGCGCCTTCGATGACCCACTTCAAAATTGCTCCTGCACACTTCTCTAGCAGGTAATCTGTGTAGTTTTTGACGTCTTGCTTTGCGTCTATCTTGGCGTTAAATGGAATGACGATTAAACGCCTCCACGTGCCCTCGTCATTTGCGCCAACACGTGGCAGATGATTTGTGTAGAGCACAAGTGTGTGAGTTGGAATAAAGCTAAAAGGCGATTGATATTTCTTTTCTGCTGTAACCTCATCTGTGGAGCAAAGGTGTTTTAGCATTGACGTGCTAAGGCGTACGCCTTCTTCAAGCTCAGCCGCCATAACAAGACGCTTGCCTTTGAGCTCAGCCATTTCAGGCTTCACGTTTCGTTTGCAACCGACCGTAAGAGCGTCTGACGAGATTGAGCCAGAGTAGTTTCCTAGCACGCGAGATATAGAGTTCCAGAAGGTCGACTTGCCGTTTCTGCCTTCACCGTATGCAATCATTAGTGCTTCTTGATGAACTTTGCCAATGCAAGCTAGACCTACGCATCTGTGAACATACTCAATCAGCTCTGTGTCTTTGCAGAAAAACTCATCTACCGCATCAAGCCATAGTTTCTCGTTATCGGAGTTTGGAGAGGTCATACAAACCTTGCTGATGAAGTCCTCTGTTCTGTGGGGCTTTAGACCGTCAAGTCCGTAGCGCAGGTCATAAGTGCCAGCAGGCGTGTTAAGCAAGAACTCGTGTGTATCGAAGTCTTGGATGTCTTTTAGCATAAGGGTGCGTGCGTGTTTAAATGCGTTAGTCACGCTTGAGCCCGACCTGTGCTTGTTTACGAACTTTAGATATTGAACTGACTCCCTAAACTTGCTTATGAGGTAGGCATTTTCTGTTGTTGCAAACTTATCTAGCTCCTTGCCACAAGTCCTCAAAACATAGGCTGGCACTCCCATGTCGAGCAGTTTCTCGAACAGTGCTGTCTGAGCGTCCTGCGCTTCTTTTAGCTGCTCATCAGATAAATCGACGTATGCCTTGAAGGCACGCTCCTCAGACTCCTCCCAGCGAGTGCCGTTATAGTGAAGCCAGCCTGTGGCTGATGTGAATGCAATTTTGTCAACTAGGGCTTCAGCGATTACTTTTGCTTGACCTAGGTCTGAGTAATCACTCGGCATGTACTTGTAGTCTAGGTTATACGCACTCGGCTCGATGTAGCCATCGCTTTTAAGGATTGTGTTCTTATAGAACCTCTCAGCGGATGCCCATATCTGGTCAAGCTCGGCTTGCTCAAGTGGCGGGTCGCACAACTGCGAGTGCTCCATAAACGCGTTATACGCTGTGTCGGTATTGCCATATCGTTTGATGATGCGTCCAGCAAAATGTGACATGGCAGAGTTGCGCCTGCCTTCACCTATTGGCTGACCTCCAAACACGCCTTGTGGCAGGTCTTTGTCGAACTCGTCGTCGTCAGTGAACAAGCAGTCTTCCACGTTGAAGATGCCTTCATGGAGCTCAACTGACGGGTTAGCAGTGCCATAGAAGAAGCGTGCCACGTCCATGGCG